>DAOWAN010000076.1 GCA_030634545.1 Candidatus Nanohalarchaeota archaeon
AGATTCATTGTAGGATATTTTGGGCTTGCGTGAATTGTTGAAATAATGTCACACATCGCGAGTTCGTCATTGGAGAGTCCGCGACTTTCTCTGCCGAAGACGAGAGCGGTATTTCTGCCTGAAATCACTGCTGAAAGATCCTTCAGGGCAACCGGATGCCTTAACATACCTGAGCCGCAGCCTACATTTGCGCTAAAACCTACGACTACATCAAATTTTCCAAGACACTCTATAGACTTAACTTTCTTTGATTGCTCATAAACATCATAACCGTGCATTGAATATGCTTTGATATCATCTGTAAGCGGGGCTTTGGGATTGACAATAACAAGATCCTTAAATCCGAAATTCTTCATCACTCTTGCAACAGATCCGATATTGCCGTCTGATTCCGGTTCCACAAGCACTATTGTAAACATACATGACCATGATGTACTTTAATTTAAGTTACTTTCGCTTAAGACCCACGGTCTGCTTTGGAAAGCAAAATATTAAATATGACTGAATGTAAAATAATGCTCTATGATTGACAACAAAAGACAGAACTTACAAAAAACAAATAAAGAAGAAAGGTATGACTTCACAAAGACGGTATGGATAATTCTCCTGCTTGGGGGTCTATTTATGATTTATGGAGGAGTTCTTGATATAATGGTCTATTTTAATGCAACTCTTCCTTTTGCTCCGCCAAGCTGGCATACTGTTGATACAGAAGTCAGTCTGGTCTGTGGAATTATTGTTTTATTCATGGCAGTTTATCTGATAGTAAAAAGTATTGAAGTTAAAACAATCATAGAAGAGAAGAGAGAAAGTGAAATCACACCATTAATAAAGGCACTTATGATAGTGTGCATTACAGGGACAATTGCTGATTTAATTGCAGGTTACTATGCAAGAGGATTTTTAATGAGTATGCTGGGGTTAATATACCTAAATTACTCACTTGGAAAACAAAACAAAGCCATATTCTTATTTCTCTCATTAAAAGTTATTACATCAATCGCAATCGGATTCATCTGGACAGTGGGTATATAAGAAAGATGACATCTCTGCTGGGTTACATTGATAAATTGAGTGCGGGCAAAACATTTGCCTTCGCTTCACAAAACTTTTTTTGCTGTCGCGTACGATAAGTATATATACAAGTTAGAGTAAGAAAATTTATGCCTGTAAAAGACTATGAAGGATTAATATTTCGGGAAATCAGAGATAAAGTCCTGAATGAGGTACCGGACTCTGGACAAATAGAGCAGGCATGCATACCAAAGAGCGAAGTCACAAATCATATAAAAATCTCTATTTTCTCTGGTCTGAAGCTTGGACTTGGAATAATGCTTGGCAGTTTTATTGGAATGATTGTCATCTCAATAATGTTGCTTGTCACAGGTGTGATATTGACTGCAATCGCAGGCTCAGTACTAAATATAGATGTTATGGCATTTGCAAATATTGCGCATCTGACTTCACTTGGCAATATGTAATATCTTTTTTTCTGACAGGATCTTATTATACAGTTCAAATGGTGTCTTCTCAACCCTGAAATCCGGATATAATTCAAACAACCTGTCAAGGGATGCGATAGCCTCTCTTCTCTGTCCTGCAATATTATGCGCATAGGCAAGATCAAATATCGCTATCTTCTGATATCTTTTTATTGTAAGGATCTCTTTTGCTTCGAAATTGTATTTGGCTTTGCTGCTAAGCAAGACATCTGATACGCTTACAGCCATCTTAAAGGATTCAATTGCACTATCCAGATACTTTTTTCTTTTGGAGGTACTTTGTTCAACCTCTGCTATCTGAAGCAGTACCACGCCCTTTGCAAGCACAAACTTTGGACCATCTCCACGATATGGATTCACGCTTTTAATCCCATCTTCAATGTAGTCCAAAGCCATAACATACTCCTTGGCTCTTCGGCAAATCTGCGTTGCAAGAAAATATGCATCTGCCCTGTTGTAGTTGTCGTCATCCATAGTCTCTATTGAGAGTGCTTCATCTATGTTTTCCTGTGCCAGAATGAGTTCATTAAGGCAGAGGTACCTTTTTGCGCCACGGAAGAGAGCCATTGCCTTTCTGTTGTTTTCAAGCTGCTTGTTTTCAAATGACGATGTCGACCCTTCCAATACCAGTCGTTTCTCTACTGGCTGGTCTGAAATATTGTCCGGTGCTGTCTGCTCTTCCAAGATGGAATCTATCTGTACTGATTGTTCTGAGTTTGGATCTTGTTTAGAATCATGACTTTCAGGGGAATTATTCTCTGGTTTTTTTTCTTCGGGAGAATAATATTCCAAATCCGGTTGTTCTGGAGAGGTATCATCGTGTGCATGAGGCTGCTTTGACTCATGAGATGCGAGTGAAGGTTTTGATTTTGACGGCTTTAGAGCGGAAAATACAGATTTAAGATGCATAGAAGGATGTTTCATGGGATGCTCTTTTGGATTATGACGGTGTGGTGAGGGATGTTTTTCTGTATGAGTTTTTGAGGATTTCAGTGCAGAATGTTCTTGTCTGTGATGCATAGAAATATCGTGCGACGTATTGCCTTCTTTTCCTGTTTTTTTAGTTATGTTTTTCATTGATAATTTTAATGACTGTTCTTGTATATATATTTGATTGATTTTTGGATTTTGCTCGCATGATTATAAAGTTTTTAAACAAAGAAAATACTATGCATATAGAATATAAAGGCACAAAAATATCAACATGCAAACATGTATATGAACCAGCAGAAGACACATTTCTCATGATGGATGCACTTGAAGATATCAACATAAAATCAACAGACAGTATACTTGAAATAGGCACTGGCACAGGTATAATCGCTCTTTATGCAGCAAAGCGTGCACGGCATGTCACGGCAGTGGATATAAATCCGTATGCACTGGAATGTGCAAAAAAAAACGCAGAACTGAACAATATCAAAAATATTGATTTCATCAAGAGCAACCTGTTTACAAATATCTGCAAAAAATATGATGTCATCTTGTTCAACACACCCTACTTGCCCCAGGAAAAAAGCGAAACCACTGCTGACATTATTGAATATGCATGGAATGGCGGAGAAACAGGGCGCGAAACTACAGATAAATTCCTTGATATGGTCTGCCATCATCTCAAAGAGGCAGGGCAGATACTTATACTTGATTCTGATAATTCTAAATATCAGGATACGCTTGATATGCTCAGAAAGAAAGGACTTGAGTCAAAAATTGTGAAGCGTATGAACTTGTTCTTTGAAGAGCTGGTAGTTGTCCTGGCAAAGAAAGCAATTATATAAACAATGAAAAACAAAAAATACTGTTATGAAGAAGATACCAATAGTTCTATTTATCGCATGCATAACTGCATTGACATTATTATCGACAGCGTACAGCATTTTTATTATAGAGTCACAGCGAACCTATCCGGAAGTCCCGACAGTTGATGATGATTTTGCTTTCTGCGTTCAGATTAAAAAAGATCACCCATGCATGGAAAATACAATCCAAACCACATATCTTTACGGTCTGGAAGAGGGAGAACTTTATCCACTTAAAGAATATATCAACAGATATCACTTCAAACTTGATGAGTTGCCACAGACATATATCTGGTGCGGTAAAGTCACATCTACAAATCAAAGTGGAATAGGCACAAACTTCACCTGCCTTGATACTCTTAATAATCCCCGTTCAGATTATCATTGGAATTATATCTCAAATGGAAATATATACATTTATATGACCTCATCATTTGAAAATGAACTTATTTTCGGAAAAGATATCGGTGAACAAATAGAAATAGTAACATACCTGGAAGTAGCAGGTGACTTTGATATGTATTACACAGCATATAATGTCAGCGGCGGAATAATCCCATTTATTGTAAGAGAAGAGATGACTAAAATAGAGGGTCAATACAGGGTCAATTTCACAATACCTGCAGAGTCGCCATACGGATTTATAGTTCTGGAAGTAGAAAATGACTTTGACAAAGGCGGAAAATTTCTATCTTATGCTGCGAGACCATACAGTTCAGAAATAACTGTTGACGGCGATGCAATTATGGGGAAGACTATAGATATCGGTCTTGAGATAGACATTGAATATGGTACAGTAAACAATGTGAATACAATAGTCATACTGCCAAACGGGACAGAGGAGGTAATATATCTTGATCACATAAATATAAGTACAGAATATACGATACCAATGCGCCCGGGGAACTATACTATTGAATCAACAATAAATCACACCATACAGGATGACAAAAAGACCATAGAAAACTTCTATGTCAAAGAATATGAACTTGACATAGACAGCGGCATAAAAGTCTACGAGCAGGAAGATAGAATCACAATAAAAGTAGGAGTCATCAACTCAGATGATAGTCCTATAGATATGGAGATTGACTCTATCTGTATCGGTCATGTAGAGGATGACGATGAGGACTGCTTTGAAGACAGTGACATGATTATTGAGAATAAGTACTATAAATTAGTGTATGTTGTTGGCGAAAATGCTGAAACAGGAGAATATTCTGTCCGTGTATCAGCAACAGATGAATATAATCTTGAATACACAGGCAATGAGTCATTCACAGTCCAAGAGAAAGACGAGACACTTCAGTTTAGAGTATATCCCTCCATATTCTACAAAAAAATAAATTCAATGACCAGAAGTGAAACCAAATACACAATTACCAATACAGGGACCGCTACAATAGAGGATATCATAATCACAATAGACTCCGGAGAATTAAGTGATTATATCACAATCAACAAAATAAATTTTATGACAACTGTTCAGCCAGGGAATTCAACAACATTCAAGGTAATAATCCAGCCGGATGACGATATGGAAAATAAACTGTATTATGGAAATGTGTCAATAGAATCTGACGGAGAAATTCATAAAATTCATGTCACTCTTGATGTATCGCTTACAGCAGAAATGAGTCTAGTAAATAAGACAATAGAAGTAGAGGCTCTGAAAGACAAAGAAAAAAATATATATGTTGTAATTGAAAATGCCGGAACACTGCCACTTAAGAACATAACCGCCAGCCTGACGGGTGATCTTAAAGAATATGAAGATAAGATTGAACCACCCTACGAGATTATACCTGGCAAGCGGAAGAACATAGAGATAACACTTAATCCGATGTCTAAAACTGGTATCTACAAAGGCGAACTTGAAATAAATGCAGTTAATGCATCAGGGATAGTCGAGATCACTGTAGAAGTAATTGAAGATTTTAAAGATAAAATTGATGATGTTGATGGTAAGAGAAAAACAATGAATATGCAACTGTCCGTGTCGAGCGGCGACACAAGATCTATAGAAGAGGATTTGATTGACCTGCAAACAGATATAACAGAGATGAGAAGCTATTATAATAATGGTCAATACAAAGAAGCAAAATCAATGCTGACTGGGATTCAAAGCAGAGCAGAAAGAATAAATACGGCACTTGAACAACTTGAATCTACTGAAGATGAATGTGGGGACGGCGTATGTGATGACAGTGAAACATGTACAAGCTGCCATGAAGATTGCAAAAATGAACCTGAGTGTATTGATACAGTTGATGATGATGAATGCGACTATGATGATGTGTGTGACTGGGATGATGGTGAAGGTTGTACATGTGATGATTGTGAATATGAAGATGACTGTATGGAGGATGAGCCAAATGGTGATGGTGGAAGTCCTATACTTATAATTATAGTTCTTATAGTTGTTGTGGTTATTGTTGCTGTTATTGCAACATCGGTTGTGCCTGATGACAAGGTAGAAAGCGAAGCACTTACTAAATTGTGAAATTCTTGTTTGTTTTGTGGAGTGCTCTTGTTTTTTTTTCTGAGGGTTGATTGTTTTTTGGGTTATTGTGTAATTGCTATGTATCTGTAGCACGAGCATTTCTGGAAGTATGCGATTTTTGAGGGTTATGGATAAAACTACGGATATATAACTACCGATAAGTATATAATGATTTTGCAATAATTATGCGGGTGATATTTATGGAGAATGAAACTGGTTCAAGTTTGTCGTATGATGCTACATGGAATCATTTTGAAAAAGATGTGGCTTCAGTACTGGATCAATTTAGTGAGCGTATCAATACTATTGAAACCGATTATGCGGCTGGAAAAATAAGAAGTATGATGAAAGATGTATTTAAGGGTTCATTTCCTGCAGAGGTTAAAGAATGGGAAGATTATGGTTCTGACACAGTATTAAGAGAAATGAGGGGTTATTATATTGAAAACAAAATAGATTTTAATGCAGATTTCCATCGCACAATAGTGGATTATGATGTCAAAGACAGAAATGACTATTACCTGTATCTCATATTTGATTCCACTAAATCAAATAATAATAATAACCCCATAATTGACATATGGCGTCTGGAATACAAATTAGATATATCTTACGGTGCAGCTATATCTAAGCATAAAAAACGGTACACCGCAAAAGAATTTATCGAAGAATCAAGAGCGAGTCACCCGGTAACTGTGTTTTACAATAAAATTATTAAATCCTCCACACTACCGTAAAGTTTGGCGGCTGACTATAAAATATTTCTGAAATCTATCTGATTTTTGCGCCTTCGCCAATATCTGCAATTAGTGCTTTTCCTGATTCTGTTTTTAGAATTGTGTCTTTGTATGCAATATTGCCTTTTTTTGTAACTGTCATCTCTATCTTCAAAAAATCATTGAACTTGAAGCCAGTTATGGGCTTTTTGGCGATGCCTTCTGCGGATACATTTTCACCTGGCTTAGCATCATCTATACTTACAATAGCTACATCAGGACCATTATCTGCTGCAAGAAGCATGCCCTGCGACTCTATGCCTCTTAGTTTCGCATACTCAAGATTCGCTATAATCACAACATTCTTTTTTTCTAAGTCTTCTTTTTTTATGTGCTCGCGCAGACCTGCTACAAGCTGTCTTTTCTCATCACCAAGGTCGATATTTAATACATATAGCTTGTCTGCATCTGGATGATCTTTTATGGATAATATCTTTGCAACACGGAGATCAAGCGCACTAAACGGATCCTCTGCTATGTCTTTATCTGTGATTTTTACAACGAGAGGTTTAGGAGATTTAATTTTCATGCCTGGCTTCATTGAAATTTTACCCCATGCAGTATTCTTTATGCCTAATGTACTCTGGATTTCTTTTGAAATTGAAGGTATAAACGGCTCAAGAACCATAGATAGCATGCATACGGCTTTTACTGATAGATATAGTGTTGTGCCTGCCTTTGCCTTATTGTCTTTTACGGTTTTCCATGGCTGATTTATATTAAAATAGCGGTTGCATTCCCGCGCAAATTCCATGATTGTTTCAAGTGCTTTCTTAAGTTCAACTTCCTCAATCAGGGCGCCAACTTCCTTTGCTAGATTATTAATCTTTGAGTCAAATAATTTGTCATCTTTGCTCATTTTCCCTGAAGATGGGATTTCTGAGTCAAAGTTATTCACTGTAAATGTAAGTGTGCGATGCACAAAGTTTCCAAATGTGTCTGACAGGTCATTATTTACTTTTACCTGAAATTCATTGTAGCTGAAGTCTGTGTCTGTTGTATTGTTTGAAGTGACAGATGTAAGAAAATATCGCAGATAATCACCTGGGAAGCGATTGAGGTATTCTCTTAAAAGAATAAATGTTCCTCTTGATTTGCTCATCTTATCTCTGTTTACTGTAAGATATCCTCTTGTAGGGATATTTGTTGGAAGATTAAAGTCTGCTGCCATGAGTAGTGCCGGCCAGAAAAGAAAGTGAAAGTAAATTATATCTTTTCCAATAAAATGATATATGTCTGTATTTTTATCATGCCAGAAATCTTCCCAATTTTCCTTATTCATCTTTGCCCATTTTACTGTAGATGATACATAACCTATGGGGGCATCAAGCCAGACATAAAAATATTTGTTTTTTTCACCGGGTATAAGAAATCCGAAGTATGGTCCTGTGCGGGTTATGTCCCAATCTTTCAATCCCTCTTTAATCCAGTTAAGCACATAGTTTTTCACGTCTTTCTGTATGTGTCTGTTGGTTGTGAGCCACTTTTTGAGTTGTTTCTCATATTGTGTCAGCTTAAAGAAGTAATGTTCTTGTGTGCGTTTCTCTGGTCCTGCATGACATACTGCGCAGTATGCATCTATGAGTTCACCTGTCTGGTATGTTGCTCCGCATTTTTCGCATGAATCTCCATACTGATCCTCTGCTGCGCATTTCGGGCATGTGCCTTTGAGGTATCTGTCCGGCAGGTAGCGCGTGCATTTCGGGCAATACATCAGATCTACTTTCTTTGTGTAGATTGAGCCTTTTTCCTGCGCTTTTTTGAAGAAATGTTCTGCTAATTTTTTGTTTTCTTCTGAATGTGTGTGGTGGAATATGTCAAAACTTATGTCTATGTCCTTGAAGTCCTTGGCGTGCTCTTTTCTGTATCTCTTTACGAATTCTTCGGGTTTGAGGTTTGCTTTTTTCGCGCTTATCTCTATTGGTGTGCCATGCTCGTCTGTAGCGCAGACATAGACTACATTGTTTTTTTTGAGGCGATGATATCTTACGAAGATGTCTGCGGGCAGGTAGGTTGATGTGAGGTGACCTATGTGAATTGAGCCGTTTGCGTAAGGAAGTGCGGATGTTACAAGAATACGTTTGGGGTTTTCAGCTTTACGATTGCGATATAAGTCTATTAGTTTCATAGTACTATTTATCTATTTTTCTTTAAATAAACTTCTCAGAGCAAAATCACCGAGTAATATATCTTCTAACTTCGCATATGTGATTACAGGGTAATCACAGACAATTAAGATAATATCAACATCCTACATATCGGACACAAGCACAATATCTACAAAAAAAATTGAAAGCACGTAGAAATCTCATCTGACAGTATTATATATCTTCTTGCGTAAGTCAAGCAATTTTTGATATGAACAAACTAAGAACTACATGTAAGATATCGCAAAACTCACTTGCAATATCAGGATGCTCTATCAGTCCTGCTATAATTATAAGAGATAGAAGCGTTGCAATAATTACACGCAAAAATAAGTATTTCTTTTTGATTGCATTGGTTTCTGTCTTTCGCTCACCATCATAGAACCTGCTTAAGACAATTACATCAATCGCAAGAACAAATGAAATAAGAGATAATGCAAGACCAAACATCAATATAAGACTCTCAAACAATGAGTGATCTTTCATAATCGTTATCCCTGAAACAATAAATGCAATAATTCCCGCAAAGATGCCGAGGAATTCCACTATTTTTATCTTATTTTCCTCAATTAATGACATCATCTGTTTTCGAAAGACTGCATCTTCTTCTCTTGACTCTTTACGTTGTTTTTCTGTTTCCGTCAACTTTTTATCCAAAATAGCATATTTTTTGTCAATTTCCTCAGATAACTTTTTTTGTTGTTTTGTCTTTTCAGAAAATTCGAGGGTCGCTTCTGCTGCGATTATATTTTTATCTCCCCGAAGGCGCCATGGCACACCAAATAATGTCTTTTTAGCATCTCCAAGTCTTCCTGCATTCATTAAAATGAATATTTTATTTGCTAAAAGCTGAGGATCTCTGCTCTCAATTTCAATTGCCTCATTAATATCTTTCAGTGCGTCATCAAGTTTGCCCTTGTCTTGTAGGATTAATGCGCGAGTATTCAGAAGGGTGGCGTCTTTCTCCATTTCCAGTGCTTCATTAATATCTTTCAGTGCGTCATCAAGCTTGCCCTTGTCTTGTAGGATCAATGCGCGAGTATTCAAGCCGGTGGCATCTTTCTCCATTTCCAGTGCTTCATTAATGTCTTTCAGCGCGTCATCAAACTTGTCCTTATCTTTTAGGATCAATGCGCGATTATTCAAGCCGGTAGCGTCTTTCTCCATTTCCAGTGCTTCATTAATATCTTTCAGCGCGTCATCAAG
>DAOWAN010000075.1 GCA_030634545.1 Candidatus Nanohalarchaeota archaeon
AAACAAGAAATATGTACTACAATGATCCTTTTTTGATAGAATATTGAGCAATTGATTGCTCTTAAACGAGTTTCAATAAAATTCTATGACCCAGTTTAATGTATTGAGATGTAAAAGACTCAATCATTCGGAGATACTATTACAGGAGAGAGTTATATATTTCAATATGTTTTTTTGCTGTTGCTTCCCATGTGAATTGCTTTTTTATTCTTTTGCTTGCGTAAGAGCCCATTTTTTCCCTGAGATCTTTGTCCTGCAATAGTTCGTATGTTTTTTTTGTGAGTTCTTCTATATTTTTCGGTGGGATCAGATATCCGGTTTTGCCTTCTATTGTTATATTTTTGTTTCCTGATATTTTTGTTGTTATTACGGGGGTTTTGCATGACATGGCTTCTAGTGTGACTTTTGGGGCGCTTTCTGTTGTTGACGGGAGTATTAGTATTTTTGATTTGTTGTAATAGGTTCTGAGTTTGTCCTGTGGTACACTTTCTATTATTTTTATGTTGTTTTCAAGGTTGTTTGATTTTATTTTGGATGTTACTTCTTTGTAGAGCGGGTCTTTTCTGCTTGCGCCTATCATGACTGCTTTTATGTTTGGGATTGTTTTTTTGAGTCTCTTTGTTGTTTTGATGAAGTCCAGAGGTCTTTTTTTTTCTACAAGGCGACCTGCAAATAGTATGTCTATGTCTTTTTTTGTTTTTTCTGCATAGAATATGTTTGTGTCTACTGCTGTTGTTGCAACGTGAATTTTGTCTTCAGGTATATTCCAATGTTTTATTATTTCTTCTCTTACACCTGGTGAGACGCATATTAGTGCGTCCAGTTTTTTTGATGACCATCTTGCAAGTGTGTAGTAGTAGAGGGTTTGTTTTGTGTTTGTCGGATTTTTCAGGTTGATGCTTTTCAGTACATTTTTTGGTGAGTCATGTATGGTCATTACTATTGGGGGCAGTTCTTTTTTTTTCAGTAGTATGCTTGAGAAGCGGGGGTTTTGGTAGTGGATTATATCTGTTTTTTCTTTTGATTTTTTTAGAAGTTTGTATGTGCTTAGTCCTGTCCGAAAGAAGCTAAATGGTCTTTCCTGTGGTATTTTGTTTATCTTGATGTTGTCCAGTTCTGTTATTTCGCTTTTCATGGTGTATATTGTCTGGTTGATGCCTTCTTTTTTCAGGGCGAGGATCAGGGGGATTATGTGGGTTGAAAGGTCTTGCTTCATGTTTTGTGGTGCGTGGAAGTCGTCGCAGAGTCTTGTTATGTGCATGTTGTTTTTATTTTGTTTGTCTGTTTAAATCTTTATTGACTGAATTTTTTGGTGGTTTACTATGGTTATAAATAATTTTTTATATTATATTTACGAGTTGGTTGTTTTTTGTTGTATGTATGGTATGACCTGACAATAAAACCTGAGAAGGAATTAAGTTTGCTGAATTTTCAGTGATTTTTTAATAGAGGGTGTGATGTGTATGGATATAAGACAGTTTATAACTCCGGAGGATAGGATATTGCTGATTGCTCCGCATGCTGATGATGAGGTTCTGGGAGCAGGCGGGATTTTGAGTGCTGCTAAGGAGATTGGGGCTAAAGTGTATGTTCTGTATGTGACGCTGTCCGGTTATACGCCAACGCGCGGTGGTAGTGCTTCGGATCTTGAGTCCAGGGGTAAGGAGCTTGAGTGTGCTGTCAATGCGATTGGGCTTGATGGTTATGATGTTCTTTACAAGGGTGAGAAGTATCATTTGAGGCTGGATACTATGCCTATATTGGATATTGTGAAGTGGCTTGAGTTGGATGCTAGTGTGAGTGTTTCTAAGGTTAAGCCGACGATTCTTCTGATACCGAGCGGAAAGCATAATCACCAGGATCATAAGGTTGTGTATGATGCTGGTGTGTCTATTGTGCGTACTAATCATGTTTATGAGGATGGAAAGTATTGTTCTATGATTTATGAAATCCCGGGTGTAGGACAGGCAGGGCTTCCTAGTTTTGATCCTAATTTTTATCTTGAGATGGATGAATCTATGATTGACAGGAAGTGCAAACTGTTTTCTCTTTATGGTTCACAGGTTGCTGAAAAGCCGCATCTTAGGAGTTTGCATGCAATCAAGACTCTTGCTCAGTACAGGGGTATTGAAGCGGGGTATGAGTATGCAGAGGCTTTTGAGCTTTTGAGGATGAAGTATAAAATATGCAGGTGATTGTAATGGGTCTTAATGATGATGTAGAATATCTTTATCGTAAGGAGGGTAGAGGGCTTGGTGATTTGTCATCGAGGTTGGATTTGAATGTGAAATTCGGTAATTTTAATTTTTCTGATACTATTGTGAAATTGCTGGCATTGAAAGATGGAGATAGGATTTTAGATGTTGGCTGCGGTACAGGCAAGCATCTGGAGGAGTTTAAAGGGAAGTTTGATATTGAAGCGCATGGTGTTGATCCTTCTGTGACTGAAGAGAGGGAGGGAGATGTTGTGATTAAGAAGGCGGGCGCAGAGAAGATACCTTATCCTGATGATTTTTTTGATAAGCTTATGTGCAATTATGCTATGTATTATGTTGTGGATTGGAAGGGTGCGTTGTCTGAGATGCAGAGGGTGGTGAAGCCTGGCGGCAGGATACTTATCTGTGGTCCGGGTGTTGGAAATAATGCTAATCTTTATGAGGTGCATAGAAAGGTTGTTGGTGATATTTCTGAGATTGATGTGAGGGGTTCGAAGTTTATGGAGGGGATGCTTATACCTTTTATTGTTGAGAGCGGTCTTTCTTTTTCGAGCCAGCTTTATTCTAATAAGATTTCTTATCCTACGGCAGAGGATTTTGTGGAGTATTATGGGTCTACAAGTTTGTTTCGGATGACTTCGAAGGGCAAGGATGCGGATGAGATTATTCGGGGAATCAGGGAGGAGGTTAAAGCTGTTTATGACAGAAATGAGTGTTTTTTTAATTATAAGAAAGTCAGGGCTGTTGTGGTGTATAATTAGGGTGGTTTAGGGCAGTGATTGATGAATGGATTGTACTGTTTGTGATTAAGTTATATTAGTAGAATTTTGTAATGTTATTTGTTGATTTTCTTGCAGGGGTTCTTGGATTTTCATTCTGATATCCTATTCCGACTATGCTAGCTACTTTCATATGTTTTTGGATTTTATATCTTTCTTGAAATTTTTTGTCAAGACCTTTGTGCCATCCAAGCCAGCATGCGGCCAGATTTATTTCTTCTGCTTTAAGCAGTAGATTCTGTATTGCTGCACCTGCATCTAGAAATGGCTGTCTTTCTTCTGTTTCCCCATAAATTGATGTATTTACGATGACTGCTATTATTGTGGGGGCGTTGCTTAAAAAGTGGTATCCTCCGGGTGTTAACTTGCCTAGGAAGTCTCTATCTTCCTTTTTTGTGTATATGTGATATTCTATTGTTTGTCTGTTGCATGAGGACGGGGCCCATTTTGCAGATTCTATTAGTTCAATTATATTTTTGGTTGGAATTTGTTTGTTCTTCCAAATCCTAATACTTCTTCTGTTTTTTATAATTTCTGTGATTTTGGATTTGTCGTAGATGTTTTTTTCCTTTCTTTCTGTTAATGGTTTTTTGTGTTCCAGCCATTGGGTGTATATTTCTGATGTTTTTTTGGCCCATAGGTAAGATGGGTCTTCTTTTAGTTTATTGTCTTTTATTTTATTTAGTATTTTTATGAGTACTTTTTTGTGTGGTGTGAAAAGTGGCTTTTTGTATAGGCCTTTCATATCTTTGTCAAGAAAGTGGGCTTCTTTTAGTGCAACTGAAAGGAGGCTTTTTTGATTTAGGTGTTCAAATGATTTTAATCGATTTTTGGATATCTGTTCGTATCTTTGTTCTTTGATTTTTTTTTGGATGTTTTTTGGTAATAGATGATATATTTTTTTTATCATGTGATAATCTGTCCTTTTGAGTAGTTTACATAATATTTCTTTTTTTGATTTTGTATTATTGTTTATTTGAATTTCTATTTTTCCAAGAAGATGTGTGGGCAGTCTGATTTGTGTGAAAATAGTGTGCTGATGAAGTCAGTTTCATTGAAGTCGCTAATGATTTTGTTTTTGCTAGGTATTATGAGGTATTTTGGTTTAAATCCATAGCTAAGAATACGTTCAATTTCTGGTTTTATTATTTGTTCTGGATTTTTGAATAGTTTGTTGTGGATTTCAATGAACAGTTTTAATGGGGCAGGTGAATTCTTTAGTGTATTTGACGCGCCTTTTATTACTTCGGTTTCATAGCCTTCTACGTCCATTCTGATACAATTGATTTGCTTAATTTTTTCTTTTTTTATAAATTCGTCGATGCTTATGGTGTTAATTTTTATGACTTTTCGCTTTAGTGCGTCCATTTTTTTTTTCGTGTATTCAGAGGCGTGACTCGCAGAAGAATCTATCATGGTGTTTTGATTGGATGAATCTGTCAGGGTCATTTTTGAAGTTCCGCTTTTGCTTGAGATTGCTATCTGGTATGTCTTAATATTTTTGTATTTGTTTAGTTCTATGTTCTTATTAAGGGCGTTGACGTTGTTTAGTATAGGTTCAATTGCATGGACCTGTCCTTTTTTTCCTACAATTGAAGCTTCCTGAAGGGCGTAATATCCTATATTTGCGCCTACGTCTATAACTACCATGCCTTTCTTGAGTTCCTTGCGGAATATTTCTGTGGCCTGTTTTTCGTGTGTTCCTTCAAAGAAAAGTTCTGTTGATATTCCCGGATCCGATGGGTTGAGGTACATCTTGCTTCCTTGAATGTTCTTTATAAGTAAGTCGCCGGGTAGATATTTTAGTAAATGTAAATAGTATTTTTTCATGAGTCTTTTTCTATGTGTAATAAAATATCTTAGATTTCGTTTCAATGTGATTCCTCTCCTTATAAATCGTATCTTCAATAGTCTAATGTGAATTAATTATGTATATGTCTTTTTTTTTATAAAGCTTTTGCACTTTTTGACGCCCAACTACAGTGGCAATTCATATTTGGGGTATCTTGCATATTATTTTCGTTATAATCATTTAATATCTTTAACTTCTTCATAACTCTTCACACTCTTCCTTATATACTCAACCGACCAACTTTTTATGGTTATGATTGAGTATGAATCACTTACGGTTGACTCTATGGAATCCACATACAATTGAAATGTTAGCGGATTAACTATAATTTTATCAATCCAATACTCTGACTTTATATTTACATAGTTTGCCTATTGTTCTTTTACACTCTTTCTGATTTGCGTAGTATCTCCAATTTTTCAAGAATTCCTAGGTTGATTTGTAGGAGCGGCATTTTTTGCAAAAGCTTTATTTGATATTATGCTGTTTGCTGTGCTTGTGTTCTTTGTTTGAGTGTGTCTGTTGAACTTCGGGCAATTGGTCTATATTGTTACTACATAATAGGGCTGTATTTTTTTTAATCTTATCGGCAGGCCAATTCCACCATTTTAAATTTAGCAGTTTATTTATTATGGTGTCATTGAATCTTTTTCTGATAACCCGTGCAGGATTTCCAGCTATGATGCAATATGGTTCGACATTTGCTGTAACGACTGCCTGTCCGCCTATTACGGATCCATCACCTATATTAATACCGGAAAGTAGTGTGGCACCGTTACCTATCCAGACGTCGTTGCCAATAATCACGTCTCCTTTGGTTGCGGGATGGCCTTTGATTTTTGATGCTTCAGGCCAATCTTTTAAGGCGGGAAATGGGTATGTTGTAATCCAGTCTATTCGGTGATTTCCACCGAGAAATATTTTGACATTATCGGCAATCGAGCAAAATTTACCGATTTTTAGTGTAGCTCCTTCGTTCCAGTCATATATTTTTGGATTTCCATAGGTATAATCCCCGATTTCATATTTTTTCTCTGTTAGGTAATCTTTTGTATAAAATTTTTGCTTAAAGAGTGTTCTATTTATTTTGTTTTTTATTTTCTGAAGATTTTTTATCATTTCTGAAAACCTTTGTCCTGTTTAGTGGTGTTTTGTGGTTGTGGTGTTTATTATCTCTTTTTTGGAGTGGTGTTAATATATTATAGGTTGCAAAAGATTTAATGTTTAGTGTGTTTATTAGTTCTTTATGGGCTATAGAGGAATTACATTTGTTAAAAGCGTTGTGTTTTCTTACGTTACTAAGATTTCATTGTTGGTTACTGGAATTGTATATACTTATTTTGTTGCCAATTATCTTGGTCCTGAAAATTACGGGATTGTCTCTTATTATATTGCGCTTATTGTTAGTATCATTAATGTTTGTGGGATATATTTTTTGCAGGGTATTTTGAGTGTTTTTATTCCTAAAAGAAAGTCTAAGCCCTTTTTTTTAAAGGTGCTTAAATGGCAGTATTGTTTGGCAGTGATATTGTTCTTGTTTGTTTTTGTTTTTGCAGAGAATATTGCGATGTTTTTGCATAAGGATGAGTTTTTGTTTTTAAGATATGCTGCTTTTTTGTTTTTGCTTCTGCCGCTTCATGATAGTCTTGTGTTTTTGTTTAAGGGATTTAAATTTTTTGGGAAAGTTTTGAAAGTCGAGTCTATTGTGTCTTTTTTGAATCTGGGTCTTGCGTTTGTTTTTATTGTGTTGCTTTCTTGTGGTATATATGGTGTGATTTATGCCCGGGTTGTTTCGTATATTGTTGGTATTTTGTTGCTTCTTTTATTTTTTGGATGTCTACGTTTTAGGAGCGGTTTGTTTGATATGCGAGAGGTAAAGAGTTATTCGCGTGGTTTTTTTATGGTTGTCTTGTTTAAGAGTGCAAGTGCGTTTTCTTTTACTCTGTTTGTTGGTATGTTTCTTTCGTCTGCGATGCTTGGTATGTTTTATCTTGCCCAGAGGATTACTAGCTATGCGGTGAGTTCGTTTCAGGGTTCGATAGCTGAAGTACTTTTGCCTTTTGTGGTTGAGGATTATAAGGATAAAGCATTTTTGAATAGATATTTGTCCTATTCTATAAAACTATCTATTTTACTTTCGTTATTCTCTTTAGTATTGCTGGTTCTTGTAGGGAGACCCTTGCTTGTGATATTATGGCCTGATTATGTGTGGGCGTATTATCTCGTTATTTTTTATTGTGTTGCAGCATCTTTTAAATCTTTTAGTGTGCTTAATTCTGCGTATATGAGCCAGAATAGAACGGATCTTTTAGCGAGAGTATATCTTATTGACCTTGTTATGACTGTTATTTTTTCTCTTATATTTATGCCTGTTTATGGGGTTTATGGAGCAGTTGCTACAATAATGTTGATTGGTATTGTGCATGTTTTCGTTTCATTGCATTATCTGAAGCGGTTGGGTTTAAATGTTGATTTTGTTATCAGGATGAATGATATTCAATTTTTCTTTGGGTTGTTCAGGATGTTATGTGGGCGAATGTTCGCTGTGCTTAGGGGGCGTTAGCTGTGTTGTCTGCAAAAGATATAAAGTTCTGTTGGAATAATGTGTATGTTCCAGAATATTATGGGTGGAGAAAATTAAGTCAAGACTGAAAGGTTCTGTTATTTTTAAGTTATTGAAGAGAGTTTTTAGACCTTGTGTTCGCGTTCTTCCGATGCCGTTGAAGCGAGTTATCTGGCGTTTACATATGCTTATTACGGGAGAAGGAGGATATTCTTTTGAGGGATGGGGTATGAAGACTTCCCGTGAATTGCCATGGAATGGGGGCATTGGCAACGAGTTTTTTCTTAAGGCCAGCCATGATGTTAAAACCGGTTTTGAATTTTCGGGTGATGGGGGGCTTTCTGTTGCTAATGTGGATAATTTATTGTGGCGTCATTGGGTCGTCTCATATGCTGTGAGGCATGTTGTTGAGTTTGCAAAGAAGCCAGATTTGGATTTGGTTGAATGTGGTGTCTGTGATGGTTTAACTGCTTTTTTTACTTTGCGTGAATTAAGCGGGCAGAGTAGGAAGGGTTCTGTAAATGATTTTCGTATGCATCTTTATGATGCATGGATGCCTGTGCGTCGTGATGATTTGTCTTTGAATGAGAAGGGTGTGGTTGGGAGTTATGATAATATTGATATAGATAGGGTTAAAAGGAATTTGTCTGAGTTTGCTGATAATGTGGTGTACCATAAGGGATATATTCCAGCGTCGTTGAGTTCGCGTCCTGTCGCACCGAGGAAGATTGAGTATCTTCATATCGATTTGAATTCTGCTAGGGCTACGCTTGAAGCTTTGAAGTTTTTCTTTCCGCGGGTTCAAAGAGGAGGGGTTATTCTTTTTGATGATTATGGATCTGTGTTCTATAAAGATACGAAGAAAATAGTTGATAAGTTCTTTGCTGATAAGCCAGGGATTCTTATGCCGCTACCTACAGGGCAGGCGATTTATTATCGGTGACGTTGGTCGGTTTATTGTTTATTTCTATGGTTTCTATTATCTTTTTGAGTTTATAACCTACTTTTTTGGCTGTGAAGTTATTTTTGAACAGTTTGTAGCCGTTTTTGCTTATTTTTTCTCTTAGTTTAGGTTTGTTTTTTAACATGAGTATTGATTCAGCGATTGCTTTTGAACTTCCTGTTTCGCATAATATTGCGTTTTCTTTGTTTGTTAGTGCAGATTTTGTTGCTTTTGTGTTTCCTGTGATTATGGCTTTTTGCATTGCTAGAGCTTCATACACTTTATTCGGGATTGCGTTTTGCGTTTTGTTCGTCGTTCCGAAGATGCCAAGACATATGTCTGCGTTTGCTATGTGGGTTATAATCTCTTTGTAAGGTACCGGGTCTTTGTATATTGTGTTTTTGAGGTCTTTGTTTTTGTCTCTTACGTTTCTGAACCATCTGTTGCCTCCGATGAAAATGAATTCAATGTCTTTTTCTTTTTGGAGGAGCCTTGCTGCATTGACAACGTATGGAAAGCCATGAAGTGGTTGCATGTGACCATAGTATAATACCTGAAATTTTTTTGTTTTTTTTGTTTTTTTGCGTGGGTATAGTTCGGTTTCGTCTGCGCCGACGGGAATCCATCTGAATTTGTTTTTTTTGAGTTTGAATTCTTTTGAGAAGTAGTCTATGTGTTGTTCGGTATCAAGGAGTACCACGTCTGCTATTTGAGAGGATACCTTGTCGAGCCAGTGATGATATGTGCCTTTTAGACTGTGTCTTGTTCCATATTTCCACTCGTTTATCATTGTGTCGTATGTTGATATGAATGCATCGAATATGATTGGTTTTCTTTTGATTATAGATACGATTTTTGCGGCAAGCATGTCCAGATGGCCCGGATAGGCGACAAATAATATATCATAGTCTTGTTTTAGGGATTTTGAGACTAGTTTGAGGGTACGCGTAATGTATTTGTCTTGACAGTTGCATTCTATTACTTTTGTATTGTTTTCTTTCAAGCCGCGAATTAGTATCTTGTTTCTTGGATAATCTTTGTCGTATGAGCCGAAATAGCAGATTCTCATGGTTCTCTTATCTAAATTGGGGGTTATTTTTTAATAATGATTGTTTTTATTATTAATTATTATGTAGGTATGTATTAAAGAAAAGGTTGTGAAGAATGGATATGGAATTGTCTGGTGTAAGGATTAAGAAACTTGTGAAGTATCACGATGAGCGCGGCTATTTTATGGAGGTTTTGCGTGATGATGACAAGTTGCTTTCGAAGTTTGGTCAGACTGCGGTATCTTTGACGCATCAAGGGGTTATAAAGGCATTTCATTGGCATAAGGGGCAGGATGATTTCTTTTTTGTGGTGTCCGGTGAGGCGATGGTTGTGCTTTATGACCGGAGAACGAACTCTCCTACGCGGGGTAAGACCCAGGTTATATCTGCTAGTGAAAGTGATTCTAAGCTAATTTATATTCCAAAAGGAATTGCTCATGGGTATAAGGTTCTTGGAGATAAGCCGGTGTTGATGATTTATCATATGACTGAAAGTTATGATGTGAAGAATCCGGATGAGGAGCGGATTGATTTTGATGATAAGACAATCGGATTTGACTGGGAGAAGGGGTGTTCTTTATGAAGAATATTCTTGTTACCGGCGGTTCGGGATTTATTGGTTCTAATTTTGTCAGGTATTTGTTGAGAAATAATTGTTGTGGTACGGTTGTGAACTATGATAAGTTGACGTATGCGGGGAATCCGGATAATTTGAAGGATGTCGATGGGGATTCCAGATATGTTTTTGTTAAGGGGGATATCTGTGATA
>DAOWAN010000024.1 GCA_030634545.1 Candidatus Nanohalarchaeota archaeon
CAAAATTAAAATAAGCCATCCCGTTAAGAACTTCCATCGCGCTGTTCATTGTATTTAAACATGTTGACATAGTGCCCTTACTCCAAAATCAGAACGGGTGAGGTAGTATTATTGTACCGCCTCTCTCTTTAATCTGCTGGACTGTCTTTTCTATACTCTGGAGCGGCTTTATCCGCTCATCAATATTCAATGCAATTATCTCTCCTCCCCGCGTCAGTATCTCCTCACCGCGAATCAGAGCAAAACCATCATCAAATTTCTGCTTAAAATCACCTAACTGATTATGGTCTACAACAGCAACACCATCAAGTCCGCGCTTTTTTGCGGTCTCAATAATTTTGTCTATTTTCATAAAGCAGTCTGAAGATGCGATTGAATGGATATGAAAATCAATTTTCATCATGAACTTAATTTACAAAGTAAATATTTATAGGAAGTATACTAAGATCAAGTGAATTGTCTGACAGTATGGACAATAAAAAATTAATAATTATCTTTTGCGCGCACTGTTCCTGTATCAAATTGAGTTCATGATCTATGCATCTCATCAATGATACTCACAATTTTCTGCGTGGCCTGGCATTTGATGATTCTATCTGAAATGTCTCTTAATTCTGCCTGATTTATTTTATTTTTGAAAGTATCACTTATCAATTCCGGCAGCAGCTTTAGTTCGTCCTGCGAGAGTATCTGAGCTATGCCTTTGTCTTTCAGGTGTTTTGCAAGTGTCTCCTGCTCTACCTGTTTCGGCTGAGGGATCTGGATTGAGTTCTTTCTGAACGCGAGAATATCACATACAGTAGTATAGCCTGCTCTTGAAACCACTACATCAGATGCTTTAATGAGTTCATATACATCATCAATCCACTGGACATAGCGGATGTTTTGCCTGTTCTCATGCTTATTCGGTGCCTTGATTATAAATGTCCAATCTTTCATCCTGATTAATTTATCCTCTATTTCAAGTATTTTTTTCTCAAGTGCAAATGGGCTGTTCTTAGGTCCGCTTATCATGATTGCGCATAGTCTGCCTGTCACATTTAGTTTATCTTTAATCTTCTTTTTAGTATCATACATATCCGGACTTGAACTTACAAGCGGTCCTGTGTAAACAACACTTTCAAGGTCAGTAACAGAATATGGATATATATTCTTCGGGGGTTTAAGATCCAGTACTGCCACTCTTTTTCCCATGTTAACTGAAAAATTATGCACAAGAGTTATCATTTTTCTTATAAGACTGCTCTTAACAGGAAAATCCATCTGGTGGTCAACATATATTGCAGGAATCCCTAAACTTCTGCCTGCACAATGACCAATGCTCCCGTCAGATATAATTACATCTGGTTTTTCTTTTTTCAAAATACTTCTTTCCCTGAAAAAAATATGTATTATCTGAAGAACGATTATCGGTAGTCTTGCGACAGTGCCCCGGATATCAAAAGAGCCGTCTGAGCGGTCTTTCCAGTCAACGGCAGGCAGATCATAACAAAAGAATCCCTTTTTTTGCGCGAATTTTACTGCCGGTCCCCATGTAGCGAATATTACTTTGTCGCCTCTTTTGTGAAGTAGATTGGCAACTGATAGTATCCTTCCCACATGCCCAAGCCCCAGTCCGTTACATGAGATGTATACTTTTAATTTAGAGGTCATAGCATCAGGACTCAGATTCATTGGATAATTTTATCTTTCTTACCACAGACAACACTTTCTTTCTCCAGAAGCAGTGTCTTCAACTCGAACCGTGCGCATTTTTCTGCTGCTGCGCTCCTTTTAGGTCCTGCTCCTACAACAATCATATCATAATCATACATAAAAATACCCACAGAAAATCATTCACATCAAAATATTTAAAACCCACCCACCAAACACCCAATTACTATTGGATGCGCTAAAATATATTGTTTTGTAGAGCATTATTCAAAACTTATGAAAACATTTATACTTTTGTGAGCAAAAATAGATTAGAAATGCAAGATAACCTCTCTTTTTGAGGGACTTTCTCAGAGAAATAACCGTATCCCTACTGTGAGACAAAATACTCTGACATCATTATATGTTACACATTACAATATCTTGCTGTTATCAGGTGTATGATATGGATAAAAAAGAGATAAACATACTCGGTGCAGGCATTAGTGGACTTGCATGTGCAATAATTTTTCGTAAGAATGGGTATGTTGTCAATGTGTATGAAAAACAGAAGAATATTGGTTCAAGATTCAATGAGGATTGGCAGGGCATCGAAAACTGGTCAGAGGACATTGATGTTCTGAAGCAGATAGAATCGTATGGTATTGATATTTCTTTTGAATATTCGCATTTGACTTCAGAGTATATCCATTTAGGTAAGAGAAAGAAATTAGTGAACCTAGAACAAAGTGTATATCTTGTGCGGCGCGGTAAAAAAGATGGAACTCTGGATAAGAGCCTTCTTGACCAAGCGAGGAAAATAGGAGTGAATGTTTATTTCAATTCAAAAGTGTTGGATGATAGTATCCCTATTCATGTGAATGCAACAGGACCCAAGAGTTCAACCATGGGCTTGGCAAAAGGCATTAAATTCACGACAACGTCTAATGATAGTTATCATATGGCTTTTGGTGTAAATATTGCAAAAGGATATTATTCTTATCTCGTAATAAAGGATGGGCATGGCACGATAGCGACTATGTTTAATCGTAAATTATCTGGAAGAGCCGACGAGTTTTTGGAAAATACAATCTCTCTGTTTGCAGATTATGTTGATAAAAGAGAGTTATCATCAGGAAAGAAATTTGGCGGCTATGGTCATTTTGAAATTAAAAAGAGTCCCTATGATCCGAACGGGGCGCTGCTTATCGGTGAAGCAGGTGGATTTCAGGATTACTTTTTGGGCTTTGGAATGAGATACGCATTTCAGAGTGCGTATTTTGCTGCAAAAAGCATAATAGATAACCAATCATATGAAGAGTTAGTTCGCATAAACCTTCACAAGAAAATGAAACACTCTGTATGGAACAGGTCTGTCTTTGAGTTTATGGGCAGGTTCTCATATCCCCTTGCATATTATTCGTTAACAAAAGGCATACATCGCTTCAAGTATTTTAGATAATCGAGACTGTTTTGCAGTTGACGTCGTTACTAACGGGTCAGAGGAATTTTTCCGTGAAAATGAGCTTTTTGTGATGCATCAAAATAGACATTTTATAAGCCAAAACGCACACGTTGAATCATATCCGCACAGGAAATCTAGGTTATTGAATTTCTAGCTCATCACGGAAAAAATATCCATACTCTAATATGCCCAAAGTTTATTAATGTTGGTTGATATAAATTCATTGAAGTCCCCTCCTCTTGTTTTTGGTGAATAATAGTTGGGTGACTTCACTCTTATTCTTTTCTAATATCGTCCATTGTTTAGAATAAATCTATCACGGAAAAAATCTCTATACCCCTTTCACATCAAAATATTTAAAAGCCACTCACCTAGCCATGAAAACATAATATAATTAAACCACACATGCGAAAGTCCAAAAACGATGCCTCCTAAAATAGGCGCCCTGTAAATATAATAATATAGTCCGCCAGTCAGTACATCGTAAAGTACAGTAACACCTACACCAAGAGCTACTATATTCCATGAACCTAAACCTACTGCGCTGCCGGCAAATGCTGCAACGCAAATACCCAGGAGCGCAACTGGCAGGTATCTTGCTTCTTCTTTGGTATAGATAATGCTTACAGGATAAGCGAACAACCCTACAATTGCTCCCATCACCGGTCCGTAAAGCACAGCACAGATCACTGTGCCAAATACACCTAGTTCTATCCCAAGCGGAAACCTTATGTGCCTCTGGTACATCCTTGATGCAACTGTAAGTGCTGCAAAGCCAGACACTATAAGAAACGGTCTGAAAAATATGCCTAAAAACAGCATTGATGAAGTGATAATCAGTGCGTATTTCCATGAGTCTGGGAAAACAGAATATGCGTCATGTAATGGAGTACTTAGGGGGTTGTCTGTTTTGCGCACAGGTACATTGCTCTGTTTAAGAGGGATTGCCTGGCATTTCACATTGTTAGTCCCGATACCCTTCAAAACAACATCAATAAGCCATCCGAACATAAACAAAACCCCGACTAACATAAATGGTGTCGCGGTCAGGTCGCCCATCAAATATCATATTTTGTCAAACAAGGCTGAAGTCATCACTCCACGACAGAAATGATTAACTACTTAATTTTTAATATCTAATGAATCAAGAAGGTATAGTTGATTATGTGTCTATAAACTCAACCAGAACTTATCTTTTATAAATTTTCTTTCTCAAATCAACGTTTACAAAACTGATTTTGGATCTGATACAATCTGTTTTACAGAACCAATTATCCTGTGCTTCATTTCTATTGGAAAACATTTTTGATTTTTCAAAAATTTATTTGTGAATTCAATTTTCCATTTCATCCTAAAAGCAACTCATCGATTTTATCAATATCGCATTTAACAACCTGCTTTTTTTTCACATCCTCTAAACCTTCTTTTAATTCTTCCAACGCATGCTTATCGGTCAGTAATTCAAGCGTTGCAGATAGTGATTCAAACTTCTGAGATGTTTCCATAATTTCATTTAAGGTTTCTTTTGGTATTTTAATGAAATCATTGTCATTGTGATTTCTGCATTCTGTCTGAATTGTCATTTTTTTCACTGGAATTTTATATCTTATTTATTTGATATTTGTGAATCTAATATTATAAAACTTAATATTCATGCATGAAATGTGTTTTTTCTGCATAATTCTTGACTAAATGGCTTGTTAATAGCGTTTATCGATTTTTAGCCATAATTCACGCCGTAATTAAGAATAGGGTAACAATTCAGCGTTCATAAAAATCACAAAGAATCAAAAATCTTTTTTCTGTGTTCACTATCTTTCACTTTAATGAAACCACCTTTCCGGTATTCATCTTCACTTTCTTTAACTTCCTGCATAAACTTTTTTGAAACTTTTTCATCAAATTCCATATCTACAAGTCTTTCACATCCAATTAAAAATTCATATCTGTCTTTTGGGATACATACGGTTTCAGTCATTTGAATCACCCTGCAAATATATTGACTTATGGTTTATTAGAGTTACCACTAATATTTGTAAAAAGAACACAAAAACCTTACAATTTCTCATGCGTGATTGGCATAAACTTCAGACCGTATTGCACTATTCCTTCTTTTCCGTCTTCGTAAATCTAGAAAACGCGTGATAAATTAAAAGATACAAAAAAAGAAATGTCTGAATTTATAGTCGACCCGCTAACTTTCTATTGGTTGATTTATTATTTTACCCAAATATCAATGTGTTTGCCGACTATTTTGAACGTCAGTTCAAAAATGTGACATTTCAAGTCATGATATGCAAATCCTATAACTATAAAATGTCCTTAGGTTCACTAGATTTTACTGGAGTAGCCTTTTGATAATTTTCTTCTATAAAATCAATAAGTCCCTCGCCTTTGTAGACAACAGCATTTACAGTGTCCACTACAATATTTCCGCCATCTACTACCTCTAAGTCTCCATCTTTCAATTGTATGTATCCGAAACGACGTGGAATGTTGTCAGATGGTGTAAATTCAATATAGAAGTTAGTTTGTTCATTATCTATTCCAGATGGTTGGAAATCTATATCGATAGTATCTGGATTCAATGTATAATTTTCTTTTATAAAATCAAAAAGTTCCTGTCCTTCGCGTTCATAAACATCGCCACTATCCGACATTACGACAATTCGTCCCTTATCGAATAGCATCATTGGACCCATCTTATCTGAAAACTCACCAATGATACTACTCTTTTTGTCATTATACTGATATTGTAATTCATTGTGCTTTTTTTCTATTTTTAAAGTTGTTGCATCCGAAAGTTCATATTTTTTTTCTTCAGAGGATACATATTGTAATATACTCTTCAATATCTTATTTGCTTTATCTCTTAATATCATATATACACCACCAATTCAGCCACATACCCAATAACTACGAGTTAATGATTAAAAATATAACTTTAAAAACCTTTTGTAGTATCCTGATATTATTTCGTTTTTTAGCCAAAGTGTTAAAAACAGCAACAGCCCATATAATTCCCAATAGTTATGCAACATCACCCATTATCAAACCACAATTTTAGAACTTCAGCGTATTGATTTTAGGAAAGATAATCTATGACAAAACAATAAAAGAAATAAATGGTGGTTATTCAGAACAAAAACTCTACAATTTTTCATGCGTAATCGGCATAAATTTCAGGCCGTAATGAATAATCCCTTCTTTCCCGTCTTCGTAAATCTTCCTGAAAGTAGTCTCAACACGCAGCCCTATCTCAAGAGCCTCGTTATCGCAGTCAACAACCTGTCCTACGACATTTGGTCCGTCATCATCAATCTTAACAATAGCAATCGCATAAGGCGCGCCTTTCTCAAATCCTGCTGGCGGGGCAGATATTATTGTATAGGTGACAATCTCTCCGTAATTGCTGAACTCCTTTTCAACAATCTTTCCTGCTCTCCTGCATTCAGGACAGATTGTCCTTGGAGGATAAAAGCCAGTCTTACACTTTTCGCAATAGGTACCAATAAGACGATACTTATTCTTAAATCGCCTCCAAAGCATAGGGACAGATGTTCTGTGCATTACAATTACCTCCTGAAAATATTAACTACGCATGTTGCGCCGCTGCCGCCGACATTGTGCGTCATGCCGATTTCTGCTCCTTTTACCTGCCTCTTGCCGGCATCTCCTCTTAGCTGCAGAATTATCTCACTTGCCTGCTTGATGCCTGTAGCACCTACAGGATGTCCGCATGCCTTCAGTCCGCCGGAAGTGTTAACTGGTATTTTGCTGCCAATCTGAGTATTTCCATCTTCGATAAACTTCCCGCCGACACCTTTCTTGCAGAATCCCAGATCCTCGCAAGCCATAACTTCTGCAATCGTGAAACAGTCATGAACTTCGCATACATCAATATCTTTCGCTCCAATACCGGCGATATTATATGCTGTTTTTGAAGCGTCCACTGCTGCCTGCAATCCTGTCAAGGATTTCCTGTCATGCAGGGCAAGTGTGTCTGATGCCTGACCGGAACCTGTAACATATACAGGAGTATCGCAATATTTTTTTGCTAAATCCTCCCGGCATAAGATGATGGCAGCTGCGCCATCTGTGATTGGTGAACAGTCAAGCAAAGTCAGAGGGTCTGCAATCATACTGGATTTAAGAACCTTGTCGACAGTTATCTCAAATGGATACTGCGCAACATCTTTATTCATTGTGGCATTATGATGGTTCTTGACAGCAGCACAGGCTAATTGCTCATGTGTTGTCCCGAAATCATGCATGTGCTTTCTTGCCATGAGTGCATAAAGCCCTGGAAAGGTCATACCGTGAAAGCCTTCCCACTCCTCATCAGCAGCGCCCATGAGTCCTGTTGTGGCAAATTCTGTAGAAATATCTGTCATCTTCTCTGCTCCACCCACAAGCACAATATCACTCATACCGGACATTATCGAGGATAATCCTTCTCTCAATGCAAGACTTCCTGAAGCGCATGCACCTTCTACGCGCGTTGACGGGATGCTAACGCCTACCTGGTCTGCTACCAGCGCTCCCAGATGCTCTTGTCCTGAAAACCTTCCTGCACTCATATTACCTATGAACATGGCATCAATGTCTGCGGCACTGATATTAGCATCACTGATTGCTTTTACACCAGCTTCCAGAGCAATGTCCCTTAGTGACTTGCTCCATACTTCTCCAAATTTAGTCAATCCGACACCAATAACTGCAACCCGCATATCTACACCTTCAACAAATCTTGCCCCTGTACTTCGCATAAGTTGGATAACTCACATAAGACTTGTTATCAATATACATCTGGGTGGTCTTTGCAAGATTCCTCTTTTTATCAACATTATCACACACTGTAAACGCAAATGAATCTGAGCCTGCTCCTGACCCGTAGGAAGTCACAAGAATCTTTTCACCTGCTTTCGCAATGTCAAGTACTGCGCTAAGTCCAAGTACTGAACAGCCGGAGTAAGTATTTCCTACTTTCTGTACAACAAAGCCGTGCTCCATCTTCTCCATGGGTACGCCGAATTTTTTTGCCATGACTAAAGGAAATTTCCCGTTAGGCATGTGAAATACAATATGATCAAAATCCGTAATGTCTGCGCCCATCTTCTTAAGCAGTCCGCGCGTGCCGTTTTCAACATGCCTGAAATACGCAGGCTCGCCTGTGAACCTGCCGCCATGTGACGGGTACTTTGCATGGTTCCTTCTCCAGAAATCCGGTGTGTCTGAAGAAAAAGAATATGTCTCATCAACTTTCGCAATTATCTCACTTTTCTTATTGCCGACTATAAATGCGGCTCCGCCGCCGGCAGCAGAATATTCAAGTGCGTTTCCCGGAGCACCTTGCGCAGTATCAGCACCGATTGCAAGCCCGTACTTAATCATCTTTGATTCAACGAGACCCATGACCATCTGGAAACCTGCTGTGCCTGCCTTGCATGCGAACTCAAGGTCTGCGGCAGTGTAATCATTGGATGCGCCGATAGCTTCCCCAACAATCGTGGAGGTTGGCTTGACAGCATAGGGGTGCGATTCTGAGCCAACATAAATTGCGCCAATGTCTTTGACATCAATCATGGCTCTCCTGAGGGCATTGAGTGCTGCATGAACTGAAATCGTGGCAGTATCTTCATCATAATTCGGGACTGCTTTCTCATCAATCCGAAGACCGTTTCGGATAGCTTCTCCGTCCTTGCCCCACACCTCGGCAATTGTCTCTACCTTGATTCGAAACCGCGGCACATACGCCCCATACCCGACAATTCCCACATCCATATCATTTCACCATTTGTCTGCACTTCATGTATTATGAAGCAAGATTATATATTGAGAACAAATATTTAAATGTCTGATATGTTCCCGGGCAAAACATCAACAATTGACGATGACCAATTGATTTATGAGGTGATTTCTGTCAAGAGTATTTGGATGTAAGAAGTGAAAACATGCGCCCTTCTCGTTTACCAATTTCTCTTTTTAGTAAGTGGGAGCGAAAACTCAATTGGTGCTCTCAAAATAACCTTCAGTTTATCAGTTGAATTCATGCAGATAGTGTTTCAGGTTGAGTATTTTGCTGTCTTTGATTGGGATTCCTTCTTTTTTTAGGAGCGCTACTTTTTTTTCTTTTCCTCCAGAGTAGCCGCCTATGTCGCCTGTGCTCTTTATTACGCGGTGGCATGGGATGATTATCGGGTGTTTGTTTCTGTTGAGGGCGTTTCCGACAGCGCGGCTGGCTTTGGGGTTGCCGGCGGCGGTGGATAATTGTCTGTATGTGGTTATTTTGCCTTTTGGTATCTGTTTTGCAAGTTCAAGTATTTTTTTTGAAAATTCTGCTGCCATGCTAAGTTGTTAGGTAAATATATTAAAATTGATATGGGTATTGTTGATGGTATGGAGAAAAAGAAGAAAGTTTTTATGATTAAGGCGCATGAAAAAGTCAGGAAGCTTCCCAAAGATGCGGAGTTGGTGTATGTCTATACTGTTAAAGCGCATGCTTCAAGGATCAAGTCGTTTAAAGATGGGGCTTTTGGCGCTACAGTTATTGTTATCTATATTGATGAATACGGGAAGTATAAGGATATGATTTCTGAAGTGGAAGGATATGCAAAAAAGAGGTTCGGGGATGATTTTGAGATAGAATATCCGCAAATCACAAAAAAGAAACAGCGTGAGAGTATATTTATTTCGAAACATCGTGCGACAGATACGGTTTTTCCTGGTATGCCCGGGATAAGTTTACATGGAGATTCAGATGAGATAAATGCGGGTGCAGTGGGAACAGGAGAGAGTAATATTGATATGGACAGGGTCAGAGAGTATCTTATCAAAAATAAACCTGAAGAAACAGCGCAATCACTTAAGAAATTGTGCAAGCTTAAACCATGTACTGAAAATTATATGGAGTATGCCTTGTGGCTATATGATATTAAAAAATATAGTGATGCTAAAAAGCAATTTCTAAATGTTCTTGATATCAATCCAAAAGACAGGTTTGCTCATTCTCATCTTTCTGAGATTTACAGGATTGAAAGAAACTTTGAAAAGGCACTTGTGCATCTCGAGTTTCTTATACATGATCTTAAGCTGAAGGATAAAGGCATAGAATATTCATATATCTCATGTCTTATAGATTGTGGAAAATATGATATTGCAGAAAAAGAATGCAAAAAAATACTAAAAGAGGATAAGTATTATTCTCTGATACGTATGAGTTTGGTTTATGCGCTTTCTCATTCATGTAAAGCAGAGGAAGCACAGGAGGAACTTGATAAACTTGTAGAGCTGAAGCCTAAAGAAGGCAGTGTCCATAAAAAGACATATGATAAAATAGTTGAGAAAATTGATGGAATTGATAAATGAAAGAGCCTGTAAATACAGTAATATGCTGGAGAGTTATGAATATTCTGATTGTCGGATGATGTATTTACTGAGATTATGTTGATGAATCGTTTAAGAGGGAATGACTTATGCATGAGTTAAATGTTGAGACGAAAAAGAAAGAGGAGATTGTGGATATTACGGATGATGTTTCAAGGGTTGTTTCTGAGTGGGGGATTGATTATGGTGCCTGTGTTGTGTTTGTGCCGCATACGACTGCGGGAGTCACTGTCAATGAGAATGCGGATCCTGATGTGAAGCGCGATATGCTGCTTGGGTTAGGGGATATTGTGAAGAATAATTTTAGGTTCAGGCATGCTGAAGGGAATTCTGCTGCGCATATCAAGTCGACTCTTGTCGGCTCTTCTGTTACTGTGCCTGTGAAGGATGGGAATATTGCGCTTGGAAAGTGGCAGGGGATTTATTTTTGCGAGTTTGACGGGGCGCGGAAGAGAACTGTTTGGGTTTTGGTTAAGTGACATGGCTTTTATACTGCCGGTAAAACATGTATTTTAAGATATATTCGCTATGCTGCACCCAAAAAAGAAAGACATTTAAACGTCATATGAATCATAGATGATTAGGGATAATAATATGAAAATATTAAGTATTTGTGGAAGTCCAAGAAAAGGTAACTCTGAAGCAATTATCAGTAGGTTAAAAGAAATTTTTGAACAAAAAGGAATAGAGAATGAGATTATCTTGTTAAGAGAAAAAAATATTCAAAGATGTAGGGGCTGTGTGGAATACTGCAATAAAAACTTAAAATGTTTGCATAAAGATGATATGCCTGAAATTATCCAAAAGATGATAACCGCTGACGGATATGTATTTGTTTCGCCAAATTATTTTGCGATGCCGCCAGGACTGTTTAAAGATTTTATTGACAAATGCAGTGTGCTTTATACAGCGTATGATTTTACAAAAAAACCAGATTTATCAAAAAAGAGGGCACTAGTTATCACTGTTGGAACTGATAAAGAATTTATTGATAATTGTAGAGACAACATCTCGAAATGGTTTTTGGAGACTTTAAGAATAAAAGTTGTTGCTGAAAAGAGTTTCTGTTCAAGAAGCGAACTTAAAGGGAATTATAATGATATTTTCGAAAACAAAGTGAATTCTAATATCGATGAAGAACTTGAAAAAATGGCTGATGAATTGTGTGACAGCTTAAAGATTGTCAATAAGGCTTCGTGAAGTCGGAAAAACGAGCCAAAATGCAACAGTTTTTGCGTAGCAAAAATGGGTGAAGAGTTAAATTTTCGGTGCCGTTCAAGCAAAGAAAATATTTAAAGTTGTTTGGCGAAAGTAAATATGTGGGATGGAAGTTTAACCAACTTTTGAACGCTACAAAAATATTGGACGTTTTAGGCTTTCCGATTAAATTTAATCACTATAACTCAATCAACAAATAAACAAAGTAAGTTAAAAATGAAAAAAACATCTAAAACCCATAAAATGGATAGAACTATCCACAATACTGGACAGTTAAAGAAAGAAATAACCTTTCTTATACCTTTCATAAAAGAGCCATGTAAAGGCTCAGGCAAATATTGAGCCAGCAAATAAATCAGTGGAAAATGCAAAAATATTCTTCAAGCATTGCAATGCTTACTTAAATCAATAATCAAAATGATTCTCCTAACAAAATCTAAATCTTATGCGATTTTGCAAGCTGCTGTTGCACAAGTAACGACTAAGGAGGTTGCGGATAACGTTTAGCGATTTTCAACAAATAACAAAATCAATAGCAACCGTCGTAATTCTCAATAGTTCTGCAACAGCACCATTTTGCAATTTGTCCCACATAGGTTTATATATTCTATTGTTCAGGTTATTGAGTAGTGATTAATATGGTTATGGGTGGATATCTTCATCGGTGAATGTTTTCATTGTAGGGTTATTTAGTTCTTGCTCTTGCGCAGGTTGTTGTTTTCTGTCGGGCTTGTTTTTCGTTAAGGCTTTTGAGATTATTTGGCTTAGCGGAGCTTATGTTTTTTTGAATGTGTTTATTGGAGGTGTATTTTTATGAATGAAGAAGTACCTATGGGTGGATGTATTCACGTCCGGCGTTGTGGATGATGATGAGATTTTGTGTTTTAGTGCAGTTGTGGATGAAAAAGGAAGGCTTGTTGTGCCTGCGTATGTACGCAGGAAGCTTGGGATTTCTAAAGATGCGCTTGTGAGTGTTGTTGTTGAACCAATTTCGTGCGTGAAAAAGTTTCGGGCAGAATCTGCGGGTGATGTGAAAAGGATTCTTGAATCTATTTGTGATGAGGTTGTCAGCTACAGGTACGGGGATGGGTTTCTTGAGGTTGACTGCGGACGTATGAGGGGAGGAAGATGATTCGACTTGCGATTCCAAAAGGGTATATGAGCAGGAATGTTGCTGCGCTTTTTTCTGATTGCGGTATTGAGATTAAGGAGAATGGCAGGTCATATCGACCTTTTTGCAGTGATCCTGAGATTATTGTGAAAATCAAAAAGCCGCAGAATATCGCAAAGCTTGTCGAGGGCGGGGCTTATGATGCAGGGATTACAGGGTATGACTGGATTGTTGAGAGTGGGGCTTCTGTTTGTGAACTTGTTGACTTGCGTATGGATAAGGTGAAGATTGTTGCTGCTGTGCCTTTGGGATATGATCTGAAGAAGGATAAAAAGATTGTTGTTGCTTCTGAATATGAGAATATTTCGCGCAGGTTTCTTTCGAGCGAGGGGTATAAGTTTTCGTTTATAAAATCTTTTGGGGCTACTGAGGCTTATCCGCCGGAGGATGCGGATATGATTGTTGAAAATGTGGCGACTGGCAGGACGCTTATGTGGAATAATCTTTGCAGTGTAGGCACTATTCTTGAGTCTTCTACGAGGTTTATCGCTAATAAGGATAGTCTGTGCGATGATGGTAAAAAAGATAAGATTGATGAGCTTGTGTGCGCTATGAAGAGCGTCCTTCTGGGCAGGAATAAAGTTCTGCTTGAGATGAATGTGGATGCTGGCGACTTGAAGGGATTGATGAGTGTTTTGCCGGCAATGAAGATGCCGACGGTTTCTGAGCTTTACTGCGGCTCTGGTTATGCTGTGAAAACATGTGTGGATAGATGCTGTGTTGGGAAGCTGATTCCTGTTTTGAAGAGGGCTGGTGCGCGTGATATTTTGGAGTATAATCTTCGAAAGATTGTGAGGTGAGATGTATGAGTGTTATTTCGATTATTGAAAGTGCGGCGTTTGATTTTGGCAGGCGGCGCCTTTGCAATATGGATGAGGCTAGTAAGGTGGTTCGCACTATTATAGATGATGTCAAAACCAGGGGTGATGAGGCGCTTTTGGAATATACTGAGAGGTTTGATGGTGCGTGTCTTAAGAGGATTAGGGTTACTAAAGATGAGATACGGGCAGCTTATGGTGTGGTTGATGAGGGATTTGCTGATTGTCTTAAGAAAGCTATGAATAATGTTGAAAAGTTCCAGAAAGCGTTGATGAAGGAAGATGTTGTTTTGGATATCTCCGGCGGGATCAGGGTGCGGTCTCTTGTAAGACCGATTGAAAGTATAGGTGCTTATGTGCCGGGAGGAAGTGCGGTCTATGTTTCTACAGCTTATATGATCGGGATTCCTGCAAGGATTGCAGGGTGCAGCAGGAGGGTTGTATGTACGCCGCCTGATAAATCTGGTAATATCAATCCATATCTGCTTGTTGCCTGCGATATGGCAGGGTTCAATGAGATATACAAGGTCGGCGGGGCGCAGGCGATTGCTGCGATGGCGTATGGGACGCAGACTATAGGGAAGGTTGATAAGATTTTCGGACCGGGAAATGTGTTTGTCAATGCCGGTAAGATGGCTGTTTGTGATGATGTTTCTGTTGATATGGTTGCCGGACCGTCGGAGGTCATGATTATCGCTGATGAAACATGCGATCCGCGATTTGCTGCAAGTGATATGCTTTCGCAGGCAGAACATGATGTTTTTTCTTCTGCAATACTTCTTACTGATTCTTATGAGGTTGCTGATGAGGTTAAAAGGGAGATTGAGTTTCAGATTAAGAAGCTTTGGCGGAAGGGTATTGCTGAGAAGTCGCTAAATGATTATGGAAGGATTGTTGTGTGCGTGAGTATTGGTGAGTGTATTGAGATTGCGAATGAATTTGCGCCGGAGCACCTTGAAATTATGTGTGGAGACTGCGAAGGTGTCCTTTGCAGGATTCGAAATGCAGGGGCGGTGTTTTGCGGTAATTTCTCGTCTGTGGTGATGGGTGATTATGCTTGCGGAACTAATCACGTACTTGCGACTATGGGGTTTGCAAAGAGTGTGTCGGGCTTAAGTGTCGATGATTTTGTGCGCAGGATGGAAGTATGTGATGTGACACGAGAGGGTGTTTTTGATATTTCTGATGCTGTTTTGCGCCTTTCAGAGGTTGAGGGGCTTTCGGGGCACACTGAGGCTGTCAGAGTAAGGATGGAGGATGGGCTTAAATGAATGTATGTTTTGAGCGCAAGACGAAGGAGACTGAGATTTTTGTAAGTCTGGATGTCTACGGTACAGGCAGGACTAAGATTGATACAGGTATCCCATTTTTTGATCACATGCTTGAGAGTCTTTCACGGTTTGCTTTGTTTGATATTGATCTTAAGTGCAGGGCTGATCTTGAGGTTGAGGATCATCACATGGTTGAGGATACAGCTATTGTGATTGGTGATGCGATTTTGAAGGCGACGGGTGAACGGAAGGGTGTTTTCAGGACAGGGTATGCGATTTTACCTATGGATGAGGCTGTTGTTATGGTGGCTTTAGATCTTTCAAGACCTTATTTTCAACAGAGAGGTATTGTGTTTTCAAAGGAGAAGTTCGGTGCTTTTTCTTCTGAGAATATTGTGCCTTTTTTTGAGAGTCTTGCGCTTAATTCCAGGATGACTCTTTATATGAAGAAGCTCGAGGGATGCAATGACCACCACGTTTCGGAGGCGTGTTTTAAGGCGCTTGGGTGCGCTATCCGTATGGCGCTTGTGAAGGATGAGAGGATTACCTGTGCGCTTAGTGTGAAAGGTGTATTATGATGGCAGATGTTAAGAAGAGGGTTGCTTTGATGAGTAAGTACTCTCCTCCAACTGGACAGAGGGAAGGTATGCTTAGGCTTGACTTTAATGAGAATACGCAGGGGTGTTCTTCCAGAGTTGTTTCTGCTTTAGGTAAGCTTAGTGCAGAAGATATTTCCAGGTATCCGGATTATGGGGATGCTGGTCAAAAGGTTGCGGATTATGTTGGTGTCAGTGAGGGTAATATTATGCTGACTAACGGGAGTGATGAGGCTATCAAGTGCGTCATGGATGCGTATGTTTCTGAGGGTGATGAAGTCATAATACCTGTGCCTACTTTTGCGCTTTTTGAGTTGTATGCACGTATGCAGACAGATGAGATTGTCAAGGTACGGTATTCTTGTGATATGAAGTTTCCAAAGCAGGAGATCATTTCTGCAATCAGTGAGAAAACGAAGGTCATTGTTATTGTCAACCCGAATAATCCGAATGGCACTGCTGCTTCAAAAGAGGATATACTGGATATTGTGAAGGCTTGTGGAAATGCTGTTGTTCTTGTGGATGAAGCTTATTTTGAGTTTTATGGTGAGACGTGTGTTGAGCTTGTACGCAGGTATGATAATGTTATTGTCACACGGACATTCTCAAAGGCGTTCGGGCTTGCAGGGCTTCGATGCGGATACGTTGTGTCATGCAGGAAGAATATTTTGAATCTTTTGAAGGTCAGGTCGCCGTATAGTGTTAGTTTCGTGGCTTTGCGCGCTGTGATTGGGGCGCTTTCTGATGTCGGGTTTGTGGAGGATTATGTGCGGGAGGTTAAAAAGAGCAGGAAGATGCTTTTTTTGGGGCTTTCGCGGCTTGGTGTCAATTGTTTTGAGTCTTCTGCTAATTTTGTTCTTGCTGATTTCGGGACCGGTGCAGGGTATGTTTGGAGTGAATTGTCCAGGAGAAATATACTTACACGAAAATGGGATAGTGCGGAGATGAGTGGATATTTGCGAATCGGGGCTGGGACATGCGATGAAGTACAGAGGGTGCTTGATGCGCTTTCAGGTATATTTTGCAAGAAGGAGGCGTTTGTTTTTGATGTTGACGGGGTGCTGATTGATGTTAGCAGATCTTACAGGCTTGCTGTGAAGATGACTGTTGAGTTTTTTTGCGGGTGCCGGGTCTGTATGGATGATATACAGGAGGTAAAGAATATTGGGGGGTTCAATAATGACTGGGATCTGTGCGGGAAGATGATACAGGATAGAGGTGTGTGGGTGCCTGAAGAAAAGATTGTTGAGAAATTCCAGGAGTTTTATGTGAAGTATAAGGATAATGAGAGGTGGATTCTTTCAGAGGATGTGATCTTTAAGCTGGACTGTAGGTACAGGCTTGGGATATGCAGCGGCAGACCAAGAGAGGAGCTTGATTTTGCTCTCAAGAGGTTTGGTGTGGATAAGTATTTTTCGGTTGTTGTCGGGATGGAGGATGTTGATGAACAGAAACCGAGTCCTTGCGGGATTGTTAAGGTGCTTGATGCGCTTGGATGCAGGAGAGGATATTATGCTGGTGATACCGGGGATGATATGATTGCTGCTAAAAGGGCAGGAGTTGTGGGGATCGGTGTTCTTCTGCCGCAGGATAAGTCTTCTTTTTTGAAGAAGAGGCTTTTTTTGTGCGGTGCGGATTTTGTGGTTGATGATGTCAATAAAATATGTGATGTTGAAGGGGTGATGTAATGGAGGATATATGTATTGTGGATTATGGAAGCGGAAATGTGGGGAGTCTTTGCAATGCACTTGATTTCCTGGGTGCGGGATATAGGGTTACGGATGATGCAGGATGTATCTTGAATGCGAAAAATATCATGTTCCCAGGGGTTGGCAGTTTCGGGAGTGTGATTAAGAGTCTGAGAAATAGGGGGCTTGATTCTGCTATAGTGGGTGCAATTGATAATGGCGCCAGGTTTTTTGGGATTTGTGTGGGTATGCAGGTGCTTTTCTCGTCCAGTGATGAGAGCCCGGGGGTTTTAGGGCTTGGAGTTTTCGAGGGCAGAGTTGTGAAGTTTTGTTATGGTAAAGTGCCGCAGATTGGGTGGAATATGCTGAGAACGGTTAGAGAGAGTGTATTTTTTGATGATTATGTTTATTTTGTCAACTCTTATTATTGTGTTCCAGAGGATAGACGGATTTTGGCGTGTGTTAGTGAATATGGGGGATGTGAGTTTTGCAGTGCTGTCCGGTTCAATGATGTTTATGGTGTGCAGTTCCACCCTGAGAAGAGCGGGCGGGTAGGGCTTGAGATTATCAGGAGGTGGGTTGATGATTGCTAAGCGGATTGTACCCTGCCTTGATGTGAAGGATGGGAAGGTTGTGAAAGGTGTTGGTTTTGGTAACCTGAGGTATGCGGGGGATCCAATGGATCTTGCCTGCAGGTATTATGAAGAGGGGGCAGATGAGATTGTGTTTCTTGATATCTCTGCGTCTGTCGATAAGCGCGATATTATGATTGATGTTGTCAGAAGGACTGCGCGTGAGGTGTTTGTGCCGTTTACTGTGGGCGGCGGGGTAAGGTGTATTGATGATGTCTCAAGGCTGCTTGGGGCAGGGGCTGATAAGGTTGCAGTGAATACTAATGCGGTTCTTGATGAGGGGCTTATTTCAAGGGCGTCTAGGGAGTTTGGTGCGCAGTGTGTTGTGCTTGCTGTTGATGCGAAGTGGAATGGAGAGTTTTATGAGGTGTTTATCTACGGGGGGCGCAGGGGGACTGGTATGGATGTTTTTGAGTGGGTGAAAAGAGGGGTCGGGCTTGGGGCAGGTGAGATTCTTCTGACTTCTATTGACAGGGACGGGGGTAAGTGCGGGTTTGATTGCGGGCTTGTTTCTGAGGTTGGGAAGTGTGTGAATGTGCCTGTTATTGCGTCTGGCGGGGCGCGGGAGCCGTGTGATTTTTATGATGTGTTTTGCGCGGGGGCTGATGCTGCGCTTGCGGCATCGATTTTTCACTATGGGAATTATAGTGTCAGGGATGTGAAGGAGTTTTTGAAAGATAAGGGAGTTGATGTCAGATGATTTTGCCTAGTATTGATATTATGGATGGGAAGGCGGTACAGCTTGTACAGGGGAAAAAGAAGGTTCTTGAGAGGGATGATGTGTGCGGACTTGCTTATGAGTTTTCTAAATATGGCGATGTTGCTGTGGTTGATATTGATGCTGCGCTTGGTCAGGGGGATAATCGTGAGCTGATTGCAAAATTATGCAAGATTGCGGATTGCCGGGTCGGGGGCGGGATACGCAGTGTTGAGAAAGCTCAATGGATGCTCGGGGCTGGTGCTAAGAAGATTATTATCGGGACTAAGGCTGATGCGGAGTTTCTTTTGAAGATCCCTAAGGAGAGGGTCGTTGTTGCTATAGATGCCAGGGATGGGTGTGTGGTCTGTGACGGGTGGAGGAATGATACCGGGAAGAGTCCTGTTGAGGTTGTTAGGGAGCTTGAGGATTATTGCTCTGAGTTTCTTTTTACTAATGTGGATAAGGAGGGGCTGATGCAGGGGTGTGATTTTGGGATTGTGAGGGAGCTTTTGGGGGTCACTCAAAATAAACTGACTGTTGCCGGCGGGATAACTTCTTTTGAGGATATTAAGGTGCTTGAGGATATGGGTGTGAATTCGCAGGTTGGGATGGCTTTGTATACTGGTAAGATGAATCTTTCTGATGCGTTTGTGTCGCTTCTGGATTTTTTGAAAAATGATGGGTTGATTCCGACAATTGTGCAGGATGTGAGGGGGCAGGTTTTGATGCTTGCTTATTCGTCTAAGGAGTCGGTTTCCAGGACTTTTGACTGCGGGAGGGCAGTGTATTATAGCAGGTCGAGAAAGAGGTTGTGGACTAAGGGGGAGAGTTCAGGGAATTTCCAGGAGATTGCCAGGGTGAGGTATGATTGCGATCGTGATGCGCTTTTGTTTGTTGTCAGGCAGAAAAACGGGGCGTGCCACACAGGGAATTATTCGTGTTTCGGCTGTGGTGATAGGGAGTTTTTTTTGGATGATGTCTATGATGTTGTTTTTGAGCGTGTCTTAAATCCGGTTGAGGGTTCTTATACTTCGAAGATATCTTGTTTTGAAGATTCTATTAAGGAGAAGATTCGGGAGGAGTCCATAGAGGTCCTGAATTATACGGACAGGGATAATCTTGTTTGGGAGATTGCGGATCTTGCTTATTTTGTTATGGTTCTTATGGCGAAGAAGGGTATAACTCTTCGGGATGTTAAAAATGAGTTGTGGAGGCGCAGGAGATGATTGAGCGGCGCTGTTTTAAAGAATATAAATGATGGATGGTAATAGAGGATTAGGGTATTAAATCATGCTTGATAATAGAAAGTGCAGGTGATGAATATGGTGAAGATTGAGAAAGTGAAGGGTATGAGGGATTATGAGACGGATGATATGATTCTTCGAAGGAATGTTGTCAGTATGATTGAGAGGATCTATGAGAGGAGGGGGTTTTTGCCGATTGAGACGCCTGCGCTTGAGAAGTGGGATGTGCTTGCAGGAAAGGATGCTGGCGGGCGTGAGATTACTGAGCAGACATTTAATTTTCCTGACCAGGGCGGGCGCAGGATTGGGCTTCGATATGATCTTACTGTGCCGCTTGTGAGGTATATTTCTGAGAGGTCTAATATAGGGTTCCCGTTTAAGAGGTATCAGTACGGGCGTGTGTGGAGGTATGAGGAGACGAAGAAGGGCAGGTACAGGGAGTTTTACCAGTTTGATATTGATGTTGTGGGTGCGTCTTCTGTGGCTGCGGATGCTGAGTGTATTTCGACTATTGTGGATGCGCTGTCTGAGATCGGTGTCGGGAAGTTCAAGGTTCTTATCAGTAACAGGAAGGTTGTTGAAGGGATGCTTAATTTTCTTGGTATCAAGAGCAAGAAGCAGGTCATGGGTGCGATGAGGACTATTGATAAGGTTGAGAAGCTTTCAAGGGCGCAGATTTTTGGTGAGTTTAAGAAGTATGATATTGAGAAGGTGCAGGCTGCGGAGATCCTGAATGCGCTTTCGAGGAAGGGCAAGCCTGCTGATGTTGTGCGGAGTATGCTGAAAGAGTTCCCGGATAATGACAGGGTGCTTGAGGGGATTAATGAACTTGAGATGCTTGTTGATTATCTGGATGCTTATGGTGTGAGTGACAGGTGCGTGTTTGATCTTTCGCTTGTGCGCGGGCTTGGGTATTATACAGGGTGTGTGTTTGAGGCGCGGCTTGAGAAAGGAGGGGATAGTATTGCAGGGGGCGGCAGGTATGATAAGGTGATCGGGTCTTTTGTTTCGCGTGAGATTCCTGCTGTGGGGTTTTCGCTTGGGATTGAGAGGATTCTTAATATCCTGAAGGAGAAGGATTATGTCAAGAGACCGGTTTGCGAGTATTTTGTGGTGTATGCAGGCGATGAGATGAAGTTTAGTGCTGTCAGGATTGCTGAGGCTTTGCGTGCCAGTAAAAAGATTGTTGAGACTGATCTTATGGGTCGGAATTTCTCGAATCAGATGAAGTATGCGAATCGGATTGGTGCGCGGAAGGTCGTTATTGTCGGACCGAAGGAGATGGCGCTTGGGAATGTTGTTGTTAAGGATATGAGGAAGGGCGCTGAGAAGATTGTTGAGGTTGGTAAGATTCTTTCGGCTTGAGTTGTCATATCAGTCTTGATAGTCTTTCGATATCATGAGTTGTGACATGGGTGTATATCTGAGTTGTCCTTATGTCTTTGTGACCTAGAAGCTTTTGGATGTGGCGTATGTCTGCACCATTGTCTAGCAGATGGGTTGCAAAGGCGTGCCTTAATGTGTGCGGAGTTGCTTTTTTGTTTAATCTGACCTTAGAGGATGCTCTTTTGACGAGCAGTTGTATGGTTTTTTTGCTGTATCTTGTTTTTCTATTTGAGATGAATAAGAATCCAGTGCTTTTGAGTCCCTGGATTTTCAGGATTTCTTTTAGGCTGTTGTGGAGGAAGATGATGCGATGTTTGCCTCCTTTTGCTGTCTTGAGGTGTATCAGTGATCTTTCAAAGTCAATGTCCTGCCACATGAGATTTCTGACC
>DAOWAN010000103.1 GCA_030634545.1 Candidatus Nanohalarchaeota archaeon
ATCATGAACTGATACATAAATCGGTCAATTCTAATTTGAATTGTGGGACAGCCTCGTTTTGGGTGAAAAAGCGCACCACAGTCTGCCTAATGCCCTGTTTTGGGTTGTAGAATGGAATCGTTTTGCATCTGCTATTAAGGCGGCGCATAAGGTAAATACGATGCTCTGTCTCAGTTAAATAGAGAGTTGGGCTGTAATTTGCCTGTCTTTCTGAACATAGTTTTATATAATTTCATTGTTTTAGTTTTGATGTGCGCTGTATTCCAGTGCAGATAAATTACAAATAAGGTATAGGGGATAATGAATATGGGTTACCAGCTGATTATTACTGAGAAGCCGAGTGCTGCGCGCAAGATTTCTGCTGCGCTTGCGGATGGCGCTGTCAAAGATGAGAAGAAGAGAGGGATTGTCTATCATGAGTTTGAGCATAAGGGCAAGAAGATTATTGTTGTGCCGGCTGTAGGGCATCTTTATGGGCTTCGGCAGACCACCAAGGACTGGACGTATCCTGTTTTTAATGTTGAGTGGGCGCCTACGAGCGATATTGATAAGGGGGCTTCTTTTTCCAAGAAATATCTTGATAATATTAAGATGCTTGCGAAGAAGGCTGAGGATTTTGTGGTTGCAACTGACCTTGATATCGAGGGGGAGACTATTGCCTATAATATTATCCGGTTTGCATGCGGGCAGAAGGATGCAAAGAGGATGAAGTTTTCTACGCTTACTAAGGGGGATCTTGTGAAGTCGTATGACAATATGTCGCCGACGATTATCCGCGGTCTTGCGGATGCGGGTGTCACGAGGCATATGCTTGATTATTACTGGGGGATCAATATCTCAAGGGCGCTTACTACTGCGGTTAAGACTGCGGGGCAGTACAAGGTGCTTAGCGCGGGTAGAGTGCAGGGTCCTGCGCTTCATTTTCTTGCTACAAGAGAGAATGCGATTCGCGCGTTTAAGCCTGTACCTTTCTGGCAGGTTGAGCTTGTGCCTAAGGATCATGATTTCAGGGCGCGGTACGAAGAGGAGAAAATCTGGGATAGGGAAAAGGCGCATAAGATTAAGAGGGATTGTAATGAGAAGGATGCTAAGGTAGGAGATATAAAGAGAAAGGAGTATAAGCAGAAGCCGCCGACTCCGTTTAATCTTACTGATCTTCAGGTTGAGGCGCATAAGCTGTTTAAGATGGTTCCAAAGGAGACGCAGGCGATTGCACAGGAGTTGTATCTGGGAGCTTGTATCAGTTATCCGAGGACGTCTTCGCAGAAACTGCCTAAGGAGATTGGGTATCGGGCTATTCTTGAGAAACTGAAATGTAATATTGATTATGATAAATCTGCTAGTTTTCTGCTTTCCAAAAAGGATGCTGATCTTGTGCCGAATGAGGGTAAGAAGAGTGATGATGCGCACCCGTCTATATTTCCAACAGGCGAGAGACCGAAAGATAATACTCCTAAGAAAAAGAAGATATATGATCTTATTGTGAAGAGGTTTTTGGCTGTGTTCGGCGAGGCTGCTGTCCGTGAGACGAATACGATAATGCTTTTGATTGATGATCATAAGTTTATCCTGGAGGGCAAGCGCACGATTATACCTAACTGGTTTGATTTGTATGCGCCTTATGTGAAACTTGAGGAGGTTACGCTTCCTGAGTTGAATACCGGGGATATTTTGTTTGTGAAGGACATTGATCTTTTGTCTAAGGAGACTCAACCGCCGTCAAGGTATAATGAGGCCTCTATCATTCGTGAGCTTGAGAAGCGCAATCTGGGTACGAAGGCTACAAGGGCTAATATTATTGAGAACCTGTATAAGAGGGGATATTTGCAGGAGAAGAGAATAGAGGTTACTGATCTTGGATTGCAGGTCATTGATACTCTTGAGAAGTATTCGGGTGAGTTGATATCTGAGAATCTTACGAGGGATTTTGAGGATGAGATGGAGCAAATTGAGAAGGGCAAGATTAAGCCGAATGTGATTTTGGATAAGGCGGAAAATGATCTGAAGGGTACGTTTTCAAAGTTCAGGGAGCATGAGAAAGATATCGGGTCGTCGCTTATCGGGTCGATACGGAGCAGCCAGGAACAGGCGAGCATGATTGGAAAATGTCCTAAATGCGATGACGGTAATCTGGTGATGAAGAGGGGTAAGTACGGAAGGTTTATTGCCTGCGACAACTATCCTGATTGCAAAGTAATTATTTCTATTCCTCAAAAGGGGATGATTAAAAGTACAGGCTGTTTATGTCCTGAGTGCAAGTACCCGATAATCAGTATGATTAGAGCAAGATCTAAACCATTGGAATTGTGCCTGAATAAAGAATGCAAGACAAAACAATCAGATGATAATCCTGATGGTGAAAAGAAGGATTTTGGCAAGTGTCCTAAGTGCGGGGCGCCTATGGTTGAGCGATCAAGCATCTACGGTAAGTTTCTCGGGTGCAGTAAGTATCCTAAGTGCAAGACTATTGTCACACCTGATAAGAAGGATGATGAGAAGAAAGATGCGAAATAAAATTGGTTCTGCGGGCTTATTCTAAGTTTTGATAATTGCTTTTTGAAAGGATGGAGGCAAAAACAGATGATAAAACTACTGCGCCGACAATTGAAACGTATATTCCGGTGTTGAATATTTCCAGTTCATAGCCTATTGTTGCTGCTACAATACCAAGACTTAATTGCGAATGGAAGAGTATGCTGATGTAGCGTGCGTTTTCACCCATGTATTTCTTTGAGAAAATATATGTGCCTGCAAAGTTTGATATGAAACTGACGGTGAATAATAACAGGATTAGCCAGAGATTTTCAAATAGTGCTATAAGACTGAGGGTCGTCCCAACTTTGAAGAAGAAAATCGGTGCGAGGAACCCGAAGGTTATTCCTCTCAGTTTGTCCCATAACTTCACATGTTCTACTATAACGCCGGATGTAATGACACCAAGGATGAAAGCAAGAAAAACAGCTTCAATACCTATGGCTTCACCGGCAATGCCGATGCCGAGTATCAAAAACAGGATTATCTTGAATTCAAATTCTACGCTATTGCCTTTGTAGTGGCTGAATATTCTTTTTCCAAAGTAGGGTACAAAGTATGAAAACAGGGCAAATGCTATGATGAAACTGATTGTGAGGTAGGTTATGTCTGAGAATAGTAGGCTTAATGCAATCATGCTTATCAGGTCTACTATCATTGCTGCTGAGAGTATTTTTTTGCCTGTGTTGTCGAGGCGTTCTTTTGATTTCAATAAGAGGGGATAGACTAGGGCTATTGATGTTGTTGAGAGGGCTATGCCTGTTAAGAGGGACTGCTCATATGTAAAGTGCAGGAAGTATGCTGTGAGAAAATAGATTGCGAGGAAAGGGGCGAAGAATGATGCGCTGCCGATTACGAAGCTGCTTTTTGCGTTCTTTTTTAGTACATCGAAGTCTATCTCAAGACCTGCAAAGAACATGAGGGCAAGGATGCCGATGTCTGCCAGTACAGTGATTACTTCTGAACCTGTGAAGTTGAAGAAGTTGGCTGCGAGTATACCTGCAAGTATCTCGAATATTGCGCTTGCTATGCTTAGCTTTATTGCAACGAATCCTGCGAAGATTATCAATCCTACTGCTGTGAATATCTCGTTCATGGGAATCAACTAGAATATGCCGAATTTCTTTGATGTGTCTACAAGACCTTCATTTTTGATATCGAATTCCGCGCTTTGGGCCTCTGCTCTTGAGCGGTGTTTTTTCAGGGTTGCTTTTCGGCGGTTGTTGCCGGTTTTTTCGAGGAGAACCAGGCATTTTGAGAAGTAGCGCGGGATGTCGCGACCGACGAGTTCAAGGTCGCCTGAGTCAAAGTCTGTGTAGACCTGGTTGGTTACGATTACAGGAATCTTGTTTTCTCTTGCGATTTTTGAGAGGAGGGCGAATTGTTTGCTTAGGATGCGGTTGACTTCCTGGATTTTATCTTTCCTTAGTTCGAGGCGGTAGAGGGCTACTATTGAGTCTACTATTATGAGTCCGATGTTTTTGTCTTCAAGTTCTTTTTCAAGGTCGTTGAGCATCCGCTCCTGGTCCCAGAATGTTTTGGGGTCTGTGAGTATCAGGTTTTCGAGGTCTTTTTTGCCGTTGGGGTGCATCTGGATGAAGCGCTCGATTGAGAAGCCGCCTTCGGCGTCTATGTAGATTGCTTTTTTGCCGGTTTTCAGGCATGAGACTGCGCATTGAAGGGAGATGTTTGTTTTGCCTGCGCCGGCTGCGCCGTAGAAGTTTGTGATTATTCCCGGCTCTATGCCGCCGCCTAAGAGGTTGTTGAGGTTTTTGCAGCCGAGTGAGAGTTTGTCCATGAGGTATTATTCATGGGGTAAGTATTTAATGTTTTTTGGTTTTGGGAAAGTATTTAACTCTGGGATAGCATATATGTTTTTATGGTGTCGCCTAAACCTGAGAAGTATTCGTTTGGTACTGAGGTTGTGAGGAAGCTGGTTCATCTTAATGGTATTTATCTTGTTCTTCTGTATGAATTTTTTGGGCAGAGGTTTACGCTTGGAGTTCTTACTGTCGCGCTTGTTATTGCTCTGGAGGCTGAGTATTTCAGGATTGAGTGGGGTCGGAAGATTCCGCTGTTTGATGTGCTGTATCGACAGAAGGAGGAGAATACGCTTGGAGGGCATGTGTTTCTTGGAATCGGTGCGATTATTGTGATTTCTGTGTTTACGAAGGAGGTTGCGCAGCTTGCTATTCTTATGACTATTGTTGGGGATGCTGCTGCGGCGATTTTCGGGAGGGCGTATGGGAAGCATTTTATCCCGGGATTGAAGGGTAAGGCGATTGAGGGTGTTTTTGCGGAGTTTGTCTGGGATATTGTTGTTGGGGTTGTTTATCTTGTGCTGTTTTTTGATGGTGCCTGGGGTATGTGGTGGATTGTTTTGGTTGTCATGGCGGTTTCTGCAACTGTGACTGAGACTGTTAGCGGTAAGATGGATGATAATCTGCTTGTGCCTGTGTTCGCGGGTTTTACGGGTGAGATGCTTGTTGTTTTGCTTGGGATATCCAGTGTTGTTGTTTAGAAAAAAAATATGAATGGATTTCTCCATTCAAGTTCAATAATTAGAAGTCGTCGTCACTGTCTTCGTCATAATCGTCGTCTTTTTCTTCATCTTCTTCGCATTCATCTTCGTATTCGTCACTCATTTCTATCCCTCCGGCTAACTCAGTTGGAAATCAGATTGCGTAAATGATGTTCGGCTACTGATAGTATAATGAGAAATTAATGTCAAACCACTCAACCTCGCAATCCTTTGATTATACGCATTAAATGGAATCCGGTATTTAAATAGATTTGCGTGTGTTTTTGGATAATGGACTAGGCGGGATTCGAACCCGCGGCCTCTGCCATGCCAAGGCAGTACTCTACCAACTGAGCCACCAGCCCGTGTGTAGTGTATTTTTGGAGGGGATGTTTTTATTTGTGTGGGTTGTGTAAATTTTAATCTCGTAAATAGTCAACTGCATAAAAATCGAGTATTTTGTGCAGTTGAGTTTGTTTGGTGCATGATTTTGGATTTATTTGAATGGAACTCAGTTAAGGAGCCATTTCCAGAGAGGGATGTATATTATTTTTTTACCTCTATACTCTTCCTCGTTTTCATAGTCCCATGTGATTACAAGAAGTTTGCTGCATCCTGTATCTTCTGATGCTTTTACAAGTGATTTTAGTTCGCGCTCTTTTGTATTTAAATTGTCAAGATTATAGCAGACCTGTATTAGTTCTTTTATGTTTATTCCTTTTTTTATTAGAAAATCAACTTCTAACCCTTGGGGATTCTTCCAGTAATATATTTCTGTGTCTGGTGAAGAAGTGGATTTTTGTCTTAAAAGTTCAAGTGCAACGCAGTTTTCTATGAGGCGCCCGAGGTTTTCCCTGAAGCGGAATGCGATTGCATTTATTAAGCCAGTGTCTAGTACGTATATCTTTCTCGGACTTGTTATCTGCTCTTTTTGCTTGAATGAAAAGCGCTCTACCTGGAAAATGAGGTAGGTTTCTGTGAGGTATCTTACATAGTTCTGGACTGTGTGTACGCTTCGGAATTTCATGATGTTTTTTAGTTTTGTGAAGGAGATTTCTTCTGAAAATGAGGATATGAGATATTTGGCGAGATTGTATAGATCGTCTGAGTACTTGATGTTGTATCTTTTGACTACATCTTTTAGTATTATGCTGTCGAATAGATTCTGAAGATAGGAGTTGTCATAGTTCTTTACTACAATTTCCGGATATCCGCCGGTTTTCAGGTATTTTTTCAGGTGATTTAGTAGTTGACCTGTGTCTTGTTTCTCGTGATTGTATGATTTGGCGCTTAAGTATTCGCTGAATGAGAATGGAAATAGTTCCAGTGACTGATATCTGCCTGTCAGGTGGGTGGAGAGTTCCATGCTTAGGAGTTTTGCATTTGAGCCAGTTATCAGTAGATTGTATCCGCGTCTTTGGAGACTGTTTACCCATAGTTCCCATTTGTCCAGATTCTGTATCTCATCAAGTAAAAGTATTTTTACGTCACCGTAATATTCATGGAGGTATTTTATTATGTCGTCATAGTTGTCTGTTTCCTGAAATACTTTTTCATCAAAGTTTACATATCCGAATTTCTTGTCTTTTAATGCCATGAAACAGAATACGGATTTTCCGCATCTTCTTCCGCCGCTTACGACTTTTATGAGGTCTGTGCGGATGTATTTGTCTATGTTTCTGCTGCGCTCACGGGGGACGTATCCTGTTGTAAGCATGCGCTTTTTTTCCTGCTTTTGTCTTGCTATGATTTCCCGGAGATACATATGCATATAATGAACTGCACAATTATTTATATTTTTGTGCAGTTGAGTTTGTTTGGTGCATGATTTTGGATGAATGCAGGAGAATATTTATTTGTACGGGGTTATATTAAGG
>DAOWAN010000078.1 GCA_030634545.1 Candidatus Nanohalarchaeota archaeon
AAAGAAAACCCGCGAAAGATATTTAGCAGCATGTTAATGGATTTTCCAAAGACCATTCCTGCTTTGTTTGGAGAAGTTTTTGTTGAAGAGCAGAGAAGTATTTCTGCGATATATGAGGGTGTGGCAAGGGCAATTGCATCTGGACATGTGGTGTCAGGAGAGATATCCACTTATCTTTTTGCAAGAAGACTTATTAAAAAAGATAATCCTGGTATTGTGCAGCAGTACCTGAAAAATCTTGAAGCATTCGGGCTGATTAAGAAAATTGGAGTATATGGTAAGAACCGGTTTGTTTACAAACACATCTCGCCGCTCGTAAGATTATATTTCTATGCTGATGAAAAGTATAATATTTCCGAAAGACAACTGAATGAAAAAGAGGTTGGAATGATTATTGATGAACTCATGCCGCGAATTGTAGAGGATTTTATCAGAGCTTTTATGGCAGAGAAATTTGGGTTGAAAGAGTCGATTTTTGAAACAGAAGATTTTGATATTGATGCATGCTTGATTAAATTTAAAAAACCAGAGATTGTAGTAGAGGTTAAATGGAGAAATAATATCCGAATAGAAGACATCCGAAAGGCTGAAAAAAATTTATCCAGAATACATGCAAAAAGGAGATTTATGTTTGTACCTGAAAGCAATGGTTTGAATTCCGATATTGTTGAAATAATTGATGCCGATGATTTGATGAAGTTATGATTGATTTTTTTTATCTGCAATCTTTGATACCAATGATCTCATCTTTTGACATATCTTCCTCTTTTTCTTATCTGTTCAAGTCTTTTTAGAACCGGATCAGAATCCTCGTAGTTTTTTCTGTAAGCAGAAATCATCGATTTTATAGCCGGATTATATACCTCAGAATGTGTTGATTCCATTGCCTCTTCAAACAGGTGAATATCAACTGCTTTTTTTTCTACTGATGTTGAGATACTGCCAAGCCCGAAGTCAATAAGGCATATCTCTGCATCTTTTTGTATAAAATTGCTGGTTGTAAGGTCGCCGTGGATAATATTATTTCTGTGCAGTTTTGCGATGATTTCGCCGATTACAGTCATTATGGTTTTGACATTATTTTTATCCAGCGTGTCTTTAAGTCTTTTGCCTGCAATATGTGTCATTGTAATCTTATTTTGTTCTGTGGATATTATTTTTGGAGTAAGTATCCCTGCATTATGTGCTTTATCCATTAGTTTTGATTCTGCGCGTGTTCTTGATTTTCTTATATGGTTGTCAAGTTCTGTGATGCGGTATCCTTTTTTGATACGGTCTTTAATGACTAGATTCTCTTTTTCATTAAGATATATATTTGCTTCTGCACCCTGTCGTATAAGTCTCATAGATATCATATCATACTTTATTGCAGGCAAATATTAAATATGAATCCAAAGAGAAAATCAGGAACAAGAAAGAATAGGAAGAGGATTTCAAACTCCTATTAAAGAGTTTGAAACATCTCTTGCTGAAAGAAGTCCCCCCTTACTGAGACAGAGATTTCTTCCAAGGATTTTGGATAAAGTAACTAAAGTGTCAACTCATTTATATGCTTTTGTATGATGATGTAGATAGTTTAGAGTGCCTATATCGCCAGATAACGATATATTGATATGTCGAGATATCATTCTATCAGTGATTTAGCTCTTAATAGCTTATGGTATGCTATTGCGAACCTGTGGGCTTCGTCGCGCACTCTCTGGAGGAGATATAATGCTTCTGAGTCTTTGGGAAGTATTACTGGATTTACTCTGTGCGGGAGATATATTTCTTCATGTTCTTTTGCAAGCCCCATTATTTGCGGATGCAGAATATTTAGTTTTTTCAGGGTTGTGAGTACTGCGTTCAGCTGACCTTTGCCGCCGTCTATTAAGATGAGGTCAGGAAGAGTATGTTTTGTATATCTGCGCTCTATCACTTCCTGCATCATAGCGTAGTCATCTATGCCCTGTACTGTCTTTATTTTGTACCTGCGGTATTGTTGTTTTTTTGGTTCTGCATCTATGAATACAATCATTGATGCGCACGCATGTCTGCCTGATATATTTGAGATATCGAAAGCTTCTATGCGCCGCGGGATAGTTTTCAGGTTGAGTTGATCTTTAAGTGATTCCATGATTTTGCTGTTCTTTTTGCACCTGAAATTATGTTCATTAAGATTCATTTTTGCATTTTTTTGAGCCAACAGGATTAGTTTGTGTTTTTCACCTTTCTTTGGAACAATTATTCTTATGGCTTGCCTATTGCTGCGCTCCAAAAGCTTAGGATTCTCAAATTTCCCCTCCTGCTCTGGATGTTTTAATTGTTCTGTGAGCCATTTTTGGATTATATTCTTATCTTCAATTTCATGTGAGATGAGAATCGTTTTTGGGATTTCGTGTTTTGTATAGTATTGTTTCATGAAAGAATTCAGGATTTCCTGCTCTTTTGCGCTCTCATTTTGATATATATAATCTGTTTTGCTTATGAGTGATCCGGATCTTATGAACAGGAGTTGGATGATGGTTGTCTGGTTTTTTGCATGGCTTGCGATAATGTCTATATCCTCATTTTTTTGTGATATGATTTTTTGTGTAGATGAAATTTTCTTGATTCCTTCAATCCTGTCGCGGTATTGCTTTGCTGCTTCGTATTCTCTCTTTTTTGAGTGACTCTGCATTTTGCTTTCCATTTGTTTTAGTAGTTCTGTATTTTTTCCAGCCAGAAAGAGTATTAGGTCCCCTACATTTTTTTGGTATTCTGTTTTTGTGACTTTGCCTGTGCATGGGGCGCTACACCGGCCTATATCGTAGTTAAGGCATGGTCTGACGCGCGCGAACTTTTTATCCCTGCATGTTCGTATGCCAAAAAGGTTATTTAGATATCTGATAGTTTTTTTGATTTCGTGGGTCTCCGGGTAGGGACCGAAGTATTTTGAGTGCTTATCATTGCGCTTTCTTGTGAAATAGATTCGCGGGAATTCTTCGTTAAGTGATGCGCATATGAATGGGTACGATTTATCATCTTTAAGAAGAATATTGTACTTAGGATAGTGCTTTTTAATCAGGTTTGATTCGAGAATAAGTGCTTCAAGTTCTGTATCTGTGAGCATGTACTCTACTGTGTGTGCGTTTTTTAGCATCATTTTTACTTTCGCGCTGTGTGTCTGGATGTTTTGGAAGTATGTTTTTATGCGGTTTTTAATGGATTTAGCTTTGCCTACATAGAGAACCTTATTGTCCTTGTCTCTAAAGATATAGATACCCGGACCTGTTGGGGTATTGGCTATATCTATTTTTTGCATCTGCATGATTCTTTTTGGGAATGCAGATATTAATGTTTGTTTTTTTGCTTGTCTAAGAAACTGCTTGTATATGAAACATGAGTTGGCTGTGTTCTCGAACCCAAAAATAGATTCGAAATCGATCCGCATATAATTTGACCCAATCGTGTGTGGTGTTTATTCCCGATGTGCCTGAACTTCTAAGAGAATTTAGTCTCTCTCGGGTTTGTTAAAACTAAACGACAACCGCCTACGTATTTAATCATGACTTGATCTGGAAAGTTAATACTTAACGGGCGGTTTAGTATACTGTATTGATGCCTCTATATGTCCTGCTATAATCTGGACTATACTGCTCTCTTCAAACACAAAAGAATTCGTTATCGCCTGTATATTGGGTGCTGTAACAAACTCCGTGTCTCTATGCTGATTTTATCTGTACTCCATTGGGTGTCGTGTGTGGATACTTTAAGTCCTATGCCTGCATGCCCACTAGTAACGATATCAGCCATACCGGTACACCACAGAGTCTAGAGGTCCGATATGGCCCATAATTATCGCCAATGGTTGTTGATGCGCAAATATTTCGCATGCTGCGATACTCTATTCTGTTGAGTATTTGCTCGATGGGGGAAACGACTGTTCAGGATACTGATCTAAAAACCACGAGACAGTTTGTTGGATCATATCGTCCATTTTGAAGACGATATTCTTAGAAAGCCTAGCACGAAAGTGTCTGATTTTGAACACAAGCTCAAAAGCTTGGCATGCGAATGTCATGAAAAATATATGATTTTTACTGGGATTTCAACACTCTGGTTGCCTGATATCTTTTATGATGCAATTAATGGCTGTCTCTGGTCTATTTAATCTATATGGTTCTTGACCTGCTTAGAACCTATTATTTGGTGATATAGTTCAGGTCGCTACTAAATGGACAAACTGAACAAAAAAACAATAGACCTTAACTATCCGGGCAAACGAAGTTTGCTGGATTTTCGAAATGGTCACCCATTTCAAATTTCGAAAATTGGAAATTTGGTACCAATTTTCAAAATCCAAAAAATCACAAAGTGATTTTTAAGGATATGGAAAAGCCATTCAGTCCAGATAGTTATGGCTTTTACTATAATTTCGAAAGACTACTCTGGATTTATGTCCTATTGAGATATCTATATATACCTCTGGATGCTAATATATCGATATAGTGATTCAACCTATTCGAGGTAAATAACAATTAATAAAATCGGATCAAAACACGTCATTTATTCGCGGTTTTTACCCGTTTCAGCGCAAAAAATTCATCTCTCTTGAACCGGAGAACCTGAACTACTACAAAGAACCACCTAAGTAATTCAAATCTCCTGTACTGAGCAATTCCATCTCGCGAATTTCATATTTTCACATAGAAAAAAACGGAGGCGATACTAAACAATTAAGGTCGATTTAGTATATATAGATTTCGTTACTCCAAGAGTGAATTAGTAAAAAAAACCGTATGGGTTTTATTAGTCTTAGCTTTATTTCTCCTCATGCTCACAATCAAAAATCACACTGGCTACGTCACCTACGAATCTAGTGACTTCGAAAACATGAAAACCGTCGAAGTAAACAGCACACAGCCCAATGCAAGCATCTTCATCCAGTTTGGCAAACACCGCCCCGAAAGGTGCAAAGATGGCATATTAGTGATACACAACAACACCTACATAGACTTCGTAACCTACAATGAGACCTATGAAAACAACTCATGCACATCCACAGCAGTTCTCTTCAAAAACTATATTCCAACTGAAAATGCAGCAATACAAAAAAACACCACAACAAACAAGACGATATTGAATCCTGCACTCAACAATACAGGCAACATAACACAAGACAACACCCAGTTAACAATTAACTGTACCCTCCCGGGTCACACAAACACAACATTAGATAACTTCACAGAACAAAAAACCAACTACTCCACAGACATAACCATACCAGATTTCCCTTGGGAACAGAACCAGACAAATAACACCTGCACGAACAACACAGACCCTGCAATCAACATCACAATCCCTGAAGCAGACAACACAAATGAAACCGCCAGGAACGAGACTCAAATCAACCAGACAACCCCTGTTGACAACGACAACATCACAATCCCTGAAGCAGACAGTACAAATGAAACCACCAGAAACGAGACTCAAACCAATACAACAACACCAATTGACAACGACAACATCACATCTGTTATCAACGAAACAACTCAAATCAATGAATCCATAAAGGAGCCGCAGTATCCACAAACAGAACAGCAATCTAACGAAACAGAAGAGCAGTCTCAAGAGCCAACCGCACCACCGCAATCCAACGAATCCTCAGAAGAACATCCAGAAAGCCCGCAAACAAATGAAACCCAGGAACATTCCCCGCCCCCAAACCAATCCCTTGAACCTCAACAAGAGAACCTATATCCCGAAAATTCAATAACCGGACAACTCTTATCCCTCATGCCGCAAAAGCAAACCAAGACCTACTACATCTACTACGGAAAAATCCCCAAAGAGCCCAAAAACAAAACCGAAATAAAGACACTCAGCAAGACACAGGGTCCGGCAGAGATAGGCAAACCTGTGGAATGGACAGAAATAATCACAGCAAAAAACCCCAACAATATGCCTCTTGACGTAACCCTGCAATTCAGTACCCCTGCAAAATCAGTAAACATAACTGCAGCAAAAAAAGGACAGGATATGCCGTTAACACTTAACACACAAACGACAATAGGTATATCAACACAATCCCCAAGCCAGCCAAAGCGATTCACAATAACCGACAAACTAAATCCAAAACAGGAACACTACTACAAGATAAAATACACTACCCCTGCCCCGCAGCTTACAGAAGAACCCGCCAGTGAATCCAAGACAAAATGGACAAAGCACATAAAGGTAAGTTCAGACGACAATCTCCACTACACAGGCATCCTGACCTACACCAGCATAAAAGAAACCAATGCCAACAAAATAAAACTATATCACATAATAAACAACACAAAAACAGAAGTCACAAACAACCCAAAATATAGCCTCCAATATGAAGACACAAACAGCAACAACAACATAGACAGAATCACATGGCTCACCCCCCACACATCAGTTCAGGAATTCGAGATAGAAATAGACCTCACAATCCTGAACATCCAGTCATATCCAACAGTAGGCGGCACCTGGACCGTAAGATTCAACGCAACAGGCACAGCAAATCTCACAATAGCCGCATCAAACACCACCACCTGGAGCCGAGAAACCGAAACAGAAGACCTGAAATTCCTGAATATAAAATGCAGCGGCCAGGCACAGGATTATATCTGGACCAGCAATTCCGTCTTCATAGAAAACTACACCTGTAATGAAACATCCTACGAAATCTCGAAAGTCCTCACACCCGGCAGCCACCATTTAATGTTCCGGTTCGGCAGCATAACAAAATACGCCCACAATTTTGCATCAGAAAATATCACCTATGTATCGCCGACACCGGAAAACAACAGATATACATCCAACACAAGCATAGTAATCAATGTAACTATCGCAGAACCCTCTTTAGAAGAAGTCAAATTCAACTGGAACGGAACCAATTACACAATCTTTAACAATAGTCTGGTTCTGATGTTGAACTTTGATAATGTATCTGGTATTGGGGAAAATTATAACAACAGCGATGGTACAGTGATTGTTGATGTAAGCAGATCTGGCAACAATGGAACATTATATGTTGGCGCAGATGACTCTGGAAATTACAACACAGGAAAATACGGGGGCGCTTACAATTTTGATGGCGTAGATGATTATGTAAATGTAACAAATTCAGCCTCATTAGATATACTTACTGACAAGATAACAATTTCAGTCTGGATTAAATTTGCTTCTACTTATGATAGCAGCAGAGTAGAAGAAGCAACAATCATGCAATATAACAATAAAATTAGCTATCGGTGGGCTCCCGATACCGGTAAATTGGGATTTGGATTAAATACCGGCGGATGGTCTAGTTTAGACAGCGTTCAGACATCCTGGACCGCAGGCACTTGGTATCATATCGTTGCTGTTTATGATGGAGCGGATAGATACCTTTATGTGAACACTGTTTTAGATAATTCAATGGTAGATACCGGGAATTTAGCTCCGGCAGGAAGCGATTTAAGTATATCTTATCCTGATACTGCTGTAGGTGCCAGGGGACCTTTTGACGGCATTATTGACGAAGTCCGCATCTGGAACATATCCTTATCATCCTCAGAAATCCAGCAACTCTACTTCACAAACCTGAACAAATACGACACAGACAAATGGAATCTGTACGTAAATCAAAGTAAAAACTCAACAGATGGTCTGGATGAAGGGGTTTATACTTACCAGGCATTTGCTAAGGATACAGCAGAAAGCCAAAACCAGACAGAAGAAAGGACTATAACAATAGATACAACAGAGCCGGGCATAACATTAAACTACCCGGGTAACGGATCAACTTTATCAACATCAAGCATTAACTTCAACTGGACAGCAACCGATAATTTAGATAATGAATTAATGTGCAACCTGACAATAGACGGCGCAATCAACCAGAGCAACATTGCCTCAACTTCAGACCAGCCGACAAATTATAGTGTTAGCGGATTAAGCTCAGGATATCACACATGGAACGTAACGTGCTGGGATAATGCAACCAATATCAACACCTCTTCAACCAACAATTTCACTCTTAATTTATATGCGCCGGTCATAACACAAAACAACCCCCCAAACAATACCTATTACGGGTCAGACTTTGTCAACTGGACCTTGCTTAACGCAACCCCGTCAGATGCAGACAACGACAACATGACCGTTTACTTCTACGCAGGCAATGACTCAACAGCTCTAAACGCTTCACACAGTCTTGTCCATATCGCAGAAAACGTCCCTGCTGGAAGCGAAGTAACTTACAACCTGACTGCCCTGCCAATCAAGCCCGGTGATGACAGCTTGGTTTTATTATTGCATTTTGATAACATAAGCGAGTTTGGCGAGCACACCCAAAGAGATGTATCCGATGCGGTCTATGATTTTTCAGGCACTGGCAATAATGGAGAACTAGGTGATGCAGATGCTGGAACAGACCCGGCATGGAATGCTTCCGGCGGCAAATTTGGCGGTGCATTTAAGTTTGACGGGGAAGATGATTATATCACCATACCTGATTCACCCTCCTTAGATACCATAACCGGGCAGTTAACAATTTCGCTCTGGGTATACAAACGCAGTAATATCGCTGAATATAATACTATAATCGGAAGAAGAGAAGGAGATGGTGGTGGAGACCTTTGGATGATATTATACGATAACACCGGGGATGATACATATTGGTTTATAACTAATACAGGCGTTTGGAAGGCGGCTGCCGGCAGTGCAAGTACCGGTGACCTCAACAGGTGGGTTCACATCGCAGGAGTTTATAATGGCACGAATATGACACTCTACAAAGACGGTGTAATAGATGGAACCGCTATTCAATCAGGGAATATCCTTGCTGAAAGTACACCAGTATTGATAGGTGCCGCAGAAGGTCCAGGACCAAGCGAGTATGTTAATGTAAGTATAGACGAAGTGGCAATATGGAATAGAAGCTTATCTGAAACAGAGATAAAAAACATATACCGGTTAGGTGAAGACAGATATTACTGGAAAGTAAACGCCACAGACACCTTTTTCAGCAACGAATCAGAGGAGTGGGAATTCACAGTAGACTACACAGACCCGGCAATTGATTTGAATTATCCTGCCAATGCAGCAAAACTAACAACATCGTCCGTCAACTTCAACTGGACAGCAACCGATAACATTGATGATGAGTTATTATGCAACCTGACAATTGACGGAACTGTTAGTCAA
>DAOWAN010000108.1 GCA_030634545.1 Candidatus Nanohalarchaeota archaeon
GGTTCTTGTTCCTTTTGCCATGTCTATCGCCTTTTGAATATATTTTTAGTGTATGATTGATTGTTTGTCGGGGTTTATATGTTTTTTGTGTGCGCTCTGTTTTGTATTCTTTGTTGTTGTGATTTGATTGTGATGCTGTAGAACATACTCTTTTTGTGGGAAAGTTTTATAAACGTTTTTGTTTTGGGTTTTTATTGGTTTGTTTCATATTGTTACTGATGATGAAGCTTACGATATTGCATAATGAGCTGGATGAGTTTGTGGAGGAAAAGTCAGGGTTTAGTGTGTTGATTGAGGTGGGAGAGAGGAGAGTTATGTTTGATGTTTCTTATTCTGATGATGTTGTTAAAAATGCGTTGAGAGGGAAAATTGAGTTAAGTGATATTGATTATCTGGTTTTGAGTCATGGTCATATAGATCATACTGGTGGGTTGGAATATATTGATTTTTCGAATGTAGTGAACTTGCTGGCTCATCCGGATTGTTTTGAAAAAAAGTATTTTAAGGGTGTAGGGGATATTGGATGTCCGATGAATCTGGTTTCTCTTGAACAGGAGACTCATGTTATTTTGTCAAAAAAGCCTTACTGGATTGAGGAGGATAAGATTGTGTTTTTGGGAGAGATTCCACGAAAAGTTGATTTTGAGGGAAAGGTTCCTGTTGGCTATCTGGAAAACGGGGATGATGATTTTGTTCTGGATGATTCTGCGGTTGTTGTTAAGTGCAAAAACGGGTTGATAATTGTTGCTGGCTGTTCGCATTCTGGGATTTGTAATATTATTGAGTATGCAAAAGTTGTCTGTAATGAGGATAGAGTCTGTGCTGTTATTGGTGGGTTTCATCTGTTTGATAAGGATGTTACAGATAAGACGATTGAGTTTGTTGATGGTCTGGGTGTAGGTTGCTTTTATCCTATGCATTGTTTGAGTAAATATGCGTTTTCTGAGTTTGAGAAGATTGGGGCAAAGAGGGTTCATACTCTTTTAGAGATTGTGTTTTGAGTATTGATGTGGCTCTTTTTGTGGTTTTTGCTGGGTTGAATTACTTTTTTTGTGCGCCGTAATGTTTTTTTGTTTGCTTTTGCCTGTTGTGGTTTTCAAATTTGGCGTATTGCTCTTGAAAATCGATAGTTTTATATGTAAGAAAATCTAATAGTAAGAAAGTAAGAATTATTCATCCTATAATTATATGGGGGTAATTGTATGAGTGTTGAAACTGTTAAGATGTCGTCAAAGGGGCAGGTTGTAATACCACAAGATATAAGGGAGGGGTTACATGCAGGTGAAGGTACTGTTTTTGCTGTTGTTGGCAGCAGGGATACTGTTGTCTTAAAGAAGATAAAGACTCCGTCGAGAGATGATTTGATTAGGGAGTTGGGAGTTATTGCGAGGCGTGGGAAGAAACGTTTGCAAGCGAAAGGTATTGATGAGTCAGATATTCCTGAAATTGTTGAAAAATGCAGGAGAAAGTGAGTATGAGTGTTGTTTTTGATACTAATGTGATTATTTCCTCGACATTATGGGATGGGAGTGTGGCGCAGAAATTATTGTTTCGGCTGATTCGAGAGAGTGTGTTGATTTACTCGTCTACAGAGATTCTTTCAGAATATACTCTACCGTAAAAGTTTGTTCGAACTTTTACGGTTTCGCTATACTAAACGTGTGCCATATTATTCGAAATTTAAGGACACGTTTAGGATATCAAAAAGTTTTGAGAAGGGATTTTGATTATTCTGATGATGATGTCTCAGGTGTTATGGAAAAAGTGTTTGAGTTTGTTACTCTGATAGATGTTAAGAGTAAATGTGCAATTGTTGAAGATGATCCAGATGATAATAAAATTGTAGATTGTGCAATTGAATCTTCCTCTGAGTATATTGTTACTTATGACAAACACTTGTTGAAACTTGATGGGTGTGAAGGAATCTGTATTATCAGATCAGAGGAAGCGTTGAAATGTCTTTTCCAATAGAGTGGCATATATTTCATTGTGTATTTCGGTCTGAGTTGGGTAGTTATTGAATCTATAATTTTGTGATTTTTGTTTCCAGATTTGGGTCATGGTTTTTTGTTAGTTTTGGGATGCTGCCTATCAGACCGATTTTGTTGTTTTTGATGATTATTGCGCCTTCGAAGTATTTCTTTTTTTTGAGCCATTCCAGTGTTTTTTCGATGTCTTTTTCGGTTTTTACCTGATTTGCTGCTGCTGTTGCGAGGGTGTCTGCAATGCTTGCTTTTTTTGAGAAGATTACTGCAATATCGCATTTTCCGAAGCTTAGTGAGTGTCCCATGTTGGAGGAGGATGAGCAGATGGATATTGGGGTGTTTGCGCTTGTCAATTGGAAGCATAGTTTGTCTTTTAGTTTGTTTTGTCCTGAGAATAGACCTATGTTTATTTTGTTTTAGGTAAACAACAAGTAGATGTGTAGTTTTTTGGTGAAATTAGTTTTGTAGAATGGCGTGGGATTATTGTAGTGTATTGGGTTCGATGAACTTTGTTCCATCGAAAATAACTGGTGTGTATTCGACACTCATGGTGTCTAATTCGTTTAATGCTTTTTGAATGACTTTGGTAAAATCAAGGAACTGTTCATTGGCTCCAACTTTTGCTTTGAGTATTAGTTCTGAGTGTGTTTCCTGTGTAGGGTGTTCTTTTAAAATGCTAAATCGATATAACATGCTAGAGTCTTTTGCGTTCTGAATAATTTCTTGAGGTATGTCGTTACTGCCTGTTTCTTTGAGTGATAGATACATCTCGATTGGCTCTGTATAACTATTGATGATTTGATCTGTTTGATTTTCACGAATTATGAATTCGTGTCTGGGTGTTGTATTTATAGTATATTCGTCTTGAGTAATTATTATTATTGGGGTATGTGCTGTTATTTTTGCCTGCGTTTCTCTTGAATCTGGATATATTCCGGAACTGTGTGATTTGTAGATTACTTCTGGTGTGTAGAATCTATCTGGTTCTCCGTGTTTGGATGTTATCTCTGAATACATTGTTTCAATTATTTGTCTCATATCTATCTGTTGTATTTGGCTGTTTATGTTATCCAATACGTCATCTGTGTTTTTTTGTCCTTTTCTTTTTTTGAATTTTAATCTCTTTTCGGCAATTGTTTGTTGCATGTTATCTTTTACTCTAATAAAATCTGACTTGAAGTTGTCTTGAGGTTTGTAACTACTTCTCGAATTAGAAAGGAACCATGCTCCGCCTATCGCAATAGGAATATAGGATGCTGGTGGATCTACATTCGCAAGATTTGCTGCAATGGATAGTAATGCTCCGTATACTAATGGACTCGTTGCTTTTTCAGATTCAAGATTTTGTCCGTATAATATTGACAAGGGATTTTGTTGATTGGCAGTTGCGTTGTCTAAATTGGTTTTGATTGCTTTAATGATGCTTTTTTTGAATTTTTCACCTGTGTAGGGCATATCTACTTCTACTTTTTTGCCGTATCGTTTTGTTGCTCTAGGAATAAACATTAAATCAAAAGATTCTCGTGGATTTGGGGCTCCACTTAGTTGTTTTGATAATTCATAACTGTCAATTTCCAGTAAAGGATTATATGGGTCATCAGTGTTTAATTTTATTGGAGCGGGAGATTTCACTTTTCTACTATCTTTATTACATAGTTCTATAAACATAGCAGTTAATATTTGAAGGTAGTTTTAAATACTTTAAGGTAGTGACGTACAGGTACCGGAAGACGATTGAAGTAAGTGGAATATTTATAGTTTTGTGATTTTGGTTTCCAGATTTGGGTCCTGGTTTTTTGTTAGTTTTGGGATGTTTCCTATCAGACCGATTTTGTTGTTTTTGATGATTATTGCGCCTTCGAAGTATTTCTTTTTTTTGAGCCAGTTGAGTGTTTTTTCTATGTCTTTTTCGGTTTTTACCTGATTTGCTGCTGCTGTTGCGAGGGCGTCTGCAATGCTTGCTTTTTTTGAGAAGATTACTGCAAGATCGCATTTTCCGAAGCTTAGGGAGTGTCCCATGTTAGATGATGATGAGCAGATTGATATGGGGGTGTTTTTGTCTGTCAGGTGGAAGCATAGCTTGTCTTTTAGTTTGTTTTGTCCGGAGAATAAGCCTATGTTTATTTTGCTTTTTGTGTATGCGTATATGTCGCCGCCGTTTTCTATGATGAGGGTTTCGGGGTTGTGGATGGATATTGCTTTTTTTGCGCAGAATTCTGCCAGTGTGCCTGCAACTGCTGCCATGGGACCGACTTTTGCTATTTTTGCTGATGTGGTCATTTCTTTTATTATGTCTGGTGCGTCTTTTTTTGTTTTTACTGGGGTTAGTGAGTTTAGAAATTCTTTGTCTGCGTAGGTTTCTATTAGTGTTCTTTGGGTTATGAGTTCTTTTTTTATTGTGCTGATTGTTTCTTTTTTGTCGGTTATGATTTTGAGTTTGCTTGTCTTATAGGTCAGTGTCTGGGTTTCCATTTAGATCATCTATTGCGCCGAAGGGGCACACTTTGATGCATGCTCTGCATTCTATGCATTTGTCGGAGTCGAATTTTAGTTCCATTGTTTTTTTGTCTGGTATGTAGAGGGCGCCTGTTGGGCAGTGGGCGGTGCAGAGGCTGCATTGTGTGCATTTGTTTTTGTTTAGTTGTGTGCCTGTTTTGAAGGTGTTTACTTTTATTCCCTGGGATTTCAGGTAGGTGATTGAGTCGTCTATGTTTTTTTCTTTTCCTTCGAGTTCTATTATCATGAAGCCGACTTGTTTTTCTGTGATGTTTGCGCGAAGGATGTTTGGGATTACGTTGTAGTGTTTTATGATGTGGTATATGGATGGGTCTTTTATTCTTTTTTTTGGGTAGCGGAGTTGGAATTTTTTTGTTATGTTCATTTTTATCGTCTGTTTAGTGTTTTTTGTTGTTTATGTATGGATTATGGACATCCCCCTTTGTGTTTGGTGGTGTCCGTCCTCTTACCCCCACCCTCCCAATGTTAGGGTTATTTGGATGTTTTGTTTCTTTGTTTTGTTCTTTTTTGTCTGTCATTTTTTGTCATCTTTATTGTTTCTTGTTGTTTCTTTTGTCGTCTCTTATTTCAAGTCCTTTGAATGGCTGGTTTTCTGGGAGTTTTTCGTAGGGTTCGTTTAGGGTGAATTTGCTGTCTTTTATTTCTTTTTTTAGGATTGATGCGATTTTTCTTGCTTTGGGGTAGCTTGACATTGAGCTTGTTTTTACTTTTTTGTTGTTTATTGTGATTTTTCCTGATTTTAGTTGTTTGTAGTTGACTTTTGCTATTGTGTTTGATAGTCTTTTGGGGTAGTCGTTGCTGTAGTCTATTACTGGTGCGTATATGTCTTCGTCTTTTACGCATGTTGCCTTTAGGATTTCTTTGTCCAGTATTGGGATTGGGATGCCTATTCCTAGTGCGAGGCTTGCGCCGTAGCCTTTTATGCTTGCGCCGCGTATGAATTCGCTGTCCATGTGTTTCATGTCTGCTGTTAGTGCCAGTGTGGCTGCGCCTTCTTCGGGGACGTTGTTTTTTGTTCTTTTGCAGTCTGTTGTGTGCTGGGTGCCTTCTGAGTAGATGTGACCGTGGGCGCCTGCGAGCCATATTTTTGTACCGATGCCGATTGTTTTGCATAGGGGGTCGTTTAGGAGTGGGCTTAGCTGACCTGCTGATGAGTATGTTGCGTTTTGCATGTTGGGTTTGAGGGGACCTAGGTATGTGTAGATTGTGCGTTCTTTGTGTGCGTTTACTGCGACGTTGTAGTTTTGGTAGCAGTTTCTCGGGTTTACCATGGTTGCCTGGTTGAGGCTGTTTATGTTTATTGTTGTTCTTAGTTCTCTTCTGGTGTAGTCGTCTGTGCCGTAGGATAGGGCGAAGAGTTGTATGTCTTTTTTGCTTATGAGGTCTTCTATTACGTGACCGCCGCCGTATTTGAATTCACCTGGGAAGTACCTGTTTTCAGGGTCGTTGTGCTGGAGTTCTGTTGCGCCCAGGTATGCATCTACTGCTGCAATGCCTGTGTATATGCGTACGTCGTTCAGCCATGCTTCGCTCATTCTTATTTTTGGTTTGGAGTGTCCGAAGTTCAGGAAGCATCCGGATGAGCACATTATGCCGAATGTTGCTGTTGTTACTACATCTATGTTTTTGTATGCTTCGTCTATGCCTTCTTTTTCTACTATGTCGATGATTTCTTCTGCTGTGACTACGACTGCTTGTCCATTTTTAATTTTTTCGTTGAGTTCTTTGTATGTTTTTGGCATGTGTTGTTTTTTGGTGGCTTATCTTTATTTGTTTTTTGTAGGTTTTTTTTGAGGGTTTGGTGTTTGGAATGTGCGTGTCAGTAAATATTTTAATGTTGGAATGTTATGTTGTTTCTATGGAGGAATTAGGTCATATACGTCAAATAATGGACGCTGACATTGATGAAGTATCTATTTTGGTTAGAAGATGTATTGATGCTTCCTGCAGGGAATCTTATAGTGATAAAGGGAGAACTTATTGGGCGTCTTTGTATTCCAGAGAGATGTTTTCAAAGTATACTGAAGGATGGAAATTCTGGGTTCTATCTTTGGATGGAAGGATTGTGGGATGTGCTGGTCTGAATCGTGATGAAATCAAGGGGATTTTTGTTGTCCCTGAAATGCAGGGTAAAAAGCTGGGGCAGAGATTGCTCAATTTTGTGGAATATTATGCAAAATCTCAGGGCATAAAGAGATTGTTTTTGGATTCTTCGCTTAATGCTGTTGA
>DAOWAN010000041.1 GCA_030634545.1 Candidatus Nanohalarchaeota archaeon
ATAAAAATAGACCTTAGCTTGTATACAGACACTGCTTACCTTAACAGCAGTATAAGCTATGAGATAAATATAGACAACATTGGCGGCCTGAGAAACCTCGATATGCTGATAGACACAACACTCATAAACCCGGTGACGCTTGAAATATACTCATCAACGCACCACGACCAGACCATAAATACATCAACAAAAGTTGAGGGTATGATTGCAATCCCGGGCAATATAACAACAGGAGAATACACAATAAAAACCATAGCAAAGTACGCACACAATAATCAGACAGTAGAGGCAACTTCAATAAAACCCATAAAAGTCATTACAATACCCATCCTGTGGTACAATAAAAATATTTTCGGCATCGCAGCCTGGAAACTTCTCCTTGCAGGACTCGTGCTCTCACTGCTCACAGTGTCCGGCGCACTCTACATAAGAAAAGAGCAGCGCAAGAAGCGCTACACAGCCACAGTAGACTTCAAGTCACTGCCGCAGCCCGGTGCATTTGCGGCGTTTGTCGGCAATATTGCAGAGACAGGAATGCGTGCATTCTTTGATCTTAATAAGCTCCAGACACATACGATTGTCGCCGGTGCAACTGGCGGCGGCAAGACAATGGCTGCACAGGTTCTGGTTGAGGAAGCACTTCTTAAGGGCAAGAATGTGATTGTCTTTGATCCGACAGCTCAGTGGACTGGTTTTTTGAGGAAATGCACTTACAGGAAAATGCTTGCCCAGTACGGTCATTTCCAGATGAAGCACGGCGATGCACGGGCATTTAATGGGAATGTCCATACAGTACAGGATTCCAGGCAGGTAATTGACATAAAGAAGTATATGATACCTGGTGAGATACATATCTTCACAATCAATAAGCTCAAGCCGGAAGAAATCGACATGTTTATCGCAAGCACTGTCAGGCAGGTGTTCCAGGCAAATATGGATGAATCCCAGGAGTTGAAGACACTGATTGTCTATGATGAAGTTCATCGGTTGCTTCCGAAGTTCGGTGGCAGTGGGGATGGTTTTGTGCAGATAGAGCGCGCAGTCCGTGAATTCAGGAAGTGGGGTATTGGACTGGTACTGATATCGCAGGCACTGACAGATTTCATCGGGACAATCAAAGCCAATATCGGTACTGAAATACAGGTGCGAACCCGCGACGAGAGCGACCTCAAGCGCATCGAAACAAAATACGGGCAGGATATGATGAAATCTATTATCAAGGCAAGTGTCGGTACAGGTATGGTTGAAAACGCGGAGTACAATAGGGGCAAGCCCTACTTTGTCACATTCAGACCGCCACTGCACAGTATAATGCGCCTGTCAGATGCAGAACTTGAGAACTACAGAAAATACAATGAAAAAATCGATGACCTGCTCTATCAGATAGAGCAATTGAAAGCAGAAGATATTGATGTCTTTGATATAGAACTTGAGGTTAAACTTGCGCTTGACAAGTTGAAGATTGGCTCTTTTAGTATGGTTGATATTTATCTTGAGTCACTGGAGCCAAGAATAAAGGCGCATTGGGATAAACTTGGCAGGGTGCCCAGAGCGCATACTGTATCATTTATTGAGGAAAGAGATCTCAAGAATGAGATAGAGAAAGCGAAGAGGTTTCATGAAGTGTACGAGATGAAGGAGAAAGGGATTAAGAAGATGCAGGTAGTCGTGCATGCTGATGAAGATACGGATTTGAAATCCGGCAAGGGATCGCACACAAAAAGCAAAGTGGCAAAGCATAGAAGCAAAGACAGCCAGGATAATATTGTGAAGCTTAATGAGCAATATGAGACACTTAAAGAGCAACTTGAGAAAAAGAGAAGGGAAGGCAAAGACACATCTCTGCTCCAGATTGATGTTGTGAATATACCTGCGCTCATACAGATGGCAGAAACGACAGGTGATAAAAAAGATATATTAACTGCCAGAACAAAAATGAAGAGTATTAGAAAAGAGCTGGATTCACTTTGAATTGTTGAAGCTCCGCAGTTTACTGTGGAGCGAAACATTCGAAGGCTTGAAACTTGAACAAGCCCGCCTTTTAAGGCGGGGTTTGAACCAAAGTTTCATGACTTTAAGGTTTGTGATGTAAAATGGGATTTTTCGGAAAAAGCAAAACAGAAGAACTTGACAATGTCAGGGAAAGCGATGATATTGTACAGGCAGAAGATCATGGAAGAGGCAAACCTAAAGCCCATCATGGTTCCGGCAGTGCAAAAATTGACAGGATGCAACTTGAAATCGAATCATTGAAACTGCAGGTGACATCCCTGAAAGAGCTTATAAAGGAAAATAATGAGCGATTTACAAGAGTGAATGAACAAATCGGTGAGATACGCACATTTGGCACAGAGCGTGAGAAAAAGATACGTGATATTGAGTTAAAATCAGAGAAATCAGTGGCACTTGTAAGTGAAGTCCACCCGGAGACACTCATGGCTGAACTGCGCAAAGAGACTGCAAAAATGGATGCGCTGAGAGCAAAGATAGATGCGCAGGAAGCAGTTTCCAGTAGGATTATTACTGAACTAAAGGACATAAAGGTAAATATGGCTGCTTTTCGCGGGATAGAGCAGGTTGTCAAACTCAATCGTGAGACCACAGAGAAGTTAGGGTCAATACAGAAAGTGCAGTCCATGGTTGAGCGCCATGCAGACCGTGTCGAGACAATATTTGGAATGGTTGAAAAGAATTTCAGGGAATTTGCAAAGTTCAGGGATATGGCTCATGAACTTGACGGTTCTTTCAGGGAGCTTGGCAAAGAGTTTGACTCTTACAAGGTAAAATTCACAACTCTTGCAGATAAAGATGAGATGTTCAGGTTCGAGAAAAGCGTAGGCGCGCTAATAGAGAAGACAAGTAATACGCATGACAAATTCATGCATAAGGAAAAGGAATGGAACCATAGAATTAGTGAGTTAGGCGATCAGATGGATATGTGCCTTAAGACAGCAGATAAGCTTGAAGCAAAGAATATAGATATTATGATAATATTCAGCACAATCCAGAAAAGCATAGAAGATTTTGAGAAAGTGAAAGTGTCTGTATCTGAAAACAGTATGAGGACAGACATGGCTAACCGCCATATTGGTTCGCTTCTGGATACTTTAGGTGATATTGCAGAAGCTAAAAAGTGATGGAAATGAAAACAAGCATCTTATCTAAGATAAAACAGGCAGTGTCGAAGAAACATGCTACAGTTTATCCTGCATCTGTTAAACATGAGAATATGGAATTCTACAGGAAACTGAAAGTTGTACAGAGACAGATAAGGGATGCAAATAAGGATTCAAAGAAAGCCCTGAAAGGAAATGCAGTGGCTCTGGAGTTCTGCCAAAAGAAGATTGATGAACTTGAGAAAAGATGCAGCAACATCGCTTTGGACATTAAGGATGTCAGTCATCATGTTGATGACAGGAAAAATACAAATGAATCTCAAAATGCCAATATGAAGACTATGTTTGCACATGAAAGAGAGATAGGAATTCTTAAAGGAACTTGCAGCGTCTTATCCAAAGACATTAATCACATCCGGCACACTATTGAAAATATCACGAAGAAGAATACAGATAAAAGTGTGAAGGAGAACATCCACAACATCTATCTGCTCGAGAAGAAAGTTGATACTCTGTCGAAGGCATGTATGGTGAAGTCAAAGAGTTAAAGGTGTATACCGTTTAGTTTCCAAAACTCAATTTTGCATATTTTACCTTACTTCCAAGCTGGTCTTCAATTCTCATGAGTTCATTATACTTCGCACATCTGTCACTTCGTGCAGGGGCTCCGAATTTCGTCTGGTTTGCGCCTATACCCATCACAAGGTCTGCAATGAACGGATCTTCAGTTTCACCCGAACGATGAGATACAACAACAGTCCAGTTGTTCTTGAATGCAAGACTGGCAGCAGATATCGCCTCTGTAAGCGTACCCACCTGATTCACCTTAAGTAAAAGCGAATTGCATGCACTGCTATCAAGCGCCATATTTATGCGTTCTACATTTGTCACAAGAAGATCATCGCCGACTATCTGCACCCTTTTCCCGACTTCCTTAGTCATGGCTGCAAATCCCGTAAAATCATTTTCAGCAAATCCATCTTCAATTGAGATGATTCCAAACTTATCTATAAGACCTTTGTAGAAGTCAACCATCTCAAGTGAAGTCATTTCCTTTCCGCGAACATTATATATGCCGTCTCTGTAAAATTCACTTGCAGCAGGATCGAGCGCAAACTTAATTTTGCCTGCATAACCTGCATCTTCAACTGCCTTCAGCATAAGTTCAAGACGCTCCTCAACACTTTGCATCGGTGGGGCAAATCCGCCTTCATCTGCAATATTTGTACCACCCGCACCGTATTTTTGTTTCAGGAGTCCTTTCAGTGTCTGGTATGTTTCTGCGCACATCCTTACAGCTTCTGCGAAACTTTTTGCACCTATTGGCATCAGCATATGTTCCTGTGGATCATTGTCAATCCCTGCATGTTTGCCGCCATTCATGACATTCATCTGCGGGACTGGCATGATGAATTCATTTTTGTTATTTGAGAGTTGTGCGAGGCGTTCATGGAGGGGGATATCCATAAGTCTTGCTGATACTTTTGCAGCTGCAATGCTTACTCCAAGGATAGCATTTGCACCAAGAACAGATTTATTTTTAGTACCGTCAAGTTCAATCATTCTATCATCTATCTCTTCCTGATTTCTGCAATCCATCCCGATAATCTCTTTTGCGATTATGTTGTTTACATTGCTTACTGCCTTAAGAACACCCTTGCCCATATATCTTTTCTCATTATCTCTTAATTCTACTGCTTCATAGGAGCCTGTAGATGCTCCGGAAGGTATCAGGGCGCGTTTGATAATATTTCCTGCTTTCAGGTCAACTTCTACTGTGGGATTACCTCTTGAATCAAGTATCTCCCTTGCTTTTACTTCTGTTATTTTAAATCCAGTTGTCATTGTATCGCGCCTCCTGTTTTAAAGAATAAATACCTTGTATTACTGTACTTCATATTAAACCTTTGATGTTGATTTTTTTATATGTTGTGTCAGCCACGAACTGACTTCCATAACTTATTGGTGCGATATTGATGACAATAAGACATATAAAACTTAATCGTTGATAAGAGTAAATAGGATTATAAATATCGTAGGTGGATGCGCATTTAACAATGTTTCTGATAAATTATCTGGCAGGGAACTGAAAAAGTTGCTTAAGACTCTTTCTAATATACGCGGAAGACATACTGAACTTGTTACTGTATATATTCCCGCAGGCTATAATATCAATGAGATGAAGAATCTTATTGCTAACGAACTTGGTACAGCGACAAACATCAAGTCAAGAGCCACGCGAAAAAACGTGCTCGGATCATTAGAGAAAGTTGCGCAAAAACTTAAGACTTATAAGGAGACCCCGCAAAACGGACTTGCTATCTTCTGCGGGAATACTTCTGAGAAAGATGGTGTTTCTGATATCAGTATATGGACTGTTGAGTCAGAAGAGCCGATAAATCAAAGGCTTTACAGGTGCGACCAAAGATTTGTTCTTGAACCACTTGAAAATATGGTGCGCGAGAAAGAGATTTACGGGCTTGTTACAATAGATAGCAATGACGCGACTATCGCATTTTTGAGGGGTAAAAGCATATCGATCTCCAAGAAGATGACATCTCTTGTGCCAGGGAAAACAGGGAAAGGCGGGCAGTCAGCACAAAGATTCGAGCGTGTCAGAAGAGGTCTTCTATTGTCATTTAAAAAGGAAGTTGGGGAAGTTGCAACAAAAACATTTGAGCAGGAAAAAGATCTTGTAGGTATAATTCTCGGCGGACCTGGACCTATTAAAGATGATTTCGCAGAGGGTGATTTTCTATCAGAGGCACTGAAGCATAAGGTGCTTGGTATAAAAGATATTGGATACGCAGATACAAGCGGCGTGAAAGAACTCGTCGAAAGGTCAGAGGATATTCTTCGCGAGACAAGTGTGGTTTATGAGAAGAACCTGTTGAGTCGGTTTTTTCTTAATCTCCAGAAGGATACAGGGCTTTCTACATATGGCATAATAGAAGTCAAGAAAGCTTTGGATACCGGGGCAGTTGACTTGCTTATCATGTCTGAAGCATTTGAATTTGATTTTTTTGAGATAAAGTGCAAGAAGTGTTCTTATTATGAAAGCAAGGTCATAAGGAAAGACAGGGTGCCTAAGAAATGTCCTTCCTGCGGATCAGATATATTCTTAGTATCAAAAGATATTTTTGAAGAATTCGAACGGCTCTGTGAAGAGACAGGTTCGAAAATGGAAATTGTCTCTGACGACACCCCCGAAGGCGTATCATTTCTGAGATTAGGCGGAATCGGCGCAATACTCCGCTACAGGACTTCATGATCTGCGTAGGATTAATATGGCAAAGTCACGCTGCCAGATACTGGTTTTATGAGTTGTTATTTTACGCTGTACTGGTATCAGGTCACTCTGCCTGTTTTGTGACTAGAAGTTACTTGTATTTTTCTTTTTGCCAGACATCTTGTTTTTTCTTTTTTTTTGCGTGATTTTCGAGAAAGCCATCTGTTTCGTCAGGGCACATAGGGATTTACCTTGTCATTGTTATCTGTATCGTCCTGCAAGCCATTCTGTGAGCTTGTTTTTCTTTACTGCTTCTGTTGACATAAGACCATGGTCTTCTTCAGGGTTTGCTATGAGACCTTTCAGCGGGTCGTATGCATGTTCTCTCATGTTTACCCATTGCTGCTGCTCGAACATCTCATCAATCCCGTAGAACTCTTTTGGAAGGTGGAGTGGGTCTGTGTCTTTGCCTAGTTCTTCCATGAGTTTGCGGAAAGCGACTGCGCTTTCTCTTACGCCGTATGAGCCCATTTCCCAGATAAGATATGCATTTTTCATACCTTTCTGGCGCATAAGGTAGAGCCAGCGATAGATTATCTGCATGTCATGTGATATTTTGTCTATTGGTGAGTGAGCACCCATGATAGGACGTGGGGCATTAATATGCACCATAGTTATGTATTTAGCGTCGCCGTCTGCAAGGGTTTCGATGTCTTTGTCAACATATATGTAGTTTACTGTGAGATGCTCAAAGTCAACACAGTATGATGTGATTTTGCCTTTATCCAGATTTTTCACAAGTTTTACATGCTCGTTTGCGCTCATGATTCTTAGCTGCCCTTCCTGACCCTGTGGCGGCATAGCTGTTTCTATGTATATTTTCATGTTTGATTCATCGCAGTAGTCGTACACTGAGATGTGGGATGGAATTTCTTTGTCATCCATTTTCATTGACCATCTCTCATCCTTTACAAAAAGATGTCCCTGGATATATTTCGCTGCAACTGCTGTAATCAGTTTTTCAACAAGTATTTTTAGTGTGGGTCCTTTTTTGTCTTTTGAATTTTTGTCTTTTGAGTAGTATTCATGTCCAAGTTCATTGCGCCATGTTATCTGATCAGGATCATATTGCATGCCTACGATATCTACCCATAATGGATCATGTGTCAGCCACATGTATTTTGCGATGATGCGATATGCGACCTGTTCTTCTGCTTCTGATCCGTGGCGGCGCCAGAAGTCGAAGACGTCGTTGAAGTCGGTACTGCCAAGGTATCTTCTTGGAGCTACAGCATCTAGTAGTTCTTTATCGAATCTTTTGTCTGTTCTTCTAACTTTTTGCTGATATATTTCTTCTTTTAAACCAGAGTTCAATGAATGTATATCTGAGTCGATTTCTTTTATTTTGTTGTCTATTTTTTGAAGTTCACTTTCTGGAGCGCCATTCTTTTGCATCTCCTGAAATATCATAATAAATTTATTTTTTTCATTATTGAGTTCTGCTAAGTCTATATTTTTTAGTCTTTGTACTCTTAGATTCAATTCTTTTGAAAGTTCTTCGTATCTTAATTCATTTTCATCTTTTCCACCTTCAAATCCACTGCCTTCATCATCAAGCATATATTTGTCGAAAAAAGCTACAGTACCTACATCAGCAGGCGCACCCATGGCATTGAAGAGTATAGTTATGAATCGACCCATGAACCAGTCCTGCATGCTTTTGAATTTGCCGCCGTTTGGAGTTGATGTTGGACATGTCACCAATCCTCTTGCAGGATCTACATATTTGCAGTCATCTACTTCCTCCATGAACTGCGCAAGGTTTTTCCCGTCAAAGGCATAGAGCGCAACTCTTGCTTCCTGCTGACCTACGTCAAATGTCACATGGGGTCTGATGCGCGAGGAGGTATGGAACAAGAGGTACTTCGCCTCTATCAGTCTTCTTGCTGAGAATGCACCTTTTGTCAGGCGTTCGTGCATGATTTTCCATTCATAGGCACCGGCGATGCATAGATCCAGATCTGTCTGGAGATGGAGACCTACTTCGAATTTACGACCTGTGTCAATGTTTCCCTGGCTTTCTTTGATATGTGCAATCTGTTCTTTTATATCTGCTTCAAACATTTCCGAGAGAGCTTCATAGTCTATCTGACAGAAGTCAAAGCCCAAGCGCGCAGCTTTCATAATCTTCCTGGCAAGACCCATGTTTGTCAGTTTTTCTTCACCCTGTTCAAACTGCGAGAATCCCGGGGTGACTCCGATTATGTAATTGATAGGATCGTTGCCTTTGGTCCATCTGTTATCTGTGTATTTCTCTTTTAGATTTCCAGTGTCTTTCTTTTTTTCCTGTTCTGTCATAGCTGGTCACATGATTTTAATATAGTTCACGCCGTTACAAAATGGACAAATATGACCTAAAACCAAAAGGCGTTAACTATACGAAAAAGTCATATAGTCCATTTTGAAGACTTATGACTTTTACTATATTTATATATTCCAGTGTATTAAATAGTATATTATTGCGTGAGCCAGAATAAATAATTTTTCAGATTTGACAGGTGGTTGTGATAAGTAGCGGATTTGTAGACAAGCTAAAAATGACGTTTCATAAGAAAAGTCTTGATCAGGAAATTGATGACGCATTTGATGACTCCGGTTCATATTCTAAGAAAGTGCTTGAAGGCAATGGAGGGCAATTGAGCAGCGCTTACAGGCAGGAAGCTCAGCAAAAACCAACAGATCCGCTTGTGGAACCAGGGCGACATGACCAGGACCCATTTGCAGATAATGGCACTGTTTCAAATACGCAGACACCTGAACTTACTGACCCGCTTGTGTTTCCGAAAGCTATGGATCGGGAGCCTCCGCGCAGGGATGAGCCCCTTATGGCACCAGAGAATCATGTTTCTACAAATGATGAAAGAAATGAGTTCTTTGGGCAGGCATCTCCTGTTGGTAAGAGTGGGGGTTTTAGTTCTTCTGATGTTAGCAGGATTCTTCTTGAGATAAAGGATTTGAGGACGCAGAATGAGCATATTCTCGATATTTTGAAGAATATGCAGGACAGGATGAGAGGATACTAGATTCTTGCGGCTACAGTCTCTTCTTTCTGGTATATTCCGTATAGTTTTTTTATCTCATTGAAGACTCTGAAGTACAGGTCTCTTGCTTCATTGAATATTTCCAGTCGATTCTTGTTGTAGAAAGCATAGTTATAGGACCACCAGAGTGATCTTTGGATGCTGTGTGTGTATTCATATGATGTGGTGAGTGTGCCTACTAGTTTTAGTTTCATCCATCCGTTTTTGTCAGGGTCGCCAAGGGTCTGTCCACCCCATGCACGTACAATGAATTCTATTTTTGTCCATCTGTCCCATGGCTTGTGAGCGCGCCATTCTGCTTTGAAGTTGCCGTTGGTTGAGTCCCAGCCAAGGTAGTGCAGGTAGAATTTCGGTGTATCTATCTCAAGTGTTTTCAGAAGGATATCCTTTACATGTCTCCTGATACGAAATGGCTCTTTTCCCTTGAATTTTATGACGATATTATCTGATTCATGGGTGAGTTCATCAGTGTACTTTAATTCTGCCATGGTGTCTCAATTCCTCTCCGTATTCCTTCAAGGTGTTTTCAAATTCTGCTGCCAGGTTTCTTCCATCTTCCATCCAGATTTGCCTTTGCTTGGCATAGAATGCGTTATGCCAGAAGCGGCGTGCCATTTCATAGAGGATAGATTGCTGGATTAATGTGTCCTGGGGATATTCTGTGATTATTCTTGGCTTTAGTCTTACAGAGACAGAGCCGTGACCTTCCTTTGTGTTGCCATTGATTATTATGTCGTATCTGAGGTATGTGTATATGTCCATTTCTTTGACAATGCGCCAGCGTATGTTGAATTTGTCTGCGTTCTCCTGTGTTTCCCACGTGTAGTTCATTTCCTGGATGCGACCTTTCGGGACATTGAATACATCATGCATCATTGAGCGTATCTTATTGTAGAATTTTTCAGGGTGCGGTCCAGAGTAATTGAAGAGGATATCTTTTTCTCCGGTATCATAGAGATTGTCAAATATTGTCAGTTTTGTCCTTGCCCATACCATAAGAATCACCTGTAATGTATATAATATTTGAGTTACTATATATTGTTTATTGTTTTTATTGATTCAGGGTATTTTGATGGTTCATCCAATATATGATACGGAAATGCTTAAGAAAGCGACTGAGGCGTATTCTCAGGAAGACTGGGGGGCGATGCTTGAGATTAATCTTTCTATGCTTGAAAAGCGCCCGGATGATGAGTTTCTTTTGTGGCATATTGCTGATAATTATGTTAAGCTTGGTGATGTTTCCAAGGCTGTTGAGTTTGCAGGGAAGATTAAGGATAGTGTGGTCCATAGGGATGATATTATGCTTAAGGCATCGCAGATAACGAAGCCAGTGGTCGAAAATGAGTGATACCCTGTCCAAAAATACATTTGTAAATTAAATAAATACTAGCAACCAGATTTTATCAGAAGACAAAACATGAGCAGCCGTATACACTATAGTTTCCTCTCTTCAACAAAATATAGGTCAAGACATACTAAAAGATGATGTTGCATAACGATTGTGAATCCCATAGAAGAGTATCATTTCTAGTGATTTAGCCAAAACTCAATAAACGCCATCCATAGACCCTCAGGTTGGGACTTGTGCAACAACACCCGGTAAAACACATAAACACATAAATATATAAAATATAAACCATAATCAAAAACGAGTTCTTTAAAAGAACAAAATATTCAAAGCGAGGTAAGTTGTATGACAAAAATATCTAAAATAACAGTAGATTCAAAAGATGTTGAAGTAGAAGCATCAGTGATTGAGGTAGGAGATTCAAGAACAGTAAACACGCGTTTCGGTCCAAGAAGCGTTGCAACCGCAGTCATTGAAGATGACACAGGAAGAATAAACCTAAGCCTTTGGGAAGATCAGATAACAACAGTTACATCAGCCAAGAAAATAAAGATAAAAGGCGCATATGTAACCGAATGGAGCAACAACATGCAAATCAACCTCTCAAAGCAATCAGAACTTGAAGTAGTCGAATAAATAAGAACTGCTCTACACATTTTTTATTGTCTATAAAGTATGACCAGACAATCAAAAAGCTTGAAAATATTCCCATCAAACCAAGATTTTCATGATTTTTAATTGTCTATAAAGTCTGATCCGACAATCAAAAAGCTTGAAAATATTCCCATCAAACCAAGATTTTCATGATTTTTAATCGCGCCAGAGATTCACTTTCTGGTCATATTTTTTTCTTTTTAATATTCATTTAGATTAATGCATAACACCATCTCTGAGTCTAAATATCATCAAAAAAGAGATACTCTAACCACAACCTCACCGGTTATCACACAAAAACTTCTGCAAATATACTTCAGAAAGCCCTGCAAACTTCCCAAACCTCTTCTTAGCAAAACTTCGAACCTCAAAATCATTCAAAAGCTCAACACCATAATCATCACGAAATATCTTCTTAATCAGCCTGTCAACATAAAAATACTCATACTCCCTCAACTGAAACAGCCGAAATATATCCATAGAATACGGTCCAAACCCCAGAACCTCACTCATCCTCATCAAATCAATCTTATCCCTGAACCGAAAATACTTGCACATATCAACAATAAACTTATCCCTATATCCGACCCCGCACCCCGAAAGTTTCTCCGGGTGAGCAAGAATCCGCGAAGGCTCAGGAAAAGTCACACCACCACCATAAGCATCAACAATCTTTCCAACCATAGCCTTATACTGCCTGAAACTGACATTTTGCGAACAGATAATACATATCGCAGCCTCAAAATCAGAAAATGCAGAAAGCAGCCTATTGCCATATATAGAATCATAATGACTATTAAGCACCTTATCATCACGCACAATAGTATAAAAATCAGAAAACTCCTCATTGATCCCAAGACAATATGAAACTCTCTCCTTTAGAATTTCAACACCCTCTGAATCAACATCCCCGTCAATTTTCATCCCCAGATAACTGCCGTCCTGGAAAAACTCAAGAAGCACCGGCTTACCCTTATACAAAACAGTCCTAACAGGCGCATCACCAAAAAAAAAGAAAAACGGCTTAAACCGGATGATATTAGACAGATTAAAATCATCAGATACCGGCATCTTAACAATCACTCAACCACCCGCATACCCTATTTCTCTCATCACTTCATCCACCCGCATATGCAGATCATCAAGCGTAGAATCATTTTCTACAACAATAGTAGCCATCGAAAAAACACCATCAAGACCCTTTTTAAGAATATCATCATTATCCCTGGAAGCCACATCTTCTCCTCCATGAGCCCTCTTCACTCTTGAACTCTCAGGTGAGCGAACATCAACCAAAAAGAACTCACAAGCCTTCCTCTTAAAGAACTCAACCTCCAAAGGACTCCTAAAACCCACAACAGTAATCTTATCAAAACACCTGCAATGTTCATAAATCATCTGCGCAACAACATCCGCACCCTTAGAATCCCGAAGCTCATTTCCAAGCTCAAGCATAGTCCTCTTAGAAACATCCCTGCCGCGCTTAACAAGTTCATCACGCAGAACATCACTCATAACAAACTTCTGAAACCCATACTCAGACTCAATATAATCCGCAACAGTATCCTTCCCTGAACGAGCAAGCCCGCAGATGCCAATAACCTTCATAACAATAATTCTGAATATACAACTATAAAAAATCAATGGCTAACTCAGCTGGCTTTCTTATTTTTCCCAAACCCGAACTGATGCATCTTAGCTGATACTTTACCATCACGCGCATCAACATTGATTGCAACAATCACAAGACTCTTCGTAATCACACTGACAACCCAGTATGGCGCTTTTGCACCATGAAGCGCAACAAACAGCCTCTGCACCACAAGAGACTTATGATTCTCATCATAATACTCTTTAGCAAGCTCAAGCGCACGAGCTGCAGTTACCTGAAGATCCGACACATCAATTGTATGCACCTGTGAGCCATCTGGCTTGAAAGGCGAACCTTCATCCTTTATCTTCACTCCCTCACCCACACTGACTGAAACAATTTTATCATTACCCTTATCATAGAAATTCAATTCCCACGAACCAGTTTTCCACCCATCCAGAAACGAAAGCGCAGAGCAGAAACATTTCCCCTGCAACTTCTCATTGACATCCTTTTGATTGCGCACTTTCTCAAGCGCCTCAGTAATTTCCATATTATCAACTACATAATTAGACAATTAATTTTATAAACAATCAGAAACTTCATCCAAAAATCAGTACAAATCTGCACTAAGCAAACCTACTTACAAGCAGTTCAACACACAGACATATGCACTAAATTCAATCAAAAAGGGCAAACAACTCAGGAGACACGCGCTCTAAATTCACTTTGCTATACTCTGAAACAGCATGAGAACATGGCGCCCCATGCATGCTGCAGTTGGATGCACAGCAATCCATGTGAACAAACCCGCCTTTATGCTCACAAAGAACAAGATTCTCTCCCCCTTTATGCAACTTATCATTACATATTTTACAATCAACACTCATAACAAATTATTAGTCGAACCTGTATATAAAGATTCCTTTGGCACACGACCTAAGAACTTACCTCTACCAAACCAGAACAAAGTTCGAAAACAAAGAACACACAGAATATGTAAAATGATACATATTATTCCAAATCAGACAGTAACATCCAAAAATCAGTTGCATCAACTAAACTTTACTAAAAAACTTCACAGCAAAATCACAGAAATCTATAATTACATCTTTATCTAACTCAAACTCTTTCCTTTTTCCAAGATAGTTATGTGAAGTAGGACTTACTTCTTTGCCCTGAATCAACTCATCATAAGTAATACATTTAATGTGCTTTTTTGAAACAATAATGAAATAACAATTTGTATAAGGATAATCTTTTGGTAAATCCTTCTTTTTGAATTCCTCACTAGCTCGAAATTTAACTTCAATAAAAAAAACTTTTTTTCTTTTAGGATGTTGTATCACAAAATCTGGCATACGTCTTATATTTGTAGCCACATCACTTCTAACCCCTTTCAAAAGTTCCATAATTCCCGGCACAGTATTTTCCATACCATACCTAAACACATTGAATTTCAAAGACAGAAACAATTCCTCAATCAATGTTTCAGCTATTCTGCCCTTTATCATCCCTTCTTTGTATCTGCTCTCCCTTTTTGATAATCCACTATTTACACTATTTGAAGAGATAGATTTTTGATGAATCCTACAAAGTGCTTTACGATATTTCTTCATAGAATATTTGTATTCTTCAGCAGTTATACTCTTCTTGCATTGAAAGCAATAGTAATCCAATTCCATCACACTCAGATTATTTTGAAAAAGATAAAAACCCAAACATCACTTCCCAATCGCCGCCAAAACAACCCCGCTAACATCAACATTAGCATACTTCGTATCAATGGTATTAGTCAGATACAACTTAGAATAAGCATCATTTATCTTCCTGACACCCGAATCAAGCACCCCATGCGTAGCTGCCGCAACCACCTTCTTTGCCCCCATCTTACGCAAACTCTCAGAAGCCCTGCACATAGTCCCACCAGTCTCAATCAGATCATCCCACACAACAACAGTCTTCCCCTTAACACTCCCTTCCAGAGACTCATGCCCCGAAAGCTCAACATCAAAAGAATTATTCCTCTTCTTCGAAAACCCTGAAATATCAAGACGCGCCTGCGCCCCCAGATCCGGCGCAACCATAACAGCATCCAAAACCCCACCCTTATGCATAGCACCAGCAATCGCATCCCGCGCCTTCACGCAAACCAAAGGATACTTCCCCACCCACTCAGCACCTTCGAAATGAGCATCCATCACATAAATCTTAGAAACACCATAATATTTAGTAAGCATCCGCACAACAGACTCAGCCATATTACACTCGCCGCTCTCAAAAACCTTATCCTGCATACCATAAGGAAAATAAAGAAAAAACACCTCAACAGAAGCCGGCTTCTTCAAAGAAGTATACTTATATTTCTTACCCTCAACATGAGAAGACAAAAGAGGCTTATTCAAGACCTCCAAAACACTATAAAGCTCCACAAGCCCGCCATTCGCATCCGGCTGCCCCGAATGAAGCACAACAACACGCTCACCTGAAAGCTTATCAACATCCCTGACCTTCACATAAAGCTCCCCATCAGGAAACTCCCGGTTACCCTCCTTATTCACATCAGTAAAAGCCACATTCAAACCCTTATTCAAAAGAATCTTACCAACATGCTCAGCACTCTTCGTAGATACAATATACATCCAATCACTCAATATTCGTATGCCGCTTCTTCATATCCTTCTCAGAGATACCCATCTCATGCATAATCTGCACAATCGCAGAATCAAGAAGAATCAGGCACGTATCCTCAAACAGGGTCCCAAGAGGAGAATAAGGCACATGCTGCCCGCGAAGCTGGTTCACAAGATATTCCTTCTTCAGATCCTCAACATGCTCCTTAGTCCTGCCATGTATAATCACAAACGTATCCGCAATCTTTGCGACCTGAGAATCAGGATTAGAAGTCAGTACCCCAATCTTCGCACCCTTCTCCTTTGCAATTTCCGCAGCCCTGACAATAGATTTCGTATTCCCTGACCCGGATATCAAAAACAGGAAATCCCCTTTCTC
>DAOWAN010000021.1 GCA_030634545.1 Candidatus Nanohalarchaeota archaeon
ATTGTTTTTTTTGTGTTGTATTTTTCTTTTTTTGCAGGATACCTGCTGGTTTTGCCGGAGAAAGATAATCTGCCTTCAGAGGTTTATTATATGTCTGAATATTTGACTGAGTTGAGTAAAGGTAATGCTCTTGGGTTTGATGAGTGTATGCTCCAGGATAGCTGGGTGCAGCCGTGGATGTATGATACGCTGTATGGGCGACCTGATAATTATACTGTTTTTTCGAGGGCGGAGTTCGGTTTTTTGTTGCAATCGCAGTTGGTTGAAAAGGCAGGTGTAGATCATTCGCGTGGTGGTGATGGTACTTCTGTGAGTTTTGCACGGGAGGATGTTGATTATTTTGTGACTACATGTGGTGATTATCTGGATGTTGATGTTTATTATTCGCTAGGTAATCTTAGAATATATAAAATGTCTTGATGGTGTTTTTTTGGATATATATAGGTCTTTATTTATAGGTGTCTTGTATGTGTGGAATTTGTGGTGGCTGGTCTAGGGAGTCAAATGGGATTACAAAATCTACTTTGAAAAAAATGTGTTCTGCGATTCGTTATAGGGGTCCGGATGATGTTGGTTATTATGTAGATGATCATTTTGCGTTTGGCATGCGCAGGTTGAGTATTATTGATTTACAGGGAGGTCATCAGCCTATCCATAATGAGGATGGAACTATATGGGTTGTTTTCAATGGTGAGATATATAATTTCGGGGAGGTTAAGAAAGGCTTAGAAAGTAAAGGTCATAAGTTTTATACTAATACCGATACTGAGGTTATTGTTCATGCTTATGAAGAGTATGGGTTTGAGTGTCTTTCAAAGTTTAACGGAATGTTTGCTTTTGCGATATTTGATTCTAATAAAAATCAATATTTTCTTGCGAGGGATAGGCTTGGAATAAAGCCGCTTTATTATTATTTTAAGGATGGAAAATTTCTTTTTGGTTCTGAGATTAAGTCTATATTGGTTGATAGTTCGGTTGAGAGGCGGGTTGATCGGAAGGCGCTTTATTATTATATTGGATATGATTATGTGCCTGCTCCAGATACTATCTTTGAAGATATAAGGAAAGTGCCTGCAGGGCATTATCTTGTTTTTGATGGTAAGTCTGCTATAGTTAAGAGATATTGGGATATTACTGATTTTTCTTATACGCGTAATGATGTAGGGTATTATTCAAAGAAGTTAAGGGGTTTGCTTGAAGATTCTGTAAAGTTAAGGCTTGTAAGTGATGTTCCTGTTGGTGCGTTTCTTTCAGGAGGTCTTGATTCCAGTTCTATTGTTGCGTTGATGACGAAGATGCTTGATAAGCCAGTGAAAACATTTTCTGTTGGTTTTGAGGAGGAGACATTTAATGAATGTGATTATGCAAGGAAGGTTTCTGATTATTTAAATACTGATCATTATGAGATGGTGTGTGGAGCTGACTTAGTGAAAGATGTAGATGAGATGACGAAGTATTTTGATGAACCTTTATCTAATATTTCATCTTTGCCTTTGTTTCTTTTGTCAAAGCTTGCAAGAAAGCATGTTACTATTACTTTGGCTGGAGAGGGTGCAGATGAGTTGTTTGGAGGGTATGATCGCTATATTGCAAGTAAAATTGACAGATATTATCGTTTGTTTCCTGGCAGTTTCAGGAGTGGGTTTAAGTATCTTGTTGATTTTTTGCCTCCACAGTCCCGCAGGAATGGATTTGTGAATTCTTTAAGGAAATTTGTTGACGGGGCATCTTTGGATGTTAGGTGGCATCATGTGAGATGGCAGGTAGTGCCTCGTGTTAGTGAAGATCGGCAGTTGTTTTCTTCTGATTTCCTGAAGGATATTAGAAAGGTTGATGTTTTTGAGCCTATTACTAAGTATTATGATGCGTGTGATTCAAAGTCAGATATGGTGAAAGAACAGTATGTTGATATTAATTCGTATCTTGTGGATAATATTCTGGTGAAATCAGATAGGACTTCAATGGCTAATTCTCTTGAGTTGAGGGTTCCGTTTTTAGATCATAATATTGTTGAGTTCAGCGCTAAGGTCCCGCCTGATATGAGAATGGCTAATTTTACTAAGAAGTATGTGTTAAGGAAAGCTGTTGTTGATTTGCTGCCCAGAGAAATTGTTTATAGGAAGAAACAGGGTCTGATGACTCCTGTTGATTCATGGATGACGAATGAGTTGCAGAGTTATATTGTTGATGTCCTGACAGATGCTGAGATATTTCGTCGTGGTATAATTCGTAAGGATTATGTTGATACGCTTCTTAAACAACATTTGGGTGGCAGGTGTAATAATGGGACCCGGCTTTGGACCTTGTTGAATCTTGAGTTGTGGTATCGGGAATATATGTGCTGATTGTATGTCTTTTTTAAGCGTGGGTTGTTTTTTTGGTGATTTTTTCGTAGATTACTTGTGTTTTTTCGGAGATGTTTTTCCATGAATAGTTTTTTAATTTCCTGTTCTGTGTTTCTATGATTTTTGCTTTGTTTTTCTGTGTGTATCTTATTTTTTCTTTTATTTCACGGGGGTTGTTTTGGTTGAATAGATTGTTGCTGCTTATAAGTTCAGGGATGCCGCCTGTGTTTGATGCAATTACGGGTGTGTTTGCGGCGAAGCCTTCGAGGATTATGATGCCGAATGGCTCGTATGTGGAGGGTACAATCAGGATGTCGCAGGTTCTGATGTATAGCTGGATTTTTTCTGCTGGTAGTTTTCCGTAAAATGTTACTTTTTCAGAGACATTGTATTTTTCTGCAATGTCTTCTAAGTGTTTTTTGTATGGACCGTCACCGAATATGATGTATTTTGCATCTATATGTTTTATTGTTTTTATCATGTTTTCTATGCCTTTCCATGGAACCAGACGGGCGGCGGAGCAAATTCTTAGTTTTGCTTTTGGCAGTGTTTTTTTTGCTGTTTCTATATCTTTTGCTGTGTATTTGTATACTTTTATGCCGTTTGGTATTATTGATATTTTTTTTTCTTTTATTTTCAGGTGTTTTTTGAGCATCTGGGTCTGATATTTATTTTGGGCGAGTATTTTGTCGAATCTAGAGAATATAATCCTTTCGATGGCGAGGATTGTTTTTGCTTGTGGTGATGTCCAAAATTTATTTTGTTTTTGGATGTATTTTTTTGATTTTAGTCCAAGTGTTTCCCATGCTAGGTCGCCGGAGTATTTGATTACTGATGGTATTTTGCTCTGCGGGTCTATTAGTAGTTTTGTTATTGCGGATACGTTTGGATCGTGTACGTGTATTATGTCTATTTTGTTTTCTTTTAGTATTTTTTTTCCAAGTTGACTCATTTTTATGCTTTTTTTGAGTCCTCCTGTGATGTTGTCTGTTCTGTATTGTATTTTTCCACATCTGTATGTCTTGAATTTGTTGTCATCCTGACCTGTTGGTGTTCCGTGTGTCAGGATAATGACGTTGTGTCCTGAGTCTGCCTGCTGTTCTGCAAGGCATGGTACTGATGTTGCGGTTCCACCGATGTCCGGGGGATATGTTGAGCAGATATGGAGTATGTTCATTTTGAGTACTTGTATGTGTATATTTAATAATATTTGTAGGGTTGTTGTTTTGTCGGTGATAGTGCGTCGTTTGGGTGTATTACAGAGACTGTTGTTGTTTTTAGCACCCTGCCTGGAAGTCGAGAAATTTTATACGCAAACCTTTTGGTTGTATAGTCAAGGTACTAATAAATTGAGCACAGTGCCTTGCCATATTCTTAAAATTGCTCAGCAATTTTAGGATCCAGCGAATCTGTGATTCGCCAGGATAGACGAAGGCATATTGGTTTTTTTGTGATGTCTGCTCATTTATTTCATGCCTTCACTATAGCTTGTGCAATGTTGTTTGGGTGTGTACATCTAAATTTTTATTTTGCGTGGGTTTAGTGTCCATAAGACTGCGCCGATGCTCAGTTCTGTCCAAAGGATGAATAGTAATAGTAGTGAAGCGCTGATTGCGTATGTTGCTGAAATTCCTATTAGTGAAAAAAAGTATATCATTGATATGTCTCTTGTACCTATGCCCGATATAGATATTGGTATCAGGTTAACTAGGATGATTATTGGTGTGAATGAGAGTACATAGAGGAAGCTTATGTTGATATTTAGTGCGGTTATTACGAGGTATGTTTGTACTGCGCCAATGATCCATATTGTGAGTGTTATGGCGAGAAGGCAGGTTATTTGTTTTTTTTGTTGGTTTATTGTGTGCAGGCTGTTGTAGAATTCGTTGAAACATTCTTTTATATATGTTTTTTTTCTTTCTGCAATATGAAGTATGTTTCCTTTGTGTTTGGTGGTGTCTTTTTTTTGGTTGTTATCTATGCGATTTCCTGTTGGTATGAATCGTATTAAGAAAAAGTATGATATTTTTTTGAGTAATTTTTTGTTTGTTATTATTGCTATCAGTCCCATGGGTATTATTATTATGAGGTATAGTGAGTACATCGTGTGTTGGAACCAGTATGATATTATGATGATTCCAGTGAATCCCAGCAGTGCGAGGGAAAATAGATCGAGTAGTCTGTCTATTATTATTGTTGATAGTGATTTGCTTGAGGGGTTTTTGTCTTGTAGATAGAGGGTCCTTATGAGGTCGCCGCTTTGTCCTGGTGTCAGTGTGCCAACAAACGTGCCGATCATTAGTGCTTTTAATGAATCTGTTAGTTTGTATTTTAGACCAACCATGTCTATTATTTTTTTCCATCGGATTCCTTTTAGTAATATTGTGATTGGAATTGCCAGGTATGAAAGAAGTATGTATTCTATTCTGGTGTTTTGTATTATGTTTATTATGTTGCTGATGTCTGTCTGGGATATGATTGCGATGAATAGAAATATTCCTATTAAGGATATGTATTTTGTAGATATTTCCATGTGTGATTACCTTGTGTTTTGTTTTTGTTTCTGATTTTTATGACGCAGTTTTGTAAATGGTTGAGTCACAGCCTTGTAAAAGGCTGGCGATTAGGTGCGTTTCGCTGCGCTCAAGCGCACAACTATGTTGTTGAGTGGCTTCGGTTTAGGTCACATGTTGCTTTGTTCAACGCATGTTTTATTCTTTTTTGATTATATGTGTATGATTTCTTGTTCGTTTGCATGATGATGATTGTGTTTTGTGGTTTAGTGATAGATTTTGTGTTCTGTTGTTGTGATGTGTTATGTATGTTCTGTTTTAGGATTAATATTTAAAATATTGTTATGTAACTAATTTTATGATTGTTGTTATTGTCCCTGCCCTGAATGAAGAGAAGGCTGTTTCTAAGGTTATTTCGGATTTTAAGAGGGAGGGCTTTAAGGATGTTTATGTTATTGATGGTGGATCGTCTGATAAGACTGTGGAGCTTTCGAAAAAGGCTGGTGCCAAGGTGATTTTACAGAATGGCAAGGGTAAGGGTGATGCGCTTCGACAGGTGCTTAGGGAAGTTGATGCGGATATTTATGTTACTGTTGATGCGGATGATACGTATGATGCTTCGCGTGTTAAGGAGTTGGTTGAGCCTGTCAAAAGTGGTGAGTATGATATGGTTGTTGCGAGGAGGTCTTTGTCGGAGATTCCTCTTTTTAACAGATTTGGTAATTTTTTGTTCAATATGATTATTAGTGTGTTTTATGGTTATCGCTTGTGCGATATTTTGTCTGGTTATCGGGTGATGTCGCGTGAGTTGGTTCGTTCTTTTCGGCTGGATTCAGATGATTTTGAGGTAGAGACTGAGCTTACTGTTGAGGCGCTTGAGAATAGGTTTAAAATATTAGAGATTCCAACAGTGTATAAGCCGAGAATTGGCGATACTAAACTTAATCCTGTGCGTGATGGTTTCAGGATTGGGATGACTCTGGTGAGACTTGTGAGAGATTATAAGCCGTTGAAAGTGTTTTTTGGGATTAGTTTTGTTTGTTTATTTTTTGGATTTGTTTTCGGATTGAGGGTTGTTTTGGATGTTCTTGCTACAGGGCAGATGCATTATGTTGGGTCTACGATTCTTTCTGTGCTTTTTATTATTGCCAGTATCCAGTTTTTTTCTGTCGGGCTTTTGGCGGATATGATTAGCCGGCGGCTTAGGAAGATGGAGCGGCGTTAGTTTTGCTTGTTTTTTTTTGGATTTTTGTGTTGAATCTATTTTTTTGCTTCGATGTAATAGGCGAGAGGGTACTGTTTTAGTCCAGAGTGTTTTATTTTTATTTTTGTGAATTTTTTTAGTATTATTTTTAGTGAGTGCTCTGTAAATCGCCAATAGTCATGTGGCTCATCATGGAATGGATAGAATACAGGGACAAATATTATGGCTGTTCCATTTGGTTTCAGTGCGTTGTGTATGTTTTTGATTGCTTTATTGTAATCGTATATGTGTTCTAATATGTTCATGCATAGGATGATGTCGTATTTATTTTTGTATTTCATCTTTGTTGCGTCTATTATTTTGTGACCGTATTCTTTGGTGATGTCTGATTGAGTAAATTTGTTTGAGTCATGAAAGAATTGTTTTGCAGAGTAATAGTATTTATTTTTGTATTTTTTTCCGCTTCCCAGTTCTAATATATTCTTATTTTTAATTTTAGCTGCAAATTTTTTGATGCATCTGTTGTTGTATTGTCGTGTTCTGAAGATGATGTTTGTCAGGATTCTGAGATAGTCTTTTTTGTTCATTTTTGTTGACCTCTGTGTTGGGTGTGTTTTTTGGTTGTATGTCTGTGTTGTCTATACTGGTGTTGTTCGAATGCATATGTGTTATTCGTTTTAGGTTACTGGGCTGTTGCGCTTAGACTTGTCTCTATGTTTGTTTTTGGCTCCCAGCAGCCTTATAAATGCTGGGCGACAACCTTGTAAAAGGTTGGCGATTAAGTGCGTTTCGCAACCTTCTGAAAGGTTGATCATCAGGTGTGTTTCGCTGCGCTCAAGCACACGAATGTCTTGTCTACGATTTGCTCAAGCGCACACCTGTTTTATGTTATTGGTCTGTTGTTTCTGTTTGTTGCATGTTGTTTTTGAAGTGTTCTATTGTTGCGCTTAGACCTGTTTCTATGTCTGTTTTTGGTTTCCAGTCCAATAGGTTTTTTGCTTTTGTTATGTCTGGTAGTCTTCTTATTGGGTCGTTTTCTGGCATGTCGTTGTAGGTTGTTGTTGATGTGCTGTTTGTCATGGTTTTTATTTTTTCTGAGACGGCGCTGATTGTTGTTTCTTCTGGGTTTCCGAGGTTTACTGCTTCGCCTTGTATGTTTGAGAACATTAGTTTTGTCAGACCGTCTATCTGGTCGTCTATGTAGCAGAAGCTTCTTGTCTGGGTGCCGTCGCCGTTTATTGTTATGGATTCGTTTTTTAGTGACTGGATTATGAAGTTCGGGACTACTCTTCCGTCGTTTGGTCTCATTCTTGGACCGTAGGTGTTGAATATTCTTGCTATGACTACGTTTGTGTTGTGGGTCCTGTGGTATGCCATTGTTAATGCTTCTGCGAAGCGTTTTGCCTCGTCGTAGCAGCTTCTTGGTCCTGTGGTGTTTACGTTTCCGAAGTATGTCTCTTTCTGGGGGTGTTCCAAAGGATCTCCATATATTTCTGATGTTGATGCGAGGAGGAGTCTTGCGCTGTGTTTTTGCGCGAGGTCGAGCATGTTTTTTGTGCCGATTGAGCCTGTGAGCAGGGTTTCTTTTGGGATTTGTATGTAGTCTATTGGTGATGCAGGGGATGCCATGTGGAATATGTAGTCTATTTTTTCTTCTATGTCTATTGGTTCTGTTATGTCGTGGTGGATTGTTTTTAGATTGGGGTTGTCTTTCAGATGGTCCAGGTTTGACGGGCGACCTGTTATGTGGTTGTCTAGTGAGATTATCTGGTGGTTGTCTCTTATCAGATGGTCTATGAGGTGGGAGCCGATGAAGCCTGAGCCGCCGGTTATTAGTATTGTTGACATTTGTATCGTCTGTTTGTTTGTATTGTTAAACTATTTCTTTGTGTTTTTGTGATGTAAAATATACTTGTTCTTGTGGTATAAGATATTCCCCCCTTGTTTTTTTGGGTTTATCCGTCCTCGAGCCCCCACCCTCCCTTTTGCGGCGATGTTGTTATTTTTGTTCTGATGTTGATTTGCCTGCTTTTTTATTCGTCTAGTTGGCTGTTGATTTTTTCTGCTGTCTGGTCCCATTCTTCTGCTAGTTTTAGTATGTCTTGTTCTGTTTTGTTTTTGAAGAATTGCCATTGGGCTAACAGGTATGTTTTCGGGGCGCCTACGTCGAGCCAGCTGCCACTGAATTTTATGCCTACTGCTTTTTCGCCGTTTTTTAGACCTAGTTGTATGGCGTCTGTCAATTGGATTTCGTTGTTTCTGCCTTTCGGTGTGTTTTCGAGGTATGTGAATATTTTCTGGTTCAGGCAGTATACGCCGATTATTGCGTAGTATTTGCCGTTGATTTCGAAGCGTTTTTGCTCTTCTTTTGTCTGGGGCTTTTCGAAGACTTCTTCGATTTCGCCTTTGTTGTTTTCAAGGTTTTTTAGTTTTACTACGCCCCAACGGGATGGGTCGTCTACTTCTTTTAAGAGGAATGTTGCGAAGAGTTTTTCTTTTTTGTGTGTGTCTTTTAGGTCTTTCAGAATGTGTTTTGGCTCAATCACTGTGTCGCCGAGGAGTACCATGAGGTCCAGGTCGTCGTTTCGGATCTTGTTTTTTGCGCAGAGTATGGCGTGACCGAGTCCTCTCGATGTGGTCTGGTATGCGAAGTCTATGTCGAGGTTGTATAGCTGGCCGTCTTTTACGAAGTCTATCAGGGGACCTTTTTTGTGTCCGGTTATCAGGCATGCTCTTTTTATGCCGCAGATGTTCAGGGATTCGAGGGCGTGTTCTATGAGGCATTTTGAGCCGCAGTGGAGCAGTTCTTTTGGGATTGCTTCTGTTATTGGCTTTAGTCTTGTGCCTTTGCCTGCTGCAGGGATTATTCCTATCATGTTATCTACCTTATGCTTATTTTGAGGGTTTTTGTTTAAATATCTTACTTGTGTAGGATAAGGTAGGATAGTTATTTATAGTTTTGCGGGTTATTAGATTGTGTGATGTCTGTATGAAGGAGAAGATTTCTGTGACTGTTGATTCGGCGGTGCTTAGGGCTGTTGAGGGGATTGTTGACGGCATCAGGGTTAAGAATCGCTCTGATGCGATTGAGTATCTTTTGAAGAGGGCGGTCGGTGACAGGAGGGTTGCTGTTGTGCTTTGCGGGGGGGATGTGAGTAATCATGTGCTTTCTGATGGTGTTTTGCGGTTTGTTGCGAAGCTCGGCGATAGGACGGTTATTGAGGATACGGTTTTGCAGCTTAAGGGGTTTGGATTTTCTAGAATTTTTGTGGTGGGTGCGAATGATGTTCTTACGCAGATTTTTTCGGTTTTGAAGAATGGGGAGTCTCTTGGTGTTTCAGTTGATTATGTTGAGGAGCATGAGCCGCGGGGGACTGCGCATTCGCTTTCGCTTGTCTCTTCTAAGGTTGATGGGGATTTTCTGGTGGTGTATGGGGATCTTGTTTTTCGGTATGATCTTAACAGGCTTTTTCGTGAGCATGTGGTGAATGGGGGGGTTGTGACGCTTGCGCTTTCTTCAGCTGCGCGTCCGGCTGAGAAGGGGACGGTGCAGCTTGATGGTAATCGGGTGCTTGCGTTCAGCCAAAAGGTTAAGGCTTCGAGCAGTTTTATTGCTTTTTCGCCGATTTTTGTGGCTGGTCAGGGTGTTTTTTCTGTTGGCGGTGATTCGCTTGAGGATGAGGTTTTTCCTAAGCTTGCGGGTGAAGGAAGGCTTTATGGGCTGGTTTTGCCTGGGAGTGAGGTTCATGTTCATAAGAAGGGGGATTTGCGGAGGGCGCGTGAGCTTTTGCGGGTCTGATTTTGTGGTGTGTTATGTATGTTCTTGGGTTGTCTGTTTTTGCGCGCGGGTCGTCGGCATGTCTTTTGAAGGATGGCAAGGTTTTGTTTGCTGCGCATGAGGAGCGTTTTACGAGGGTGAAGGGTTTTGGGGGTTTTCCGTATAATGCTGTCAGGTTTTGTCTTGATGCTGCGGGGATAGTGATTGATGATGTTGGTTGTGTTGGATTTTGTGCTGGTGGTGTTTCTTCTGAGTCTTCTGTGAGTGGTTCTTGCGGGTGGGTTGATATTGATGATAAGAGGGGGTTGCCTGTGGATGGTATGGTTTATGATGTGCTGCGCGGGGAGTTTGGGTATTTCGGGTGTGTTGAGGGTGTGTCAAGTTATGCTGCTTTTGGGTTTGGGTCTTATTTTGGGTCTTTGTCTGATGAGGCGGCTCTTGTGGTTATGGATGGTGCGGCGGGTGAGTATTGTACTGTTGTCGGGTGTGCGAAGGGTGTTGATGTTTCTTTTTTGAGGGCTGTCAGGTCTCCTGATTCGCTTGCGGTTTTGTACTCTGCTGTCTGTGATTATCTTGGGTTTTGTGATGAGGGTTCTGAGTATAGGGTGATGGGGCTTTCTGCTTATGGGCGTCCTGTTTTTTGTGATGAGTTTCTTAGGGTTGTTGATGTGTCGGGAGATGGGTATGCTGTTGATATGTCTTTTTTTGAGTCTGTTGATGGCAGGTTTGTTGTTTCTGATAAGTTTGTCAGGTTGTTTGGGGCGCGCAGGAAGGCTTGCGGGAGGCTTACGCAGAGGCATAAGGATGTTGCTGCTTCTTTGCAGAGGGTTTTGGAGGATGCGCTTTTAGGTGTGCTTAAGTATGCGCGCAGGATTACGGGGTGTGATTATTTGTGTCTGTCTGGTGAGGTTGCGCTTAATTGCCTGGCTGTTTCGAGGGTTGCGGGTAAGGCGGGGTTTAGGGGGGTTTATGTTCTTCCTGCTCCTGATCTTATGGGGCTTGCGGTTGGGGCGGGGTTTTGTGTCTGTTATTCTGTTTTCGGGGAGGAGAGGAGGGTTGGGTTTGGTTCTGCTTTTTTGGGTCCGCGTTTTTCTGATGAGGATGTTGTGGGTTTTTTGAAGCGTGAGGGGATTAAGTATAGTGTGTTTCGGGATGATGATGAGATGGTTTCTGTGGTGGCGCGCCTGATTTATGAGGGTGGTGTTGTCGGGTGGTTTCAGGGAAGGATGGAGTGGGGGGCGCGGGCGCTTGGGGCGAGGAGTATTTTGGCTAGTCCTTGCGGCTCCGGGGTGCGGGATGTCTTGAATGCGGGGGTGAAGCATCGGGAGGGGTTCAGACCGTTTGCGCCGGTTGTGTGTGGTGATGATGCACGGAATTTTTTTGTGCTTGATGATGTTCTTTTTTCGCTGTATGAGTTTATGCTTGCTGTCTGTATGGTTCGTGAGGATAAGAAGAAGTTGATTGCAGGGGTTGTGCATGTTGATGGGAGTGCGCGGGTGCAGGTTTTGAGGCGCGGTGTGAATCCTGTTTTTTATGCGCTTGTGAAGGAGTTTGGGAAGCTTAGTGATGTGCCTGTTTTGGTCAATACGTCTTTTAATGATGCGGGGGAGCCGATTGTGTGCTGTCTGGAGGATGCGTATCGGTCTATGGTGAGTACCGGGGTTGATTATGTTGTTATGGGGAGGTGTTTGGTCCGGAGGAAGGATAATCTTGGTTAGGTTTTTTGTGATGTTTATTCATTTGTTTCATACCTTGACTATAGAAGTAGGTGTTGTTGTTTACCAGCAGATGCCTTCGTAATCTGGTTGGGTTTTTTTGTCCAGGGTTTTTCTTCCGTCTATTATTAGTTTTCCTTTGTAGAGGGTTTCGTTTCTGAATTCGTCCCATTCTGTCAGGAGCATGATTGTGTCTGATGCTGATATTGCTTGTTCTTTTGAATCTGCGTAGCTGATTTTGTCTTTGAAGATGGATTTTATGTTGTCCTGTGCTTTGGGGTCGTAGACGGTTACGATTGCGCCTGCTTTTGTGAGGTCTTCTATTATTGTTATTGCAGGGGCTTCTCTTATGTCGTCTGTGCCGGGCTTGAATGCGAGACCGAGGAGGGTTATTTTTTGGTCTTTTAGTTTGCCTATGTGTTTTTTTGCGAGGTCTATCATTATTTTTGGCTGGTTTTTGTTGACTGTGATTGCGTTTTCGAGGAGGGTTGGGGTGTAGCCTAGTTGTCTTGATTTTGCGATGAGTGCTTTGACGTCTTTTGGGAAGCATGAGCCGCCGAAGCCGCAGCCTGCGTTCAGGAAGTATGGGGAGATTCTGAAGTCTGCTCCTACTCCTTTCATGACGTCGTAGACGTCGATATTGAGTTTTTTGCAGATGTTTCCGATTTCGTTTGTGAATGAGATTTTTGTTGCGAGGAAGGCGTTTGATGTGTATTTTATCATTTCGGCGGTTTTTATGTCTGTTGTTATGATGTTGTCTGTGAGGGGTTTGTTTAGTTTATTGAGGATGTCTGCTGATTTTTTGTCGTGTGCGCCTATGACTACTCTGTCTGGTTTTAGGTAGTCTTCCATTGCTTTTCCTTCTCTTAGGAATTCGGGGGACATGGCGAGTCCGAAGTCTGTGCCTCTTTTTTTCCCGGATGTCTGTTCTATGATTTTTCCTACTGTGTCTTCTGTTGTGCCGGGTACTACTGTTGATTTTACGATTATTAGGTGATATGTTTTTTTGTTTTTCAGGATGTTTCCTATGTCTTTTGATACTGTTTCTATGTATTTCAGGTTTATTGAGCCGTCTTCGTTTGAGGGGGTGCCGACTGCGATGAATGTGAGGTCTGTCTGTTCTATTGCGGTCTTTATGTCTGTTGTGGCTTTGAGGTTGCCTTTTTTTAGGGAGTCTTTTAGGATGTCTTCGAGTCCTTCTTCGAATATGGGGGATGTGCCGCTGTTGATTAGGTCTATTTTTTTCTGGTCTATGTCTACGCATGTTACATGATTTCCGATGTGTGCGAAGCCTGCTGCGTTTACGAGACCTGCATAGCCTGAGCCGATTACACTGATTTTCATGGTTGTCTTTTGCGGGCGGCAGTATTATATATGTTGTTGCAGCAATCTTCTAGAAGGTGTGTTGGGTGTAATGATTTGTTGTTTGTGTTTTTGGTCTTTTTAGTCTATTTATTCTGTTGATTTTGAATTGCATAGTTATAAATAGTTTCTTGAATCGTATTACTATAGTATACTTTATTTGGTGGTGTATTATGGAAACGGTTCCTGCGAAGTTGACACGGAAGTTGATTGATGAGACAGAAGAGTTAGTGAGGGAGGGGTGGTATGCGAATAAATCAGAGTTTATTCGTGCTGCTGTGAGGGAGTTGATTAGGAAGACCAAGGCGGAAAGGATGGAGTCTGCTTTTAAGGAAGATGTAACCTGGGGTTTGTATGGTAGGGAAGATAAGAAGGGCTGTGTTTGATACAGGACCGTTTATACATCTGAATGAAATTGGCTGTTTTAATGTTATTTCTCTTTTTAATGAGATTTTGATTCCTCCTGAGGTGTTTTTGGAGATTAATAAGAAGATTACTCTTTCGCGTAAACTGGATTCTTCTGGAAATGTGTCTGTTGTTGATTTGGATGGTAAAGCGAAAGATATGTCTGTTTTGATTGTTAATCAGTATTTCCTTGATTTAGGTGAGGCAGAGGCTATTGCTTTGTCTCTTCAAAAGAATCCGGATGTTTTTATTACTGATGATTTGGAAGCGAGAGTGACTGCTAAGCATTTTGGTGTTGAGGTTCATGGTACTATTGGTGTGCTTTTGAGAGCTTATAGGGAGAAGTTATTGTCTAAGGAGGATGTAATTGCCGGGATGTCTGCGTTGTATGATCGTTCTTCGTTGTTTGTGACTAAAGATTTGGTAAGATGGGCGATTGCCCAGATTGATGAGTTTGAAGGATGAATCATCAGATTTTCAAAAAGCTATCCTTGTTTTGTCTGTTCTATGGTTATGTGTTTTTGGTCTTTTTTTCCCATTTATTTTTTTGATGTGCAATTATTGTGTTTTTTGTCTGTTGTGCTGAGTGTTGGGTCTGTTGCTTCTTTTTGTGTTGTTTTTGCTGTTTGGGGTAGGTTTTGTGGGGGAGACTGATGGTTTTGTTGTGTTTCTGGAGAAGTAGATGTGTTCTGATGTTGCTTTTTTTGTGAAATTGTTGTGTTTTTTGGGTTGTCTGAATGTTTTAACTCATCTCATTGGCGTTCGAAGTCTTTGAGCTACGCTCAAACTCTCACGTTTTGTCTGTTGTTTTTTGAGTGTTTTTGTATGAATCGTTAAAGGTTGTTTGATTACATTACTCTACGATATTTATTTTGGGTGTCATGGTATATCTGGTCTCTTTCCAAGTCTTCGAATATTTCTTCTGCTCTTTTTATTGTTCCTACTCTGTCTTTGATTTCTTGGATTATGTCTTCTCTTGATGCGGGTTCTATTCGACCTATGATGTTTAAGGCTATAGCATGGTCTATTTGCATATTTTCTTCGCGTGCTAATGTTTCTGGATTAGATGAATATAAAATCTCATCTATGACGTCTTTAATATTGTTTAGGAATATTTTTTTGAAGTATTTTACAAAAGCTTTTTCTGGTGAAATACCGAACATTCTGGATATGGATGAGACTGCACGACTTCCTTTTTCGTATATTGTGCCGTCTATGGTTAAGTTGCAGAATATGCTGTGGTGTTCTTCACCTAATAACCTATATTTTTCTTCCATTTTATGTATGGCTTGTTCTATTCTTTGTTTCATCTCATTATTTATAGCGTAATTTTTGTGTCGATTGTAGAATAAAGCGTATGCTAAGTCGTTGCTATGTCTTGTTATGTGTCGTGTATTTATGCTCTCAATACCATATATACTGAGAGGTAATTCTGATTTGCTTAAAATTCCATATGTTCTTGGTGTGAGTCTGTCGATGTCTCCAGAGTTTATAATCCAATTTACTTCTTTTGAATTTATTTCTCTGTGAATTATTTTGGATAGAAGTTGGTTGTTTATTTTATGTCTATCTGGTATATTGTTATATGAAATATTCATATCTCTGAATGTTATTCCGTTTAGCTGTATGTTATTGATTGATTTGAATATATTTTCTGTTACGGTTTGTGTTACTCTATTTCTTAAGATTGCATCACCAATTCCTGCAGATGATTCTATGCTCGTAGATCCTGAATGTGGTAGTAATAGGATAATGTTTTTTGATGGATTTAATATGTGTTTTCCGCTAAATGCATTTTCCATTGTCTCTATGATGTCTTTTGAGGAGAAGTGTGGTTTTGGCATTGCGCTTATGTCGAAATCTAATGGTTCTTGTTTTGTTTTTTCTTTACTAAGAATTAAGTATGTGTCTTCTTCTGGGCTATACTCTGTTTTTTTGAACCATATTTTTCTTATGATGAAATTTGCACTAATATTTTCTTCTATAAGTATCGTGTTTGGAACAATGCATGGAATACCGTCTGTGTCATCTCTGTGTGATCCGAGAATGCCGGTGTAATAGTACTCTTGTGATGAGATTAGGTACTTATTCCGCGTTAATTCGTGGGTGACTCTGAAAGGTATTTTGCTTTTTTTTATGAAATATCCTGGAATTGTTGTTTCGTCTCCGATTTTTAGCTTGAGAAGAATAGTGATTTGTTTCTCTTTGATGTATTTTATATGAGGCATGGCTGCTGGTGGATAGCCTGCGATAGAGTAAGGCTTACCTTTGGTGTATATGTCTTCGATGATGCTCATACTGTGGATTAAGCAAGTAGATTTTTATGTTTTTCTGAGATGTGGCGGTGGTATTGGGGTATTTGGGTTGACGAATATTTACGCGCTACAGAAAGTCGAATTGCTTTTTTGTGTCCTGTTTGAGACCGACTATGTCGTGCGCCCATTCGAATGGATGGTCTTTTGTGTCTTTTATGGTTTTTATTATTTTTTCGCCTACGTTTTTGCCGTAGAGTTTTTTGCCGGTTCTCATCTGTTTTTGGAGGGTTTCGTCTTTTTCTATGTGTGTTATGAAGTCATGGATGTAGTCTCCTGAGATTGGGGGTATCAGTATGTTTGTTTTTGCGTCCATGATTGTTTCGGGGCGGTCTGTGTTATATCTTGCTGTCAGGCATAGGGGTTTGGTTATTTCGTTTAGTTCTTCCTGCATTGAGCCTGAGTCTGTGAATTCTGCGAATCATTTGCCTGATTCGAGGAATTCTATTACATGTGCGTAGGCGGGCCAGAGGTCTGTGAATAGGAAGTTTTTGTGGGTTTTTTTTAGTGTGTCTAGTTTGTGTTTTAGACCGTAGTTTTGGAGGGCTGTTTTTGTTGCGTTCATGTTGATGAGGTTTATGTTGTGACCGCTTTCTACTAATTTTATTATGCCTTGTACTAGGGCGGTGAATCGTTCGGGTAGGAGGTTTGCACGGCGGTGGATGTCTATGCGTATCCAGTTGTCGTGTGTTTCGAGTATTGGGTAGATGTCGAATATGGATTGGTCTTTTTTTTCTTTTTTCTTGAACGATATTGCGTCGACTACGCTGTTGCCTACTTCGTAGATGTTTTTTTTAGGGTAGCCTTCTTTTATGAGGTGGTCTGTGTTTTGTTTTGTGGGGGTGAAGTGGTAGTGGCATGCGGCTGCGCTTATGAATGTGTCGTATTGCTCGGGGAAGGGTTCTGCGCGGTTGAGGGTCCATGGATTGTTGAACTGGTCTTGTATGAATTGTTCGATGTTTTTGTGGTTTTTGAAGTCAGGGGACATGCTTCTGAGACCTGCTTCGTTTTGTGCGCATTTCTGGTTTGTTGCAAATAGCCATGCTAATGGCACGATGCCTGCTGCGTGGGTGTCGCCGTGTGCTATCGGGAGTATTGTTTTTTTCGGGTATTTTTTTTTGAGGTGGTCTGTGAACCATTTGATTTTTGTTATGAGTTCTGATGTTTTCTGGCAGAGGTCGCCTCTGATGTTTAAGTTGATTGCGAATTTGTCGCTAATCTTGAATTCTTCTAGACCGTGGCCAAGGAGGCTGTCGTGGTGCTGGCCTGTGTTCATTACGAAGAGGGGGATGTTGTGTTTTTCTGCGGCGGGTATGAGTGACCATTGCTTGTAGAAGTCGGGTTTGGTGGCTGTTACGAGTGCGATTATATAGTCGCCCTGCTGTGCGATCTGGTCCAGCTTTTTTTCGTATAGTTGCAGCGGCTCGTTTTTTTGGGTTTTTATTGGGTCTATTTGCATTTTTTATTGCCTCACAAATTGTATTAATCAATTAAATCTGCGGAAATCCAATGTTGTTGGTCTATTTCCTGTACCCTTCTTCTATGCTGTTGTTGTGAAGGGATGCTTGAAATTCTTCAATGATATGTGAATTTCATGATTTTTTTCACGCCTACTTTTTGGTCTATATTGTTTTGGGTTTCTTTTTATAGGTTTTGTTTGTGGGATAGATAAATTCATAAGTTTGTGTGGATGGTATATTTGTATAATGTAATGTGGTGGTTTTATGGGTATTTTTAGGGCTTATGATATACGGGGTTTGTATCCGAATGAGATTGATGAGAAGCTGGCTTTGAAGATCGGCAAGGCTTATGCGACGCATACGCGTTTTAAGACTGTTGCTGTCGGGTGTGATGCAAGGCTTTCTTCGCCTGCTATTAAGGCTGCGATTATAGACGGGCTTAAGTCGTGCGGTGTCAATGTTTTTGATGTGGGTGAGGTTACTACGCCTATGCTTTATTTTTCGAGGGCTTTTTTTAAGTGCGAGGGGGCGTTGATGGTTACTGCGTCTCATAATCCGCCGGATTATAATGGGGTTAAGATGTGCAAGGGTGAGTTTGTGCTGCCGCCTGATGAGATTCTGATGCTTGAGCGTTTGATTTTAGAGGGGGTGTACCGGAGCGGTAAGGGTGCGGTTTCTAAGCGTGATGTTGTTGCGCCTTATCTGAATTTTATTAATGAGCGTGTGAGGATTGACAGGAAGCTTAAGGTTGTTATTGATGGCGGGAATGGGACTGCCGGACCTGTTGCTCGGAAGCTTTTTGATGGTCTGGGCTTTGAGGTTGTGTGTATTTATTGCAAGCCTGATGGTAATTTTCCTGGTCATATGCCTGATCCGACTGTTTCTGTGAATCTGGATGATCTTAAGACTAAGGTGGTTGTATATAATGCGGATGTTGGTATTGCGTATGACGGTGATGGGGATAGGGTTGTGTTTGTGGATGAGCAGGGTTCTGAGCTTTCCTGTGATGAGGCGCTTGCTTTGCTTGCGCGGGATGTGCTTTATAAGAACAGGGGGGCGACGGTGCTTTGTGATGTGAATTGTTCGAAGCTGATTATGGATGATGTTAAGAGGCATGGCGGGGTGCCTGTTATCCATCGGACTGGGCATACTTTTATTCGCAAGAAGATGCTTGAGGATATGATTCCTATTGCAGGGGAGGCGAGCGGGCATGTTTATTATAATGAGGTCGGGTTTGATGACGGGATTTTTGCGTCTTTGAAGATGGTTGAGTTGCTTTCTTTGAATACTCATAAGAAGCTGAGTGATTTGAGGGGGGGTTTGCCTAAGTATCTTTCGACGCCGACTATTAAGATTGATTGTGATGATGATGAGAAGTTCAAGATTGTCTCGAAGCTTCAGAAGGATTTTGCGAAGGAGTATGATGTTGTTACTATTGATGGTGTGAGGGTTGAGCTTGGGTATGGGTGGGGGCTTGTGAGGGCGTCTAATACTGAGCCTGTGCTTAGTCTTCGGTTTGAGGCGAAGACGCAGGAGCAGTTGATTGCTATCAAGGAGATTTTTATTGAGAAGCTTGAGAAGTATCATCTGCGGATTTGACTGGTGAGTATGGTGTTTATGATTTTATGTATGTTGTATTTTATTTGTTTTTGAGTTTTGAATAAATATGTATGTAGGGTTGGGTTGTAATATGGGTAATATGGATATAAAAGAGATATTCAAACTTTCGTGGACAAAGATAATTATAACGTTTATTCTTCCTTTGACTTTCTGGTATGGTACGGTTTATGATTTTGATTATACTGTGACTGAATCGGTTGGTAAACCTAATGTTGTTTATGAAGCATGGAAAGTATATCCGGTACCTCTAATATTATATGTGCCGTTTGCAATTCTGGATCGGTTTTCTGTGTCACAAAGAGTGGTTGGGGATAATCCTCTTCTAAATGATGCTTTGACTATTGTTGTTACTGTTATTGTCAATTACCTGCTTGTATGTTTGATATTGTATGTGTATGGTAAGTTTAGAAAGTGATGGAGGGTTAAACCCGTTTTGTAAGAACGGTATATACTTTATTTTCGCCATTTGAATTTCATGGTGGAGAGGTCTATCTTGTATTTGCCTGCGCCTAGCTTGATTATAAGCGGGCTCTGGTTGAATAGGTTTACGAGGTCTATTTCATATTTGCCTGGCTGCCTGATGTTTATTGCTTCTATGTCGAGTGCTACTGCGTCGTCTTTTTTGTCGGGTGTGTTGTTGTCTTCTTTGTCTTTGTTTGAGATTATTTCTCTTACGTCGCTTTCTATTTCTTTTAGCTGGGTCTTTGTTAGTTTTTTGACTGTCTCTTCTGCTTTTTTGAGGTTGTCTTCTTTTATGTAGAAGAAGAATTTTGAGCCGCATTCGTCGCAGCCTTCGAGAAGGTAGTCTGCTTCGTCAGGATGGATTTTTCCGCAGTGTGTGCATTTGTTTGGCATGGGAATCTATCTCATGTGTAGTAGCAGGTCGTCGGGCTTTTTTTCGATTTTTTTGATGATGTCTGCAGGACCGATGAGGGTTAGACCGCGCTTTTTGCCGGTGATGAATTCGAGTATCTGGTCTTTTACTTTTTTTAGTACTGTGTCGTTTTCGTCTGAGGCGGTGAGGTCAAGTGAGTCGAGTTCGATGCCTGAGAAGTTTGTGCTTATGTTTTTCATTGTCTCTTCGATTAGTTTTGCTTCTTCGTCTGGTTTTAGTTTTGCGTCTATCATGATGATTGTGTTTTTCTTGAGGTCGTGCAGCATGTCTTTTATGCCGTCTTCTTTTAGTTTTTCGTAGGGGTAGAATTTTATTTTTACGTCCATCTGTATTACCTATTGGTTAAAGTACTTCAAATAGTTTTTGGTAGAGCTGTTCTGTGTTGTGTTTTTCTTTTGCGCTTATGCCGATGACTTCGTATTGGGGGAATGCTGAGCGGATGGCTGTTGCGTTGGATTCTTTGAGGTCTAGTTTGTTTGCGATGATGAGGACGGGTATGCCGCGGGCTTCGAGGTTGCCGAGTATTGTTATGTTTACCTGGTTGATGGGGTCTTCTGTGGCGTCGAGGATGACGAGGACTGCGTCCATCTTGTCGAGCCATTTGATGGATTCGATGACGCCTTTGGTGGCTTCTTTTGCGCGCTCTTTGGCTTGTGGGCGTTTCATGCCGCCTTCGAGGAAGTCTTCGAAGTCGATTTTTGTTGCGATGCCGGGGGTGTCGACTACGCTGAATGTGATTTTTTTGCCGTTGTTTTCGATTATGACTTTTTCTTTTGTCTGGATTTCGCGGGTTTCGTGGGCGATTCCTGAGACTGTGCTTAGTTCTTCACCTAGCCAGTCCATGCAGATTGTGTTTGCCAGGGTGCTTTTGCCGGAGTTCGGGGGTCCGTATAGTCCTAGTTTTATTTCTTTGTTTTTTTTGAAGAGTTTTCCGAGAAAGGATTTGAGTCTCTTGTGCAGGTTTTTTAGGTGTTTTGTTACCATTGGTTGTTTATTGTGTGTGGAATTTTATTAATGTTTTCGTGGTGTTTGTTTGGAAAGATAGATAATGGTTGGGTACAAAAATATTTGTGGTTAGATAAACAGGGTGTTTAGAAGATGATTGAGGCTTTTAAAAACGGTAAGTTAGGGAAGATACTTGATAAAGAGGATTTACTTACTTCAACTGTCTTTGGATTGATGAAGTACGATGAAGAGAATAAGTTGATAAGGTTATTTTTTGAACAGGCGAGGGATAAATCAGGTAATAGATTGAAGTTGCCTGACTTTGATGAGATTGAGTATTATTTTTGGCCACGTTTCAAAGATATAAATAATAATGATAAAGAGCCCGATTTGGTATTGATTCTTAGGAATGATAGTGACCATAAGAAAGACTTTTTGATATTGGTGGAAGTCAAGAATTGGTCTGGGGCGGGTGAAAATCAGTTGTCTACATATTACGAATCGCTACGTAATTTTAGTTTGAAAAGGTATTATAATTATGAAAATATATCTGGTTTTGGTGACAATAGGCGGTGTATGGTTTACTTGACGCGATTTGATTATGAAGAGGATATTAAAAATGTGGGGGATGATGATACGAGTATCCCTGTATATGGGTTAAGATGGATTAAATTGAAAGAAATATGCTGTGTGGAAGAAGATTGTAATGATTGTGTGTTGTGTCTTTTGAAAAGAGACCTGAATGATTTTCTGTCTTGTTTCAGTTTTAAAATGTTTGAGGGATGGAAGGATATTGAGACGGATATTGATTTTGAAGAAATAGGGTGTCTGTTGTCTATCTTTTATTGTGATGATTGATTATAATATTGCGCATGATATTGATGTGTTGTTGAGTAAAAATGTTGAGGTGATGTCCTATGCAAGGTGAAACTAAGATGACGGGGAAACAGATGTGGGAATTGTTTAAAATTCAGGATAAGTTTTTTGAGGAGATTCATTCAATCATAGAGAAGCTTGATGAAAGAATTGATAAAAATGGGTTCAAATCTCTGAATAGTAATCTTTTGGATGTCAACATGGGAAAAGACGATTATCTGCGTTGGTCTCCTTTGGGGGTACAATTTTCATTTAAGAAAAATGATGAGTTTATAGGTATTAATTTTGTTTTTCGAGAGTTCGAATTGGATGTTAAGATTAATGAACCGATTATTATTTATTCCAGATATGTGTTGGAGAAGGAGAAAGAGTCACATCAATATGACAATTACAATATTGTCAATAAGTTGGCTAAAGAGAATAAACTTATCTTTGATGGGGTGAACCCTCTAAATGATGTCTGTTTTGGGGATAATCGTATCTCTCGTGGATTTCTCAAAGTTGAGAAATTGTTTGATATTACGAAGGGGGAGCGGGTAATACGCATTGCTAAAGATATAAATTCTTGGAAGTAGAAGTTGTCTTGATTTGTTTGGATAAAATGTCGCTTGGCAATTCAAGGTTAAGTTCTGTCTGCGTTTATTTTTTCTGTGACTGCATCGCATAGGGGTTTGAAGCAGTTTTTGGCTATGGAGAGGGTGTCTGTGAGTTCTGCTATATTGGGTCTGTAGCCATAATAGTTTATGTTGTGTCTTAGTCTTCTAAGGTTGTCTATGAGGCTTATTGGTCTTTCGGTGTTGACTTTGAGTTTTAGCAGTTCTTTTATTGGTGTAATGTGGTCTTGTGATTCTGTGCCTTGTGCGACTAGTAGTGAGTCTCCCAGCATTCTGAAGCTTTCGTATATGTTTCTTGTGATTGTGGTTGCGGAGTCTTCTGTTGGTTCCAGTGTGAGTGTGAATTTCATTTCTCTTTGCGCTGCTTTTAGTATGCTTTGTGCGTTTTTCATGTCCGGTCTTTTGTATCTCATTTAAGGTCGCACCTCTAAAAATCCTTCCAGTACAATGCCGTTTGCTATGTTTGCAAAGAGGTTCAGGTCTATTTTATTTCTTGAGAATATGTGGATGTTTACCGGGATGTTTTTTCTGTAGCTCAGTTTTGGTACTATTCCCAGTTCAGTTATTTTTAATTCCTTGTTGTCCGTGATCTCGACTGCGATGTCTATGTCGCTTTGTTCTGTGTCGTCTCCTTTCCTGTAGCTGCCGAAGAGAATGATTGCTCTTGCGCTTGGAATGTGTTTGTGGATTTCTTCCAGTATGCCTGATTCACATATCATTGTCAGGTTATGGCTTATTTTTCGCGTGTGGAAGTAGTGGTGGTTCTGATTGCATGATATTCTCCATATTCTGCCCAAGACTTCTTTTTTTAGGAATTTTTCGTTGACGAATATGGTTATTATCTTGTTTGCGGTTGTTTTTG
>DAOWAN010000101.1 GCA_030634545.1 Candidatus Nanohalarchaeota archaeon
AAATGTGAGGAATTTGGAGGAAGTTGAGCAAATATGGACCAGTATATGCCTAATATAAGGAGAAACTGAGCAAAATAGCGAAGAAATAATAGAAAACAGAACAGGTTTGCAAACCAGAAGAGTTATTCAAAGTTCTCTATATTCTCCGTCATGTTGCCTGATATGTTCTTCTACCATCAGAACCGTATCCAAGCGCGGGTATCTCAACACATTAGCTTTTTCCATGAAATCTGTTTTTGTTTCCATGTTATATCTATTGATATAACAAATATAGAAATATTGCGTTGCAATAGAGTAAATACACCTATATGCATAGAATATAAATCATCCATATATGAATACTTATTATTCAATTTTACCCCACAAAAATAGATTTAATTTGTAGGCGATTTCCTACAGATGTTGATTTACTATAATTCTTTACCCCACAAACACGATTTTTACGAAAAATATTCAAATATGTGGGTACTTTTCCACCTGTTATAGTTGATGTCATTACTCGCTGGACAAATATATCCTATGAACAGATAGACATCAATCTATATTTACTGAAAATTGAGGAAGAAGATGCAAAACAGTCATTAAACAGTATAATACAGTAATAATAAATTCAACGCAATATCCGAAAACCATCATACTTTTCTTTGACATCATCCGCCGCCACCACATCTACCTCTAAATCATCAACCCTTGATGCAGGCGGACCTTTCTTCAACTCGTCAACAAAACAATTAAGTTCATCTTCTGCGCCGACAGCAAAAGCCTCAACCCGACCATCTGAAACATTCCGCACCCATCCTCTGACGCCGCAGTCGTCTGCGCTCTTTTTAGTAAACCCCCTGTAAAACACACCCTGTACTCTGCCAGTCACAAAAATATGCACACACTTCATATCACTACCTCCATCACTCATACTTATCCTCAACAACCTTCTTAATCCTCTTAGCCTTCTCAGCGCCTATGCCCTCAACCCCCTTAAGCGCATCAACATCAGCACACACCACATCCCGAACACTCCCTATCTCAGACAAAAGCCTCTTCGCAAGAAGAGCATTTACACCAGGGAGCATGCCGACAACCCCTTCCTGTATCTCAGACACTGTCTGCGCCTTTCTCTCACCTTTGACCTGCACAATGCGCTTCTTTTCTTCTTGCTCGCGCTTTGCAAGTGATACAATAATCTCAGCAGTCTCACGGTGCGTCTTACTCCATAATATAGGTATCCTATAATCAATAGAAATGGAATTAATAGCTCCTTTGACCGCATTTGGATGAATGTTCCTCTGACCATAAAGATGCTCACCTTCAAGAAGAAGAATAGGTCTTTCAAAATTACCTGCAAGTCCCTTCATCTGACTGAAGAGCCTGCCATCGATGATAGACTGCAGGAAGTCTTCAAATGTCTTCCTTTCAACACACAATCGATCACTCAAAAGAAAATCTCCGACTTCCAGTTGTATTGTCCTCAACTCAAGACCATCACCCTCAAACTCCTTCAGCTCCCGCAAAAGCTTTCTTTCGCGCGTATCAGTATAAACAACCACCGGATCTTTCCCGGAATATTTATCAAGCGACTCCTGCTTCTTAATCTTCAAATCAACAACACTTTTCTTTGAGATAGTGACTGCATCTGCAGTGAACCCGCCTTTCATGGTCTTTAGTACTGATTTCATCTTGCGCTCCTTATGTCTAGATGACCAGTAATATGCTTCATCAATTGTGCCTTTTGCAACCAGAATATGTACATCCCCTTCTTTCATCCTGCCTGTTCTTCCTCTTCTTTGTATGGTCCTTATCTCAGATGGAATTGGCTCATAAAATACAACCAGATCAACTTTAGGAATATCAAGCCCCTCCTCAGCCACCGAGGTTGCGACAAGGCAGTTGTATTCGTCGTTCCTGAATTTGTCAAGTATCTCAATCTGTTTTTTCTGCGACAGGCCTTTGCGCTGACCAATAAATGCAATTGGCTGTACCTTATCACCCGCAACATACTCTTTGATTTCATCAACTGTCTTCACATACTGCGTAAATACAATAGCCTTCTTCCCATCTACAAGCTTACTCTCAAGAATCCTTTTGAGTTCATCCATCTTCGGATGTATGATGTTTTCCTCAATGATAAAATTAACAATATTTTCTGCCATCCTGAAATTTTCATCTGAGAGAATCACACGGACTGCCTTTGTCTTTTGATCACTTTTCATTTTCTCTATGTACTGTGCAACCTGCTTTGGACCCTGGCTTTGAAGAAGTTCAATTGCATGGTTGATCTTGATGCACTGGGCGACAACTGACATCGCGTTAAATAAGATAGGATCTCTGGTCTCTGATGCCTGTATTGAGACCTGCTTCTGGATACCGAGAAGTATCTTTTTTGAGACGCTTTTCGAGGTGATAAGTTCCATCTTCTTGAGGGTTTCAAGGCGGCTGTTGAGTGTGATTTCAAAATATTTTCGCGCGCGGATATATTCGCTCGGCAGTTCAACGTAAATCCATTTTACATTGATTGGTTTTACATATTCTTTTACATCCCAGTCTGTTTCTGTCCTTATCTCAACATTCTCAATGAAGAGATTCCCGCAGATGATGCCTATCTTTTCTTTTGTGCCTCCGGGAGATGCAGTGAGACCGAGCACCAATGAGTTTTTTGATGATTCCATGTATTTTCGCGCAATATATGTGTAAGCATAATCACCTGATGTCCTGTGCGCCTCGTCAAAACATATCATTGAAAAGTCTGTAAGCTCAAGTCTTCCTGCTATGATATCATTCTCAACAACCTGTGGTGTTGAAAAGAATATCTGGTGTTCTTTCCACAGGGTTTTTCTAATTTCCGGTGAATCTTTACCTGTAATTGTAACAAATCTATTCTCATCTATCAGCATAACTTTTTTGAAAGAATTCACATGCTGGTTTACCAGCGGCTTTGTTGGCGCGAGAATAAGGATTTTTGAGTCAGGGTATTTTGTCAGGCGTATGGCTGTAAGACCGATTGCTACCGGTGTTTTACCTGTGCCTGTCGGAAGGACTACAAGTGTGTTCTTTTTTGCAGCTTCTGCAATGATTGTCTCCTGGTAAAGGCGTCTTTCAATTGCATTTTCCTTTATCAGGGGGTGCTGGAAATAACTCATGAGTCTACTTTCGCATGTTTCTTTTAAATATATTTTATGTACATGTTGCCGATAGAAATGTATTGGGCAATCACTGACAATAAAAATAAAAGAACAAAGACCCTAAAAAGATATGAGGTGCTATCATGGAAAAAGAGCGGTTATTTATCACAGTCATCGGTGAAGATAAGAAAGGTATTGTTGCAAATGTATCTGGTTTCCTGTATAAGTGCGATATCAATATCGAGGACATAAACCAGAGGATAATGGGACCTTATTTTGTTATGACAATGCTTGTGGATATAAAAGATTCTAAATGCGCTCTGGAAGATTTGAGATGCGAACTGGAAAAGATTGGAAAGAAGATGGATATGAAGATACAGTTCCAGCATGAGAATATCTTTAAGATGATGCATAGGGTGTAGATTATGGCTATTACTATTGATGAGATATTTGAGACAGCAAACATGATACTGAACCAGAATCTGGATATAAGAACCACTACAATCGGGATAAATCTCAAAGATTGCGTTGATTCTGATTTTGCAAAGTTCAGGGAAAATGTGTATAATAAAGTTTACTCTAATGCTGTAAAGCTGATTGAGGAAGCAAAGAAACTGGAGTTGAAGTATGGTGTTCCGATAGTCAATAAGAGAATATCTATTACGCCTGTCAGTCTTATAATGGAGACACATTGCACAAAAGAGAAGTATCTTAAGATGGCACGTACGCTTGACAAGGCAGCAAAGGATGCAGGAGTTGATTTTGTTGGTGGTTTTGGTGCGCTGGTTCAAAAGGGATTTACTAAGTCTGATAAGGTACTGATTGAGTCGCTTCCTGATGTTTTGTCTAAGACTGAAAGAGTGTGTTCATTCTTGAATGTTGGGACCACTGTCGCTGGTATGAATCTGGATGCTGTCAATCTGATTGGGGATATGCTGAAACAGACTGCTTTGACGAGTGAGAATGCTGTAGGATGTGCAAAGTTTGTGGTATTTGTAAATGCGCCGGAAGATAATCCATTTATGGCAGGTGCTTATCATGGTGTTGGAGAGCCAGATCTTACATTAAATGTAGGTATTAGCGGACCTGGTGTGGTCCGAAGTGTCATCGAGAAAAATAAGGATTGCGACCTGTCGCAGCTGTCTGAGGTCATAAAAAGGACTGTGTTTAAAATAACACGTTCAGGAGAGCTGATTGGTCGGGAACTTGCAAAGAATATGGATATTCCTTTTGGCATTGTGGACATCTCTCTTGCATCTACAACAGCGAAAGGGGATTCTGTAGCGAATGTCATTGAAGCATTTGGGATTGAGCATATTGGTACGCATGGCTCGACTCTGGCTATAGCATTGCTTATGGATGCTGTCAAAAAAGGCGGGGCTATGGCAAGCGCTAATGTCGGGGGCTTAAGCGGGACATTTATACCTGTGAGTGAAGATGCCGGTATGATTGAAGCTGTAAGAAAAGGGGCATTAAGCCTTGACAAGCTAGAATCACTTACAGCAGTCTGCTCCGTAGGACTTGATATGTTTGCAGTACCTGGTGATACGCCGTCAGAGACCATAAATGCAATCATCGCAGATGAGCTTGCAATAGGCATTATCAATAATAAGACCACTGCTGTGCGGGTGATTCCTGCGCCCGGTAAAAAAGAGAATGAGCTTATTGAGTATGGCGGTTTGCTTGGAGTGGTTCCTGTGATGAAGGTGAATAAGTATTCTGCAAAGGACTTTATGAAGAGAGGCGGGAGACTGCCTGCGCCAGTCACTAGTCTGAGAAACTGAATATTTAAGACTAGCACCTGAAATCTATTTCTTTGTTCAGTTGTTTTATTGCTTTTACTGCGGCGCCTGCATAGTCATCTGTATCCTGCTTTTGGTATGCATATAATATGGCTGATGATGAGTTGATTCTGTGTATCGACAGGTTGTTTTTTGTGTTTTTCAGTGCTTGTACTACTTCTTTTGCACTGCCGCCCTGTGCGCCTACACCTGGAATCAGCATTGGAATCTCTTTTTTTGACTCTACGAAGAGTTTTGAGATTGCTTCAAGCTCTTTAGGATATGTTGCGCCGACCACCGCGCCTACACCGGAATCTTTAGACCATTCAGTTATTTTTTGGGATGTTTTCATGTAGAGAGGGATTTTGTTGACCATAAGGTTTTGAATGTCAACTGCGCCCTTGTTTGATGTTCTTGCGAGGATGTAGACTCCTTTATCTTTTTTGCAGTACTCTATGAATGGAGACACTGAATCCTGACCCATATAGGGAGCTACTGTGATTGCATCTGCGCCCCAGAAGTCAAAAAGGTTCTTTGCGTATGCAGAGGATGTTTTTCCTATATCTGCGCGTTTTGCGTCAAGGAGTACAGGAATATTTTGCTTTTGGTATGCTGTGATTATACTTTTGAGCGCTCTCAGACCGTCGAAGCCGTATTGCTCATAAAATGCAATATTTGGCTTGACTATTGATGGAAGAGTATTTTCTGCTGCTGCTGCATCTAGGATATCTGTGAAGAATTTTACAAGTACCTGTTCTGTTGTCCCTTTGAGGGGTATTTTTTCAAGTACCGGGTCAAGTCCCATGCATACTATAGAATTTGTATCTCTTGACTTTTTTATCAGATTGTCTGTGAATGTCATTTGAGCGCCTCCTGTATTTTGGCTATTAAATCTTTTGGTTCCTTTGAATATATTATTTTTGCATTTGTCTTTTTATTCAGGTCCTCTACGAGTTTTTGGATGTGGGTTGTGATTCCACCTGTGTTCTCCAGTATTCCTATTATCTTTCCAAGGTCATATGCTATTGTGAATTCGTTGAGTGTGCCAATCCTGCCTGATATCATTATTGCGGCATCACATGCGCTTACTGATGATACGTTTCTATATTTTTTGCAGATGTCTATGTCTTTTGAGTGTTTGTAGTCTTTGGGGATGAATATATATTTTGTGGTGCAGTCTGTTGGGAAGCTGGTTTTTTTATGCTCTTCTATGTCTGTTGCAGGTGAATATGCAATTGTTTTTCCACCTTCTTTGTATGCGGCTTTTGCTGCTTCGTATGGGATGCCGGGGCATCCGCCAGTTATGAGGATGTGGTTGTTTTTTGCTATGAGTGCGCCGATTTCGCGGGATTTTTTTAGTGTTTCGGAGTCAATTTGTCCAAGAGCTGATCCGAATATGCCTATTTTGAATGTCATGTTATTCAAAGCCCATTTTTTTGCCCCAACCCTGTGGGTCTTTGTTCCATTCCAGTGCTTTTTTTACTGAATCCGTGTTGATATAGTTATTTTCACCTGCGATACAAATCAATGTACTAAAATCACTTAATGTTATTATATTACAGTCAGATTCTTTGAATTTGTCTTTTGCTTTTTGCATCTCATATGTAAAGATTGCCAAACAATCAGTTACAATGCCGCCTGCATTTCGTACTGCCTCCACTGCGGCAACTGAACTTCCGCCAGTTGAGATAAGATCCTCAATCACAAGTACCTTCTGCCCCTTCATAAGCTTCCCTTCTATCTGGTTGGTCTTGCCATGCTCTTTCGCACCTGCTCTTACATATATCATAGGCTTTTTCAGTTTTTCTGCAAGCCATGCTGCATGCGGGATACCCGCAGTTGCTGTACCTGCGATAATGTCAAATTGGAGATTATTTTGTTTTATCATTTCTGCAAAATAGTCAATTATCTGTTCTCTCTTATCAACATATGACATAAGCAATCTGTTGTCACAGTATATTGGACTTAAGATTCCCGAAGCATACCTGTACGGTTTCTCAGGCTTAAGCGTCACTGCTTTTATTTCCAGAAGAATTTTTGCTACTTCTTGTGATATTGTCATTTTATGCACCTCTTTGTTTTTGCGTGTTGAGTCAGATAATATTATTATCTTGAATGATATTTGTATAATTCCTAAAACATATAAGTCTTTTTGTTTTGCATGATTATCATTATTATTGTTGCTGCAATCCCGTTGGCTAAACTATAATAACCCCCCAATACTAACAAATTATTGAAGAAAAGCATTTTTTGGGGGGATAAAAATGAATGCATCAGTTGTTAAACTAGATCGTCATCTACGTTTTCTGTTGAGTCGCCAAATGGGT
>DAOWAN010000010.1 GCA_030634545.1 Candidatus Nanohalarchaeota archaeon
GGAAGATTGGAGAGACAATTAAAAATCATGAAATGTTGGGGAAGTTGTGCAATTTCAAGCGTTTTAATTTTTTGGGAAGATTGGAGAGACAATTAAAAATCATGAAATGTTGGGGAAGTTGTGCAATTTCAAGCGTTTTAATTTTTTGGGAAGATTGGAGAGACAATTAAAAATACAACTATAGTGAAAGCATAAAATAAATGAGCAAACATCATCATACTAAATTGCATCAAGCGATTTATGTATCCTTAAAAATCACAACGTGATTTTTAGGATCCGGGCAAATCTGTGATTTGCTGGATGCAAAAAATCGCAGATTTTTAAGCATGCGACGAAGCACTTATGCTTCGGAAGCATGCGAGAAAAACCACCCGTTTGTGGTTTTTCATAGCAAAAACCAGATTGCCTTCATCTATCCGGGCGAATCACAGATTCGCTGGATTTTCGAAATGCTCACCCATTTCGAAAATTGGAAATTTGGGACAAATATTCAAAATCCTAAAATTGCATAGCAATTTTAAGGATATGGGAAGGCACTCTACTCAATTTATTAGTGCCTTCACTATAAAACTAAAGAAGTGGAATTAAATGGTTCTGAAACATATATTCTTTAAGACAGCAATCGGGCACAAACTGCCGGATCATCCTGTAACTGCATCCAAACACTGGATAGAAGTAAAAGATGTAATGACTACAGATATCGCTACTATCTCGCCGGACAAATACGTCACAGATGCAGCAAAAATCATGGCGGTAAGAAACATATCATGCATAATTGTAACAGATAACGGCACAATGAAAGGCATAATCACAGAAAGAGATCTTGTAAAAACAGTTGCAGATAAAAAAGAGCATCATACAAAAGTGAAGGTAAAGTCTGTAATGTCCAGAGAGATTATAACTGTATCTCCGCATTTCACGGTCCTGAAAGCCAGTAAAATGATGGGCGTAAAGAAAATAAGAAGATTACCGGTCATTGGAGATAAAGAGCTTATTGGAATTGTAACACAAACAGACCTTACAAGAGCCCTGACAGCCTATGGTCTGGGGTCATCAGTAGAGGAGATAATGACACAAAATGTGGCAAAAGTACAGGATACGGCATCTGTCTCTGATGCTGTAAAAATCATGGCAAAATCCAGGATATCGTGTGTCCTGTGCATGGAAAAAGACAGGGTATCAGGTATAATCAGCGAAAGGGATATGATTAAAAAAATTCTTGCACTAAAAAAAGATCCATCGAAAGTCCATGTCAAAGAGATAATGTCTTCTCATGTAATTGATGCGCACCCTTCTTTATCAGTATTCAGCGCAGGTCGGCTTATGGAGAGGATGAACATCCGCCGCCTTGTCATCATGAATGACAAGCAGCTGCTTGGAGTTGTAACACAGACAGATATATTTCTTGCAATCAAAAAAAAACTGCACGGAGAAGAAGAAATGCATATGAAACTGCTTGAAAATTCAGAATACTGCGTATACACATCTAATCTGGATGGTATCATAACATATGTCAACCCTGCATTCATGAAACTATTTGAGGTATCGGACCAGAAAGTATTTCTGAATAAACCATTCATCCCACCTCAGTTCTGGTCTGAACAAAAAGATCGTGAAGAATTTATAGAAAGGCACAAAAAAACATTTATCAATAGTGAGGAGCTATCTCTCCTGAACTCGAAAGGCAAAAAAATATACCTTATCATCTCATCATCTTTCACAAAAGACATACACGGAAAAATCAATGGCATACAGGGGCTTGTTCGCAATATCACACAGGAAAAAGACATCGTGTCACTTATAGAAACGCAGGATGCCCTCCGTCAATCAGAAGAAAAATACCGCAATCTTGTTGAGACAATCGAAGAGCAGATATGGGAAGTCAATGCAAAAGGCATCTACACATACATCAGTCCTACGTCACGCGACATATATGGTCTTGAACCGGACGAAGTGATTGGGAAAACACCTTTTGACCTTATGCCAAAAGAAGAATCAAAACACACATCCTCTACATTCAAAAAAGTACTCAAAACCAAAATGCCATTCACAAACCTTGAAACCATAGCGCAGCACAAAGATGGGCGCTGTCGGATTATGGAAACCAACGGAGTGCCGTTCTTCAAACCAGGCGGGAAACTTCTTGGCTATCGCGGTACAGCCCGCGACATCACAGAGCGCAAAAAAGCACAGGAAGCACTGCAAGAATCAGAAGAAAAATATCGCCTCATAACAGAAAACGCAAGCGACATGATAGCAGTAGCCACATTTGCACTGAATCCAAAATATATTTACCTAAGCCCTTCCCACAAGGCTATTCTGGGCTATGACACCCAAAAATATATTGGAAAAGCCTGCTTTGACCTAATGCATCCTGACGACAAAAAAAATCTGCTTCCGATCATAAGAAAATATCTGAAAGCAAAAGCAGAACAATTCATCACAGGAAAAGACAAGCAGCAATGCGAACAGGTAGAATGTCGTGTCAAAGATATCCGCGGCCGCTGGCATGACCTTGAATCCTATGTGACCATCATGAAAGACGAACTCCTTATTGTATCAAGAGACATCACAGACCGCAAGAAAACAGGAGAAGCACTCAGGCAATCAGAGGAAAGATACCGCGTATTATTTGAATCAGCCACAGAGGGCATACTTATTGCTGATATCAAAACAAGAAAATTTATGTATGCCAACCACGCAATATGCAGGATGCTTGGCTACACAGAAAGAGAACTAAAACAGATGATTTTAAGCGATATCCATCCGAAAGACAAGCTAAAGCATATATTGTCTGAGTTTGAAGCGCAGGCAAAAGGCGAAAAAATGCTGGCATCAGATATCCCGTGCCTGAAAAAAGACAGGACAATCATCTATGCAGATATCAATACAACCGCAACCATCATAGACGGTATAAAATGCAATATTGGTTTCTTCAGGGACATCACTGAGCGCAAAAAATTTGAAATCGAAAAAGAAGACCATACAGCAAAACTCCAGGAAAAAACATCAGACCTTGAACTGGCAAACGCAAAACTAAAGGGTATCCAAGACAAACTCAATAGCCAGATAGATCTTCTTGAGCGCTTCAAAAAAGCAACAATTGATGATGTCCTTGAGATGAAGAAAATCGAGGAGGAAAACAATGACTTAAAAGAAGAGCTTAGGAGATTGAAACATGAAGATTAGTATAACTACGAAACTGATTGCACTGTTTTTAACTATGTCACTAATACCTGTTGCGATTCTCTGTTTTTTGAGTCTTGATAGAACCCAGGATTATATGGAATGCGAAATAGAATCCCATTTGCAGACAGCAGCAGAATCAAAGGCATACCATATTGAAACTGTTCTTGAAGAATATAAGAAAACTACTCAGATGGTAGCAACTGGGAATGTTTTTAAAGATATTGTAGATGAGAGTAAAAATTTTCCATTGATGAAAAAGGAAGTTGAACGAAGGATTGAAAGTATGATACTATCCCACGACACAGTTTCACGAATCAGGGTTTTGAATAAAGAAGGTGTTGTGATTGCTTCCAGCTATTCAGATTTAGGGTATAATTTGAGTGCTGAGAAAATATTCATGAATGCAAAAAATGGATGTTATATTGGTGAAATGCATATTTCCAGACTTACTGCAAATAAAGTGATAAGTATTTCTGCGCCAATTTTGCTCAATGGTGAATTTTCAGGAGTCATCATCATAAATTTTGATGCAGATAAAGAAATATTTAAAATTACATTGCATAGAAAGGGTCTGGAAGATTCCGGGGAAATATACATCATAAATGAAAATAGTTATATGATAACACCTTCAAAGTATTTAAATGACACATTTATGAAACAGAAAGTTGACACCCGAAACGCAAATGAATGTCTTGAACATATTAATATAATGGACACTGAACATGAACTTAAAACAATTTCATACCGCAATTATCTTGGAAATGATGTCCTTGGAGTCCATGCGCACATTCCTGAAATTCAGTGGTGCTTATTGGCTGAAATGGATAAAACAAAAGCTTTTGAACCCATAACGCAATTGAAAATGCGGTTTTTGGCAATTTTTATTGTAATAATGCTATTAGTTGTAATATTGTCTTTTTTTGCTGCGCATTCACTTCCCAGACCATTGATTGAACTTAGAAAATCAGCAGAAAAAATTGCAAAGGGAGAACTTGATAATAAGATAGAAATACACTCTAAAATAGATGAAATATGCGCCCTTGCAGAATCATTTGAGCAGATGAGAAAAGAAGTCAAAAAATCAAGAGAATCACTTGAAAAAGAAGTAGAAAAGAAAACAAAAGAAGTTGCGCAAAAACTCGCTGAAGAAGAGAAATCATCGCAAGCCATGCTATTCATACTCGAGCGCCAGAAGAGGACAAATACTCTGCTAAAAGAAAGCCGCCATGAACTTGAAAACAAGAACCTAGAACTTCAACTCCATTCAAGCAAACTTAGATCATACAACATGCAGCTACAGAATGCAGAAGTCGCCCTGAAAAAAGAAAAGCAAAATGTGGAAAAAAAAGTCGTAGAGCGGACAAAAGAACTGAAAAAAGAGAAAGAACAGGTAGAACTTCTCCTTGAACAAAAAAACAGATTCATCAACCAGCTAAGCCATGATCTGAGAACTCCCCTGACACCTATGCTAACACTTCTTCCAGTGTCAATAAAACATACAAAAAACAAAGAGGTAAAATTTGATCTTGAGATGATATTAAGAAACGCAAGATACCTGAACTCTCTGATAATTAACACTCTGGACCTTGCCCGCCTTCAGGCTAATGCAATAAAAATCGTGAATGGCCCTGTCAATATCTCTGAGTTGATAAAAGACCTAGTGAGAGCAAATAAAACAACATATAAACAATATAATGTAAATGCTGTAAATAATGCAAAAGAGAACATATTTGTATACGCAGACGAACTTCGCACACGCGAGATAATTGAAAACCTTGTAATGAACTCCCTGAAATTCATGCCCCGCAGAGGAACACTCACATTTAATGCATCATACAAGAGCAAAAAAGAAGTGTTAATCTCTGTTTCAGATACTGGCATCGGCATAGAAAAAGAAATACTCAAAAAAATATTTGAAGAATTTTACAAGGCAGATGAATCAAGGCACAACCTCATGGGTACTGGACTGGGTCTGTCCATCTGCCAGAAATTGGTTGAAAAAATGAATGGCAGAATCCGGGCAGAGAGCGAAGGCAAAAACAAGGGAACAACAATATATTTCACATTGCCGGCATATCACCCTGAAAAATCAGAGGATATTGATTAAAATTGGAGAATCCTAAGCTTTTTCATTGGCGGTTCTGACGTTATAGACAATGAAAAATCATGAAAATTGAGATAAGAGCGGTTAAATTTTCAAGCTTTTTAATTGGCGGTTCAGACGTTATAGACAATGAAAAATCATGAAAATTGAGATAAGAGCGGTTAAATTTTCAAGCTTTTTAATTGGCGGTTCAGACGTTATAGACAATGAAAAATCATGAAACAGCAGATGATTTTCAATACACAATACGAACAATAAAGAACATTCAAAAAAACATTGGAGGAGAAGCAACATGAAGAAGAAAATAATGGTTGTAGATGACAACCCGGATTTGAGATATAGTGTGAAACGCGGTCTTTGTGATATAGCTTCAGGCTACACAATAATTGAAGCAAGCGGAGGTAAAGAATGCATAGATATGCTAAAGAAAGGCAAATTGCCTGACATTATACTTCTGGATATCATGATGCCTGATATGGATGGATGGGACACTGCTGCTGAAATAAAATCAAACACCGTATGGAAAAATATACCGGTAGTATTTCTCACAGCAAAAACCGATGACCTGAGCAAGGGAATGGGTCGCCTCACATCTGAAGATTACATTGAAAAACCATTTGATGTATATGACCTTAAAAAAAGAGTAGATGCAATACTAAAATAAAAAAATACCTGCAAGAAACAGTGCATATCCCTGTAAAAAACCAAACCATTTAGAGGAGAAAAAAACATTGCAATAAAAAACACATGTAATACTTACAGGTATAACTGCTGTTGTAACCATGCAATTATACATTGTGGTTTATAATCCTCAGAGGTAACAAACACAAAAAGCGATATGGCTCTGAGGTCATTGTTTGTGTCGCGGCATAATCAAAATACAGAGGAGATGAAAACATGATAGCAACAAAAAATACAGAAATACTTGAAAAAGTACTGGTAACAATACATGATATAACATCAAGGACAACATCGGGTCACTATGCACAGATAATTCTTGATACTCAGGTGAAGAAGCTAGAAGCAAGCTACCCGTTTTTGAAGCATGTGACAGTAAAGACAATAAGCTTCTCAACCAGTGCAAAAACAATCAACATAGACGCAGCAATTGACAAAGAATATCCAAAGAATGTGGAAAAAGCAATACAGGATTTAGTATTATCCATAAGCAAAATGCTCGGCTCTGAAAAAAAATACTTTATATCAGAATTCAAAGGATACATGGGACGCGACTATGAAGTCAAACTGCAGAATATGGGTGTAAAATTATAACTGTGTACTGAGAAATACCTTCTGTTTTTAAACTGCGGTAATTCCCAATGATTCGTTCACACAGAGTTATCTGCCTTTGATGTGCTTTTTTATTATGTTGAAAGAAGATGTGTGTGCATGCCTTGGACCATATACCCCTGTCTTTTGGCGCCGCCTTTTTAGTGCAATGATTATGAAGCATAGTATGATTGTGACCAGTATCATGTATGTGTTTAATGGCTGAGCAAATGCGCTTGTCGAGAGACCGGTGATTTGCGGAATATTATCTGCAATGCCTGAAATCGATACCATATAAGACATGATAGTTGAGTTTGACTGCGATGCCATTTCTGTTGTCTCGTTTGTCTGGATGGATACTGTGGATTCTACTGGCGGTTTCGGCATATCCTCTTTTGTTTTTACTTCAACTATCAGGCTGGCAGCTTTGTTGTCTTTTAGCTGGTCTGCGCTTATATCAAGTGAAAATGAGTAGACTGTCATGCAACCCATGTTCTGGCAGTATTCGCTGGTCAAAGGTATTGTTATTATGATATCTTTTTCGTTACCGGGTTCTAAGCTTTCGATGATTGCAGGGTCAACAGTGTATTTGTCACGAGATAAGCCCTGTGCAGAAACTGAGATTTTCAGGTTTGTCAGGCTTGCCTGACCGGTGTTTTTTAGTTTGAAGCGGACATTAGATTGCGATGGATCATCGAGTACAATGGATGATATTTCCGGTAATATGACTGTCAGATCTTTCATTTTTTCTATGCTTATATAATGAGACTGGTTGTCGCCTGAGTGATACGGCTCTTTTTGGGTGCCAACAATCAGTTCATATTTGCCCTCTGGTTTTGGGGCATTTAAAGCCAACTTGAAGTCGCCGCTGATATCAGTACTCCCTGTCCCGCAAATATCTGCTCCCTTTATGCAGTAGTTGATGATTGCATCTTTTACAGCATTACTATTGTCATCTGTTACTTTTCCTGTGATTGTTATCTCTTCTTCACTGAAATAATCTTCCGGGAATGGGTTGATTTCAAGTGAAAGTGTTTCTCTGCCGCTGATAACAAAAGCAGATAATCTGCCTGTGTTAAATGAAATAAAATCAATATCTCTATTGATAGTAATGTCATCTATTTTTGTCCATCCCCCAATGCAATCTTTTCTCTCGCTGTTCCAGTTAGAGCAGATATAAACTTCAATCTCTTCTTCATTATATATTTTTGATGCATCATAAGGCATCCTGATTGTGGCTGTCTTGAAGGGCAGAGCGAACTGGAAGTCTACAAGATCTGCTACAGCCATATCATGGAGATTTACGTTTTTTGAATAGTAGCTGAATTTTACCGGGTTCGGTGCCATTTCCATGAGTTCACTGGTTATTTCTGCGTCGTATATGTTTATGATCAGCGGTATTGTTGAAGAAAAACGTGTGTAAGTTATGGTTATGTCATAAGTGCCTGCAGGGAACATAGCATGGTAGCGACCATCTGCGGCGACGGTTATTTTTTTGTAAACAGGTCCGCTGAATTCTAATGTAGCAGGCACAACTACACCGCTTGAATCTTTCATCACACCTTCAAAATTGATCCCGGAGAGCAGATCCATAGTTCCTGTTTTGGTTATGGTATTATGGGTTATAGTGTATTTTATTTCATAAGATTTGTCTTTGTCAAGAGGAGGTATACGGTCTACAGTGATTGTGTAGTCATTGCTGTCTCTTGTGATTGCGCTGATGTCAAGTTCTCTTACTATCGAGTCACTCCGGTATAGTCTAATACCCAGATTGCCTTTGTTGAGTGTAAAGTTGTCAATGTTATGAGTTGTAATTTCCAGGTTTATTGCCATGGATGGTTCGCCGCTGAATAGTATTTCAGAGTCATGGGAAATGGTTATTGACTGTTCCAATGGTTCGGGTTCTTTGGGGGTGTCTTTTGGTTCATCACCGAATATGATGGGTCTTTTGGCTGAAAATGAGAATGTTTTTGCTGAGTTGTCGATGATGTAGTTTACATCTATTTTTAATGTGTATTCTGTGTCTTTGGAAATGCCTTTGTCATCCAAGTTTTTTAATATGACAATAAAAGGACCATTACTGGAATAGGATATATCTGAAAATGCAATGTCTGTATTTTCAATAAACTTCACCCTTGTAAAATATATGTCTTCTTCAATTGAGATGTCTCTTTTATCTGAATCTACAATATCATAAAGTTTAACATAAAGATGCAGTTCATTATGGTCTTCCAAAAAAGAATCCCCCAGATAAATTGGTCCGTGACCTTCACCGGAAAACCCTTCGATATTTTCAACTGAACCGTCGAGATTATGTATTGTGAACTCTGTTGTCAGTGTCTCATTCCCACAGGAATTGCCGGACTCTACTGTGTAAATACCTGATGCGGAGATTGTATATAAATCAATAATGTCTGTGATTGCAGAATATTTGTTTTGTGTATTTGTATCATGTAATTTTACTTTTGAGGTATATAATGCTTTTCGGATATATACTTCATCAATATCTGAGTAATTACACTCGGCATTTATCTGTATCTGCGGGTATAATGGTTCTATCCACTTCTCTTCCTGAACACTATACCAGAGGTTGTCGGGTGAGACTGCCAGAGTGTTTATGGCAAATGCACAATGCAGATTAAGGATGATTGAGATTAGCAATGCAAAAATCATGGTGTGTTTGTCGGGTCTCATTATCTCCCTCTGCGTTATCTGTTGTTTATGGAGTGCGGATTGGAGTATTCTGGCAGAGATAACTTAAAAGTAATTTCCGTGCTGGCGGTCAGGATATTAAGCTTGCCTGCAGAGCCTATAGCTTTTGTGTGCGCGGCAATTTTCTCTGTTCTGCGTTCCATATATTACTATGTTAATATATCTATAGGTGCTTATATGTGTTTCGGTCTGGCGTTAGGGATTGCGTTTGTTCTTTTTTTGCCATATATGCTAAAAGACAAATCAGAGGAAAAAACATTGCAGAAAGAACATACTGCCAGAATGGATGCGATTATTTTTGTCAGGATGGCTTTTTTGTTGTAAATATAGGCAGGTATGACTAGAAAAATGATTAAGAATGGCATAAATGACAGGTTTAATTCTTAGAAGTTTTTGGTATTTTTTTATGGGTTTGGGGTTTTTTATTGCAGACCGTATCTTTGTCTGGAAGGGTTTTTGATCTGTGTCTGCGGTATGCTATGAAGAAGAATGTGGTGATGAGCAATATTATGCTGATTGCAGAGAATATGGATAACCAGTCTGTGACTGGCACTTTGTCAATCAGATAATCTTTTTTTAAGTAGTGTGTGCCGTCTTCGGTTACGAATGCAAGTGTGACTGTTGCAGGTCGCCATATGCCTGCGGTGTAGGGTATATTTACTTTGGTTTCTTTTCCTTTTTTTAGTTCTGTGATTTTTGCATATTCGAATATCCATCCGCGCGGGTATTTTTCCGGGAGTATCAGGAGATTGGTTATGTCTTCTGATGAGGTCAGGGTTATTTCTATATGGGTTTCGTCTTTGTTTATTATGTTGATTTTGTCGAATAGTTTTTGTGTCTTGTTTGTATCAGGGAAACGGGTCCAGTTCAGGACTTCAAATGTGAATGGCGGTTTTTTGTATATTTCGTTGCAGGAGTACATCCTGAACTGAGCGGTGACGTTGGCGGAGAAGTTATATGGATACCAATAGGTTATGAGGTTGTTGTTTGCGCCGGGATGGAAAGGAGTTGGTTTGCTCCAGGCAGTGTATATTAGTCTGTTCTGGTTCTCTTTATCCAGTGAATCTATTGTTTCTTCCGGTGTTTTGTGCAGTTCTTTCATGGTCCCGTCGTATATGTCTATTCTTAGCTGGTTTGTGCATCCTACTGAGCCTTTGTCTTCCCAGTAGGTCCAGATTTTTTGCGGGGTGTGGTTGATAATTGTGGAATAATTTACAAAGTAAGTGGTTCCTTTGATTATGGGTTCTATTTCGACAAAAAGATTTATTGCTGAAGCGTTTGAGGTGAGGTATGCAAGACCAATCAGAAAACAGAGGATTGTGGTTGTTGATGATTTTTTTGCGGTTATCATTGTTGATCTGACTCCTCTGCAATCATACCAGCCTAAACATGATATTAGATAAAAATGAATCTTTCGGCGATGGGATTAGTACCATTACGTCAAGTTCGCCTGCGAATGTGCTTTCTGGTTCTGTGCTGCTGAACTGCACTAGTAAGTCCTTTTTCTGAGCGGAATCAAGTATGAAGTTGTTGTCTTCAAGTGTGATATATTTTGAGATGTTGCCGTAGATGTCTGATTTTATCTTGATTCTATCTGCGCGGTCGTTTGCCAGTTTCAGTTGTTTTGATGACGGTGCACCGATAGGTATAATCCCGAAATTGAGTCTGTCCTGTGATGCATCTATACCCAGACTATAGTTCATAGTGTTGTTGTCTGGATTGTATGTCTGTGCGCTGAGTGGAAAGCGCCGCAATACAACAGTGAAATATTTTGTGTTTAGGATTTCGGTGGTCTCGATATTTACAAAGGTCACTGGCTCGCCAAAAGAGATGTCCTTTTTTGCGGTGTAAGATAATAGTGCTGTTGTGAGTATCAGTGCGCTGAGTAAAGCGACTGTGAAAATTGTGATGTTTCTTTGAAGGCTGCTTTTTTTTTGCTGGTCTTTGCAGGCAGGGTCTTTGTCTTTACGGGCTTTTTCACGGGCGGTGGTTTTTGTTGTGTTAGGAGATACATTCTTTTTTTTGCCTGTATCTTTGACTGGCTTTTTTGTTTTTGTGTTTCGCTTCATATCTTATCATCTTTCTAAAAGGATTGTTAAACTGGAGGTATTTATATTCTCCGTCTATATTCTATTGTTTTTTCCAGTAATACATTGCAACCCCAATCAATATAAGTATGATTAATGAGATGATGTTCCGGTAACAGAATATAATGTAATATGCAAGTGACAGGATTATGAATGTTCCAATTGATAGGAGAATAACTCCCAAGATCGATGCATCGTGGTTTTTCCAGTAGTATACCAGACTGATAAGGAGGGATAGTGCAAGTATCAATGTCCAGTTGATGCTGCATGTTGAGGGCGAGAATATTGCATCTGTTGGCTCTTGCGTTAGATCTAATTTTGTGTCTGAGATTGCTGCTGCGGTTATCATGGAGGGTACGGTTACAAATCCGGATTTTGAGGTTTCACCGCTGCGATAGTTTATGGTGGCTTCAACGCGGTATCTACCGTCTTTTATTTCTTCTGAACTGCGCCAGATAAGAGTGATAGGTATCTCTTCACCAGGTCTGATGCTTAAGCCGCCAATAGGTAGTTCTGCGCGTATTTCATTGTTGCTGTTGTATATTTTTGCAAAATTTTTATGAGGATCTGTAGATATTGTGTTCGTGCCTGTATTCCTGAAGTATAAGGTTATCTTCGCCTCGTCTTTTTTCATACGGGCAGCATCAATTTTTCTAATTGTTCCGCGCCTTATAACTTCGCCGTTCACCCTGAAGACAAAGTTCGGGCGACTAACAGCAAATAAGTTTACGGCAGCTCCAGCCTCCTTATCCATCACAGGATTTAAACTGATAGACCCGACATGATATCCTGGCTCGGCATTTTTTGGAATGTGTATGATAAACTCCATTTTTTTGTTTGCTCTTGTGCGCGTGCTACCAATAGTTACTGGAAATGATTTTGAGCCGTCTATCTCCATCACATTTTCGGGAAAAGTCAGCCACCCGGAAATATCTTCTTCTGAATATTCTGAAATATGACTCTTGAACCAACGATTAGAAACAGGAGGAATATAGTCTGCACTGATCCTGAGTTCACTGCCTGAAGAAGCGGAAAGATAGAATGACCCGACAACATCTTCAGCCCTGCTGACATGCCCCAGATCAAGAGTGGTTGGTATAATGCCAATAGAATTAGCATGCACGACAGGGATAAATAACATTGCAGCCAGAATAAAGAGTACGATGCGTGTTATTCTTGTTATTGAATTCCCATACAGATTCTTTTTAGATTGCATAATCGTCTTACTCCCAGGCACTTAACCTACCAGACCACAATAATAATAGAATGCATACATTTCCTGAAAGTCCACATATCAATAAATGTCCTAATATCCTGCAACATTGTTATCTCATCATCCCATCATCTAATTGGACATTTGTTATTTATCTTTATATTAATTGTGTAATACTGTGTTTTTCTTCGTAGTTACTTGTGGGGGATATCGGCAACTATATATATCGGCACGGCTAAATTTTATCACATTACATGTCTTAAGAAGGCATGCATATTCTCTAAAAGGGAGAAGTGAGGGTGTAATTACCTATAAAATGGAGGGAGATAAACTATGAAAGGAATTAAAATAACAGGAGTTATTGCATTAGTGGTGGCTTTGGCTGCGATTTTCAGTTTTTCAAATGTAAATGCAGCACAGGATAGTGAAGATTTGAATGTCAGTGTTGAAATCGCATCGCAGACATGGATTGATATAGCACCAGACCACATCAAGTGGTATAATGTAAACCCCGGAACAGACACTACGAATTTTACTGATGAAGAAAGGAGTACGACAAATCACGAAGGTATTGTTGTAAGAAATATAGGCTCTACAAGGATTTACACGGTCTGGTTCAATGCAACATATCCTAGTTCGTTGCCATATGGTACTGGAACATTATCTAATTATGATACAGCGAACTTTGTTTTATTAAGTCAAGCAGACATTGACGGTAATAGTTCAGATCAGACGGAGCTAAACAGATACTATTATATTAATAAAGTAGAATATGCGGAATCAGAGAGAACACGTATAGATGCCAGCACATACAACATACTATATGGAAGAAACATACCTTATCTTCAGACAGTTCATCCTACCACCACAGCAAACGTGACAATCGGTCGCCTGAGAGATGGACCAAATGAATATTTCTGGGCAATAGAAGAAGATGAAGGTGGAGAATGCAATGCAACAGGAACTGATACAGACCCAGCATTTTATATTGGTCTTGATCCACATAATGATACACATGTTGGAGATATTGATTTAAGCAGCACCTGCGAAACACTCGGAACATGTGAAGATATAACCAGTTGGACTGAAATTGGTGATGAATATGTCGGTTATTTAAGTGAAACGGTTAACAGATGGAAAGGTGCGGTTGTAATATTGGGTACTGACTGTAAATCAGTTAAATTGGTTACATGGAATAAGGATTTGGCAGGAGATAGAATAGCTGCAGATGCGAATTACTGGCTTGCAAATTCTTCAACAAATTATCCTTCTGCAGGTGACTTCCCGCAGGGCACAGACCTCCAGGCAGATACTGTTTCATCAGAGTATCTTGCACCAGGCGAATATTACACGGGCTGGCTAAAACTGAGGCTGCCTTGGGGTATTCCTGAAGGTACACTAAATACGGGGACAATTACTGTGATAGCATCCACAGATAACCCGGCATAAAGCCAAATGAGGGTTTTATTTCCCTCCTCCCTTTTTCTTTTTATTTTTCTTTTTTCAATGTTTTTTTATTTATCAGAAATCAATTATAATATGATTCTATGAATATCTCTGTCTCTTATGAACATGTTAACCTGCTATTGATACTTCTTGGTCTGGCGGCAGTGATACATTTTCTTGTGCTGCGCACAAGGAGGAAAAGAGTTTTGTACTTCTCAAATTATGTGCTGCTTGAGAGGATACTCGGCAGAAAGATACTGCATAATAACTATCCTGCGCTTGCGCTTCGTATGATGATTGTTATCTTGCTTGTCCTTGCAATATCTGATTTCAAGGTTGCTTTGAGTCTTGATACGACGTCATTTGACTATGTGCTTGCTGTTGATACATCGCCGAGTATGTCTATGAATTTCAGAAATATTACTGGGATTACTCTTGAGTTCCTTGACAGCCTGCCAAGAGAGACTCGTGTCGGTCTTGTGACTTTTTCAAAGGAAAGTTATATCCGCTCAGGTCTTTCGCATGATTACAGCAGTATTAAAAAAGAGATGTTTAATCTTACTGTCGGGGTGCCGCCTGGGACGTCTATTGGAAAAGCGCTCCTGACAGCTTCGAATGTTCTTGATGAATCGAGGAAGACTAATCGCACGATCATTTTAATTACAGACGGAGATATTGAAGAAGATGAGGCAGTTGACCTGAATAAGTCACTTGACAGCCTGAGGGCAAAAAATATCACGGTTTTTGTGATGGGGATAAATAATTCTGAATATTATTTTGATTATGAACTGCCGCCTGAATTGAGAACTGAAGAGGTCAATGAAAGTCTCAGTATTTACGGACCTGTGCTTGATGAAGAGATGTTAATGCTTATAGCCAACCAGACAAACGGGCAGTATTATGAGATGACTGGCAGGGATTCTATGGAAGAGGCATTCAAAAGCATCATCTTATCGCAAAAACAGGAGGTTATACTGGATGCACAATCATATGTTCTTGCACTGGCTGCAATTCTTATTTTTATAGAATGGGCGCTTGGCGCAACTAAATTCAAGACTGTGCCGTAAGTGCTAATCTTATTTGCCGGCTGACCACACAGTGAAATATTCAAGGAAAGGGCGTACAAAATCTTCTGTGGTTGTGTCGAGTTTTATGAATCCTGCACCAACATTATTTAATTTACGCCTCAGGTCTTCTTCTTCGTCTAGTGCCTGTTTATTGTATTGTTCCCGAATCTTATCAAAGTTTACATCTGTGCCGTTCCCCTGATATGGGTATGAGACTTTCATCCTGCCGAGACCTTTTGGGATATGATAATCCATCTTATCTCTTACCATGACTGCAATGACTGAGTCAAATTTTTCACTGCACTGCTTGAGCGGACGATACCAATCGTCTTTGATGTCAATGAAGTCTGAAATAATCACAAACATAGTCCTGCCATTGAGAGATTCCTGCACCATGTTTATTGCGTTTCCAAGGTTAGAGCTACCCCAATAATTTTTAGATTCGCATATTGAGTCCAGGATGCGGTGGTACTGCATCTCGCCTCTGGCAGGGAGATGTATTGCGCGCATAGTGTCACTGAAAAGAGCGGCACCAATCTTTGTTTTGGATGTAGCGGCAGCATAGGCAAGCGTGGCTGCGACAACAGCAGCCATATCGCTTTTCAGATATTCTTTTGTACCGCAAAGCATTGTGCTTGAGGTATCAAATAAAATAAATGTTGCCAAATCCATCTCTTCCTCGTAGACTTTAAGGTATAGCTCATCTACTTTCTCGTGCCCGGCAGACATCCTGACGCTTGTTTTCCAGTCTATCTTGGATGCATCATCTTCTGCAGTGTATTTTCTCATGCCGTAAAATTGCATGCCGCTGCTGGATTTTTTCTTGTAGACCAGTGTGAATTTGAATATGTCAAAGAGAGCTCTTGAATGGATGTAAACCTTTTTCATAAGGGCAACTTTATTGGGAGTAATGGCGCCAGGGGTTATGTTTCTCATTGCTTCGTCGCTTAATTCTTCGGGGTCAAGAAAAAGTGATTTTAGATTGTGGAGGATAGTGTTCTTATTTTTTCGCTTTTTTTCTGCATCTGTCTCTGTTTGGGTCATGTTATCAGCTATAAATATTTTACAGGGATTTAGTCAGCGGATGCATAGGAATAGTTTTATTGGCGCACATGCAGGACCGTCAATGTACCGGGACAATTCTTATCAGTTCATCAACTAATTCCTCTGGCATGATCTTTGATGCTTTAGCTTCATAGTTCAGTAATATCCTGTGCCTAAGTACGTCGTAAACAACAGCACGGATATCTTCTGGAATTACATAAGCTCTGTTGTTCATGAGCGCATTTGATTTTGATGCTATAAATAGTGCAATTGATGCACGTGTGCCTGCACCCCATGCAAGATATTTTGCGTATTTGAAATCAATTCTTCTCTGCACTCTTGTTGTCATAATTATGCTTACAATATATTTTCTTATTGCACGTGAAAGATACATTTTCTTGACAAGCTGCTGCATGTCTACAAGCTCTTCAGGAGTTACTACGCTTTTTATTTTGAATTCTTCCATTGCCTTTACTGTGGAGTTGTTTTCAACAATGAATGTCTCATCTTCTTCCGGCGGGTAGTCTACAATAATCTTGAATAAAAAACGGTCTACCTGCGCTTCAGGCAGAGGGAAAGTGCCTTCCTGTTCTGCAGGGTTCTGGGTTGCTAATACTAAAAATGGCTTTGGGAGGTTGAATGTTTTCTTTCCTATTGTGACCTGACGCTCCTGCATCAATTCAAGCATCGCACTCTGTACCTTAGGCGGAGCACGGTTAATCTCATCTGCCAATAGGAAATTTGCAAAGCATGGACCTTTTACTGTATAAAATCCCTTGTCCGGGTGATACGCTGTCAGACCGACAACATCTCCTGGCAGCAAGTCAGGGGTAAACTGGATTCGTTTAAATATGGAGTTTCTGACTGTGCCTGAGAATGAATTTATCAGAAGTGTTTTTGCAGTGCCGGGGGCACCTTCAAGGAGGGCATGACCGTTTGATACTACGCAGCGAAGTAGGGTGTCTACAGTATTCTCCTGACCGACTATTGTCTTGTGTATCTCGTGGCGCATCTTACAGATTATATCGTTACCTTCTTTTGCAGCCTGGTTCATTACTTTGAGTTTGTCGAGGTCAACATTGTCGTCTGTCAGGCGCTCCAACTCGATTTTTTTTTCTTCTTTAACTTCTGTTTTTGTGGCTGTCATTTTATTCACAGGTAAAATATTGTTGATTGTTGTTTATAAACATTAAGACACCAAAGCATTAATATATCGAGATAATCACAGATTACCGGGCAGTGATTTACACAATATATTGATATATAAATAACAATAGCAAATATTAAATGGGTTAGTAGAATTGATATTGTAGAGGACACAGATAAAGAGGATGAGGGTGTAAAATTAATGAGTGTTTGTAAAGAATCGCGTGCAGTTTCTGAAAGAGTTTCCAGACGCGCCCATATCTCAAAAGACAGGACAAAGGCGCATACTAAGGCAAGAACTGTGAAAGAGAAGCAGTCTATTAAAGAGAAGAAAATCCACAAGCATAGAGTGGTTAAGAGTAAGAATGTTTCTTTAAATGAGGGGCATGTCGTGCGTATCGAGAATTGTGTCGCAGATATGAAGGGTGTGAAGACCAGAGGTAAAGTTGCAGCAAAAGATAATGGATATGCTGTGAAGAGTACTGGCTCTGGTGCGGCTGTCAGCAGAGCAGCTAGAAATGGACCTGCGAAGAATATTGCAGTCAATGCTGATGTTAAACCACTGATAAATGCATCCAATGTTGCTGATAGTACTGCTCCTTCCAATACTGTCGCAGGTTCTAATACGGAGGCATCTTCCAATATCGCTGTAGGCACTAATACAGATGCAGGTTCTTTACCACCTGCGGCGAGCGATGCTGGAAAAACAGCACCTTTGAAGTCTTTTGATATACACTCTATTGAAGATAATCCATTTGCAGAGGAAATACCTGAGGATGCCTCTATGAGTGCAATGCCGGAGGTAGAGGTGCAGTCCACTGTTTCAACTGATAGTGCGATGCCATCATCCCAACCACAACAACAGCCATCAGGGAGTATTGAAACCCCTGCACTAGGTGTGCAAAATACTCCATCGCATGAAGGCAGCATTGCTGCGAATACTAATGTTACTGCTGAAAGCATAACCGGAAATGCTGTGAGTGGTGCGGTGCCGGTTCTTCAGGGAAGCGGGGCTCCTGCTGCGGCAGTTAACCCGGCAGGGTCTGTACCTGTTGCGCCTGCTTTAAGTGTTTCGAATCAAGATCCTAAGAATCTGGCGGGTACTGATGCGCCTGCGGGCGTGGCACAGACTACTGTTTCGGGAGATACAGCAGGCGGAGAACAGGATAATATTGTAAAATTAAAGGAGCAAATTGTACAACTTGAAGAAAGTATAATGTCACTTCACCAGATGTATATGGATGGTATTATAGCAAAGAGCAGGTATGATAGTGCGAAAGAGCATATGGAGGATAATATCAGGGAGGATAATGTCCATATCTCGATTGAGACGCAGAGGACTGCTCTCAATAATCTTAAAGAAGTACTTGATAGAGATGTTGAGGCGGCACTGAATAATAAAGAATTCCATAAAGAGACAGAGACTATCAGGAATGATCTTGAAAGGCTTGAGAGACTCAGGGAGTATAAGGTCATTGATGATGAAACTTATGAATTATCTAAATCAAATATCAATAAGCGCATGGAGCGTATGAGTACGCTGATTGCAGAGATAAATCGTGCTGTTGATATGGATTTTGAGAGGTATAGCGCATCTTTCGGAAATGAATCCCATGACGGTGAAGAAGAAAATAAAGAAAGCGGCAAGTCTGTGGAGACTGAAGGTGAGGGTGAAAAAAAGGCAGTTGATGAACAGAAGGTTGCTGAAAACAAAGAAGATAATTCCAAAAGGACGATTATCCAGAAGGTTTTGGGGTTACTTAAAATAGGAAAAAAACAAAAGCAGGGTGTTAAGACAGCATCATCTTCCAACTACAGGGATGAACTTGAAAAGATAAGTAAAATCGAGCCAAAAAGAGATGCACTTATTGAGCTTCAACTGCTTTTGAAAAAGGAAATCCAGAAGAAACATAATATTGACAAGCAACTGACTTATGAACAGTTAATCCCGGAACTTTCTAAAATAAAGGCTGATGAAAAATTCAAGGCAGAATTAATTAGTTTCTTTAAAGAAACAAGTGATTCAGAATATACAGGAGTCATAAATGCAGATGACTTTACAAACATATATAATACGGTTGTAGGATATATGAATAAAATAGAGGGTCTTACGGAGCAGAATGTGCCTGAAAAAAAAGATAAAAAGGGAAAGAAGATAGAAAAGAAGAAATGAATGGGCTCATGCTTTACCCTGTGTCATCTTCTTCTTCAGAGTTCTCTTTTAATTTCTGTTTTTCTTTTGAGGTCTGTTTTCTCCTGTATAGCGCATAAACGGTCAATACAAGTGCATAGAGTCCAAGGAGTATGTAGGTAGTATAATCGGCAGGTATCATCGGGGCTGGAGGCTTTATTGTCAGCCTGAATGTTGAAAATACGAATGCGCCTTCGTCACTGCTTATTATTATGCTGCCTTTACAGGTTTTTGGTTCTTTTGCGGTTGTGATTTTAAAATAAGCAACTCCGGTTTCATTTACTTTGAGGGCATAGTTGAAGAATTCTGTGCCTGTGATGCAATCGTCAAGGTTTTGCAGTTCTATTGTTATGTTGTGTAAATCTATTGTTCCTGTGTTTTTGAGAAGTACGGGGATGAAGGTGTCTGTTGACTGGTCCAGTTCGAGTACGTTTGAGAATTCCAGTATTTTTAATCTTGCTTTTGATGCGCCTTCTATGACATGCAGCTGGAAGAATGCGATGTCCAGAGTTTCTGTGTCATTGACTATCCCTCTTACAGGCAAGACATAATATCCAGGGTTTGCATCCTTGGCAGGTGTAATAACTATTGTCCTGTTTACTGTTTCACCTGCCTCTAGTTTTGCTATTTCTGCGGCACCATATTCCCACCCTTCAAAATGCACTGCATCCAGGATTAGATTCTCTATTGTTGTATTGCCAAGGTTTGTTATTTCAAACATGACAGGAATGGCAGATCCCTGGTATGTCTGAAGGGTCCAGTTAAGCGGCTTTATCGAGAGTATCATCTGCCGGTCTGGTTCGAATTCTGTTACTGGTTCTGGTGTGGGGACGGGCACGGGTGTTGGGGTTGGAGTAGGTTCGGGTTCTGGTTGAGGTACTGGTGAAGGATATGGTTCGAGAATCGTTATGTTTACGAGATGTGTCAGGCGTGAAATTGTCCATAATCCGGGAAGATATGTGCTGTCCATTGGAGTTGTGTCAAAACTATCTGTTGAGTAAAGTGGTGTGAGGAAGTCTTTCATTTCTCTTGCAGCAGCGTCTATGTGGAATGTGAATGTCTGATGGTCTGTTAAATTGTATGAGCTGTTTATTTTTATCCAGTGCTGGGTATTGTTGAAATTACAATCTACTCCGGCGTCATCTGAGGTGCAGTCTTCAAGCACCCAGGAGTAAGGGAGGGATAATTCAATATGCCATGGTGCGATTATCTCGAGGTCGGAGGTATGGGCTGTGATGCGCAGATCAAAGGTGGTATTTATGCCATATGCAAAGTCACGATATGATGTGTCGTTTGATGACTGTTTTTCTATTTCAATGTTGTAGTTGAATGCGGTCCTGTTTGATAAGTGCAGAAAGTTAGCGCCATAAGGGTTATATACAGCATCTGTCTCGTATGCTTCTGCCATTGATTGGTTCTGGTTGTTCTGGAAGTTTGTTTCACTATTGAATTCGTAGTAAGTATCATCAGTATATACGGTTTGATCTTTTGCAGGTATGAACTCATATTCAATTATCCTGTAGTCAAAAGGATATATCGGTGTTGTGATATTGAATTCCATGTATGACTGGTTTAATGTCCTGTTTCCAGCATAGCATGTGTATGGTCGCGTTTCTGCTTTGTTTGCAGTGGAATTTGTGGTGTTTGTGGAATTGCAGGCTATCTGTTCTGTGCCTTCAATACACCTGTGCGCCACAGGTATGCAAAGAGTACTGTCATTCTGTGAGCAGTAGCCCGGCATATAAGAGTCTTTTACTTTTACATTGTTGGCTATCCCTGCCCCACGATTGTATATTATGAGTCGAATAGGAATATTTGTGCAGTTGCCCCATGGCTCTTCTGATGTGCAGTTGCTTTTCTGGGATGTGTATGGCATCATCTCTCTTATCATGACTATGTCGGGATTGTTGAGTGTAACACGTTCCACTGGGTTTGAGATTGTGAATATACCTGGAATGTATTCTTCGATCATGGAGCTGCTGTCAAAAGAATCAATGTCCAGCAGAAAATCGGATATCTCTGTTGTCTTTGCAATAAAATGGAAGTTCAGGTCCTGTAAATCTGTTATATTGCCGCCTGATCTTTCACATTTAACCCAGTGTTCTATGTTGCTGTAAGAGCAATCGCAGTCAGAATTTACATCTTTAGAACATCCTGCTACGCTCCATGAGTCAGGAAGGTTTATCTTTGATTCCCATAAAGGCACAATCTGCTCGTTTCCAAGCAGTGCCCTTAAATTAACATTGAAAATTGTGTAAGTGTCGACAGGGAAGTTCCGGTTCTCACCAGATATATCCAGACTGCTGTCTATTTCATAGCTAAATGCCGCTCTTTTATTGAGGTATAACCTGTCTGCATTGTCAGGGTTGAATGTCACATGAGATTCTGTTGCGTTTTTAGTCAGGTTTACATTGAATGTGCCTACCATTGTCTTGCGGATATAGTTTATTTCGGCATCAAAATCATAAAATGACTGTGTGCCGAGGTTAGTATATATGCTGTTGTTAGTTGGGATGAAATCATATTCCAGCAGGACATAGCTCCTGGGCTCTATAGGTTCTGGCAATTCGAAAGATATGCCTGATAAATAGGCGGTTCCGTTGTATTCTGTGCAGCTGTAGTCTGAGTTGTTTGTGCACCTGTATGCTAGTGGATTGCATTCACCTGCACCGATTGAGCAATGGTTTGTATGATCGTCATTAGAGATTATTGATGTGTCGTTCAGGCTGACATAATATGCAGGTTCGCTGCCACGATTATATAGTATCAGTTTTATCCTTGTGTATGTGCATGTGTTCCACGGATCGCTTAATGTACATGTTTCGTTGTTCTGGTATATGTATTGCGGCATTTCCCTTATGATTACGATGTCTGGTTCAGATAAGAATTCGCCGCTCATAGGGATGGGCATTGGATGAGGTATGGGCTGTGGAAATGTACCTCGCTCTTCTTTTTTGAGGAAGCGGATGGTCTTTGAGGTTGATTTGTCGCAGCTGCACAAGTCTGTGTTGTAGCCGTAGAGGTCGCAGTCGCTCTGGTTGTATCTTTCGTAGCTTGCAGATGCTGTTATGTTGTACCAGCCTTCATAGAGGACCTCGTAGCTGAAGTACATCCAGAATTCCTCGAAGCTGTTGATCAGAAAAGGAGGTATTGGCAGTATTGATTTTTCCCATTCGCAGAACCATGAAAATCCGCCAGAGGCACCATAACCAGGGACGTAGGTACCGTACGCAAGAGGTATGCCGTGATTGCTGAAAAGGCGGTGTTCATTCCAGCAGCAGTATGCGATGATCGGTGTGCTTGTGTCACCGGTGATTGTTATGTTTACCTGATCTTCTTCAATTATCTCTTTTCTTAATGCCATGCAGTTGTTTGTTATGTTTATTTCAACGTTGCCGCAGTTTGATAATAAGCTGTGTGTCTCGAACAGTTTTAGGACAGTATAGTCCAGAAAGGGATTGTATGTGCTGTAATGAGTGTAATTTGAGGCGATATCAAAAGAAAGATAATCGTATTTTGCACAGCAGAACGGGGCAGATGTCATGCTGACGTTTAGATCGTCTGTAACTCTTTCATCAGAGAATACCAGGTTAGCGGATGATACGATGTTGTTTCTAGAATCGTTTGCAAGAATGAAAAAACGATGTATGTCTTCATTTTCCAGAATATAGTTTAGTTCATATGTGTTTCCTATTGTGTTTGTCATTAATATTTTTTTTGATACAGGAGAGATTATCTGTATCCATACGCTTTCGAGGTCATTATGGGGATCTGTGACATGTGTACTGATTGAGACAGTATTTCCTATTGGAATCATCATATGAACCGGGTCAATGTGAATGTTTGAAATCAGTGGTGCGGAAACTATTGTGGTGAATGTTTTGAATTCTGATGCTGAGGTTCCGCTGACATCTGTTGCATTGAAATAATAGGTGTATGTTCCGCCTGTACCCGGGATGTATGTGTAGCTGTATATTTCCGATGGTGATGAGAGTTCCTGAGTCAGTGCTAATGTTGCGTTTGGGTAGTATATGCTTATCCAGACTTTGTCTAATGTCCCGTACTGGTCTGTTATGTTTGCACTGAGGGTTACATTTGGTATGGGATCTGCCTGCGGGAGGCGGAGATAAAAGTTGTTTTTGTCGGTCTTTAGGTCACGGATGTCAGGGCTAGGGTCTTGTGAGATGAATTCATATTCTTTGAGGTAGCAATCAGTCATGCTGCATGTCTCTGCACTTCGGAGGTTTCCTTTTGTGTCATTTGCCCATATTGTGTATCTGTATGTCAACATGTATATCGGAGTATATGATGCTGTAAATGTGCCAGAGATGTTTGTCATTGTCTGGTTCTGCGATTGGTTTTCCGGATATATTATTTCAAGCCATACTTCGTCCAGGTTGTTGTCAGGGTCTGTTATGTTTGCATAGATGCCTATGCTTTGCTGCAGGACTACAACAGGGTCAGGGTTGTCTATGACATTATCAATAGATGGCCGGTCATCCATTGAGATGAATATGCGGGTGGATGATGTGTTTGAGCTGGTGTCTGAACTCATTGCCCAGATGTAGAAGTAATAATTGTCAGCTAATGCAGGTGTGAGATTGTATTCGTATATGCCGGCAGAGATTTCCTGCATGTTGTAGTTGTTGTTTTCCGGTTCAGTTATTGATAGCAATACTGTGCTTATGGAGGATTCGTTGTCTGTGATGTTTGCACGGATTGTGTTTTGCTGGTCTACAAATACGGATTCTGAATACGAGAGGATTGTGATTTGGGGGACTGCGAAAGCATTGCATGAAATATTGAGGAGTGTGACTGCAAAAATAAGGATTATGATGAGCAGATGATTGTTGTTTTGTCCTGAAAATCGTCCCATGGATGAATCGACCTGTTAAGTTTAGAGTATCAGCGGTGGATGTTTTTGTGTGGATATGAGGTGCTGGAATGTTTTGTATGCATAGAGCATATATGAATCGCCTGAGTTCTACAGTTCCGTGATTATATATTAAGGTTGTTAAACTATAATTAATTATAAATAATTCAGAGGTTGATATTTATATATGGAGTGAGACATATATAGGTCAATATAGTGATAGGGTGTTGATGGGTGGTAATTTGCCAAAGATAATAGGGATTGTTTCGGGAAAGGGGGGTACAGGTAAGACGGTTTCGTCTATTAATATTGCACTTGCACTCCACCAGTTCGGTGAGGAAGTTGTTGTTGTGGATGCAGATACGACGGCTTCCAGTCTTGGGCTGCATCTGGGATTCTATACGTTTCCAAATAAGCTTCAGGATGTCCTGAATGATGAGATTGATATCAACCGCGCTGTTTATATGCACCATACGGGCTTGAAACTGGTTCCGTCATCTATTGATCTGGATTCGCTGAGCGCGGATGTGTCTAAGTTGAGATTTGCTTTGAATAAGCTTGAAGGGATTGTTATTGTTGATGCGCCGCCAGGTCTTGATAAGGATTCACTGGCAGTCCTTAATGCATGCGATGAGGTTATTGTGATTACGAATCCTGAAATACCGACGGTCGCAAATGCAGTTAAGGTGGCGCGCATGGCAGCAGAGATGAAGAAGAATGTTCTTGGGGTTGTTATTACCAGGATGAAAAACGCGCCGTGGGAATTAAGACCTGAAGAGGTTGAGATGATGTGCGAGGTTCCCGTTGTAGGGATTGTACCTGAGGACTGGAATGTGAATAAGAGTATTTTTGATAAAGTGCCGGTTGTTGCCCATAGCCCGTATTCGCATGCAGCCATTGAATATAAAAAACTTGCAGCCAGGCTGATTGGCAAGACTTATGAGCCGCCCAAGTACATAGGAATTAAGAAGTTTTTGAAGTTGATTTGAGTTCGTGAGTGGGTTGGAGCGGTTTCTTCACAAAATACTATTAAGATCAGGCTTGGCGGGAAAAATTGAGTGAAAAATAAATATGAAAATAAAAACCCATAGCCTGATTGAAGGTTCAAAAGAGGCAGAAGGGATTGTTGTAATAATTGATGTGTTAAGGGCATGTACCACGGTTCCAGTTCTTTTTAGTCAAGGTGCAAGTGAAATAATTCCTGTGATTACTCCAGAAGATGCTGCGGAATATGAAAGGCATGACCATATCTTAGTAGGTGAAGGGGAAGATGGTTCAGTTCATGATTCTTTTCATTATAATAATTCTCCATCTGAAATATATGATGTTGATTTTACGGATAAAACGATAGTTCTCAGAAGTAATAATGCTACAAGAGCGATATTGAATGCGAAAAAAGCTTCGGAAATTGTTCTTGCTTCTTTTGTAAATCTGGATGCTGTTGTAAACTATATTCGAAATCACCATATAGAGGATGTGACATTGGTTCCATTGGGGAGATTGGGTGAAAAAGGTTTGGAAGATGAATTATGCGCAGAAGCTATAAAGAAGAAATTAGAAGGGTTAGCGTATGATTTTGAGGTATATCGAAAAAGAGTATATGACTGTGATTGTGCTGTTCTGGTGAGGGACATATTGAAGAAACCAGAAGATGTTGAATTTGCTTTGAAATTAAATTCATATCCTATTGTTCCAAAAGTGTGTTCTCTGGAGAATCATAAGGTCATCAGAGTTATAAGATAGTTTTTCTGTGTGCTGAAATTTTATTTCTTTTAATATTGTTTCAATCATGGCTGAATTGCCCAATGGGCATTTAGTGAGTCTTTGACTTTTCCACAACCTAAAATGATAATCATCTTCAATTATGTTCTGTTAATGGAAGTTAGTTTGTGCCTGTTCTAATGCCATAGGTCTTTCAAATACCCTAAAATGCGTAGCTGAGTTTTAGTTATGAGAGTTTTACAGTTTCAGAAGTCGGATTGACAAAAATTTCATAATTCGAATTCATCAACGAATCCTAATATCAACTTGTATTTCTCGAGATATTTGAAACCTTTATCTGTCAGGGTGATGTATTTTTTTCCTTTTTTGTCTATCACCTCTTTGATGAATCCTTTCTGTAAAAGCTCATTATAATATTCTGAGTAGCTTTGTGACGACAGGTTGGAATATCTCAATAGAGGTGTGGGTCGGATGGAATTATAATTAGCTCTTATTATCCTCAATATATCATATATGACTCCTAAACGGTCTCTTTTTCTGGTCATTTTATCCACTTGGTCACTTTGTAATATATTATGAAAAATACAAGGACTGAAATTATCTGCAAGGTCACTTTCAATTCGAAGGGAATGAGTCTTCCCGGACCTAACACAAATAGGTTTATGAGCCAGAATAGAGATATCAGAAGATATACTGCTTTCATTGGCAATATCTTTTTGCCTTTTTTATGCTTTTTGGCGAGGATAAGGATGATGATAAATAATAGCATCAATAGCTGAATCATTGAGACCAGTGCAGGGGATCTTGAGACAAATGCCAGACCGGCGACTATAAGTGCGATGATGTTTGAGAGGTGCAGGAAATGTTCAAAGTTGATTCTCTTCCAGAGTGTGCTGTATGCCAGGTAAAGGAGGGCCATGGTGCTTAGATAAGCTACAAGCAGATTGGAAATTGGGAACAGTATTCTCATAGGCAGGATGAAATCAAAGGCAATCTTGCTTATCAATAGGGTGTATAGAAATAATCTGGAAGCATACGCAAGACCAAAGAACAGGAAAGCGTTGCGGAAATATTTGATTCCTTTGTATCCGGTCAGGTCATAGATTTCTCTTGTTTTGTAATAGACAAGGAAACAGAGTACTACTACTATGAATGTGTAGGCTAGTTCTGTACTAAATCCTATCGGGTCTGTAAATTGTCCTGCCATGAATCGCGACATTATCAAGCACCAGATGATTATTATGCCGCGTATTTATTTAAACAATGTGGACTTCAAGTGTACATTTTGCCTTCGTCTTGCTTTTATACAATCGAGTGCAATGTCTCTGCATGAACATATACAGAGGTGAATAAAAATGAAAAAAACATTAATATTGGGTGTTGCAGCGCTGCTTATCTTCGGTCTTGTTGCGGCGGAGGCTTTTGCTTTTGGCGGACATTTCAAGGGCGGCGGCGCAGTGGGTGATGCGCTTGAGGCAGAGGACTATGATGCGTATCTTCTGGCTCTTGATGAGGGTTTCGAGACACGCAAGGGTCTGATGACGGAGGAAAAGTTCGGTGAGATTGCAGGGCGGTATCATGAGATGGCTGAAAAGAGGGCAGAAATGCTTGAAAGAAGAGAGCAAATTCACGCAGCCATGGATGAAGGATATGAATCTTGGAGAGCGTTAGTAGATGGCATGGATCCGCAACCGCGGTTTGCTGATAAGGTTACTGAGGAAAACTTTGAGCAATTTGTTGAGCAGAGAGATACTATGAATCATGCAAAGGAATTGAGAGATGAACTTGGTTTTGATGAAAGGATTGGGCATGGCAGACTTGGACATAGGATGCCTCGTCATAGCTAATGGAGGGATTTCTCCTCCTTTTTTTATATAGTAGAAAAAGAGTGTTTAAAGAGGAATCCACGGATGTCGTATATGAGAAAATTAAAAACAGTGCAAAAGAGCATATCAGATATTGCATCATCTTGCTTGTTGCGGTATTATCATTGATATGTTTGGGAGATTATCATATTAAGGTTTTGCAGGAAGATTATAATTCACAAATAAAATCCCTGAAGCAGTGAAAATATAAATCTTGCGGGTGATGTTTATTATAGTATGTATATTACAAAAAAATATGATTATGATAAAAAAGATGTTCAATCAATCTATGATTATGCTTCGAGACTGGTCAATCATACGCTTGGGGGTATCAGAAATATGCCTATGACCTTGAGCGATTCACCTGCAAGGAATGCCAAAGGTAAATTCGGTCAATTTTTAGAGAAATATTACTTCGGCATTGATAATAATTCAGACAGTGAACCCGACTTTAAAGAGGCAGGCCTAGAATTGAAAAGCACAGCCATCAAAGAATTGAAAGATGGGAGAATTTCTGCTAAAGAAAGGATTGTTCTGAATATCATAAATTATGAGACAATAATCCATGAGAGATGGGAATCATCTCATCTTTTGAGCAAAAATGAGCTCATTATGCTGATAATGTATCTGTATGAGGAAGATAAGTGCTTTCTTGATTATATCGTACGTTTTGTTGCGCTGTGGAAGATTGAAGGTGAAGATAAGGAGATAATCAGGCAGGATTGGGAATACATTGTCAAAAAAATAAGAGCCGGTAAAGCCCATGAACTCTCTGAAGGGGATACTTTTTATCTGGGTGCCTGTAGGAAAGGATGGAAAGAAGGATTGAGGAAGCAGCCTAATTCTGATATAAAAGCGCCACAGAGAGCATTCAGTTTTAAGACAAAATATGTCAATTCAATAATAAAAAAGATAGAGGATTCGGAGAACACGATAAAAGATGTGTCCGAATTGAAAGAGAAGAGTTTCGAGAGCATAATCATAGAAAAATTCGCCCCATATGTCGATTTGAATGTTGAAGATATAGAAAGAGAACTAGGCAGTCATTTGAACAGAAAGTCCAAGAGCTATTATGCTATGCTTGCGAGGAGAATTTTGGGGGTGACCGCTAAAAAAATAGCGGAATTTGAAAAAGCCGATGTTTCCATGAAAATCATTCGCCTTAAGCATAATGGGATGCCTAAAGAAGATATGTCTTTTCCGTATTTCAGATACAAAGAGATTTCAGGACAATCTTGGGAAGACAGTGATTTTTATTACCAGCTTGAAAAAAAGTTCTTTTTCGTTGTCTTTCAGATGGGCAAGGATGAAAAATATATAAGATTTAAGAAAGCATTTTTCTGGAATATGCCTTTTGATGATTTGAAGGAATCTAAAAAGGTATGGTTGTTGACAAAAAGACAGATTGTTTCAGGAAATGCGGAATATTTGCCAAAAAAATCAGAGAATAGAGTATCTCATGTAAGACCTCATGCGAGAGATAGTTCTGACACAATCGAAACATGCGACGGTAAGATGCTAGTGAAAAAATGCTTTTGGTTGAATTCGGGTTACCTAAAGGAGCAGATTGAGAGGAATTAGAATGGCAGGATATATATTTAGTTTAAACAGTATTGACGCATTGGATGATGTAGTTAAAAATGGTTTGTATGGAACAATATTTAAATCAATCCCCGAAAACAATATCTGGAATACTGCTCATGAAGGGACATTTGCAGATTACTTTGGAATTCATGAAGGAGACAATGTGTATTTTTTTATCGAAAGGAAAGTTTATGGGATTGGAAAATTAATAAAATTGAAATATGATTGTAAATATAAAAATTTCCCACAATCTTTAATCCCTAGAGATATCAATTTTAAAGATGTAAAAAAGAATGTCATGATTGGTGATTCTTCAAACAATACTCATATTCGGTGTTTCTGTGTTTTTAAACCAAACCCTCATTTTTTTAAACAAGGAATTGATATGGATGAGATTCTTGTATCTAATCCAAAGTCATTTAAGATGTTGAGAGCATTTTGGAAATTATCTTTTATCAAAATTGATGATATTGAGAATAAAGCTCTTAAGGATATCATATTTAAAAAAAATAAAGATGCAATCTCAACACCAGGAGAGGCTGTTTTCTCATTTGACGATACAAAACAAAAAAGGATTCAAAATAAGATAGATGGAAGTTACATCTTAAATTCTGAAGAAATTGTTGCTCATGCCATCAGAGATGATGAGGTAAAACATGAGATGGCGATAGAATGTGCGATTATGGAAAATATTTTCAAAAAAGAAACTATTTTTGGAAAATGGGATTATGTATCTCACCAAGTCATCGCATCACCATTTAAACCAATAGATTACATGGATAAAATGGACATATTTGGATATCGAAAAATCAAATACTATGAAACAATAATAAATTATCTCCTAATAGAAATTAAAAAAGATTGTGCAGATTTGGTTGACATCAATCAAACTATGAAGTATGTAGACTGGATAAATCAAGAATATGCCTATGGTGATTATTCTATGATTGAAGCATTTTTAGTTGCAAAAGATTTTTCTCAAGACTGCATCAGATTTAAAAAAGATAACTGTATCCGATTTCATACCACAGGTAATCGTCCCATTAAAAATGAAAAGTGGACAAACCTAAAATTGATAAAATATGGATTGAAAGATGGAAAAATATATTTTAAAGAAATTATTTAATCAATTTGACAAAATGATTACATGCATAAGTACCTACAAGAATCAATGCAGGTATTTCTCTTCTTTTTATGTCTGCGGACTTGAATCCGTTTTCTATGAACTCATCTCCATACTTTTCTTTAGGATAATGTTTCTCAATGAGTTCTCTCATGAGATCTAGCACAGATTCCGGCGTCCAACTTTTCGCAGCACCATTCAGCACATATTGCCTCTGTAACTCTTGAGCACTCAGATTGAAAGATGAGAATCTGCTCTTTATCTCTTCATCGAATTCATCGAATCGGTTTTTTTTTGAGAGCATTTTCTTGATTTCATCTTGATTGAGTTCAACGAATCTTGCGTTCTTGCCAGAACCATAATGGACAATTGATTTCCATTCAATTCGATTGTTATTGAAATCGGATGTTTTGTTTGTTAATTCGACCCTGAAACTCCTGATTTTCAGGTAAGGTATATGTATCGCGAATTTCGCGTCATGTCTTCTTTCTTTAGGTCTCTTCGGGATTCTCTTCATCCCATTGAGATTGACAGAAGCCAAGCCTATTTTTTGTGGGATAAAATCGGGACAGTCCTGATTTTCCTGTCTGGCTATCGCTTCTGCTAAAGCAGAGGACAGTTTGCAACAGACAGCATTGCCGACAAGCCTATATTTATTGGATTCGTTACTCCCTTCAAATTGATATGTTATCGGGAATGACATAAAACATGCGATTTCCCTTATGGTCGGTAATCTGTAGCCTAAATGATTCCCATCCTTTTCAGCAGAGAAAATCATGGACTCTCTTGTGGATGCAGACATTGTGGCCATCACTGTCCTACTCGACCGATTTAGATTTTCAGGGAAGTCCATCTTCCCCATAAAACCATGATCCTGTTTCAGTCGTCTTGCTCGTTTCCATTCATAATCCGCTACTGTTGAATCATAGAAATGATCTGTCAGCTTTTCTGTTTCATATTTAAGACCATAAACGGGGTCCATCATAATCTTTGTTTTTTTTGAATCTAGAGGATTTGATAATGAATCAAGGACATGTCGCATAGTTATCCATGATTGTCTTTCAGGATGAGTCTCAGTAGGTTCCGGATAATTGCCGCATACGAATCTTTTTCTTGTCTGTGGGGAGCCATATTTTGCTGCATTGAGGATATTCTTTACAGGTATTCTCAAATCCTTGCCTTTTCCTGGAAGTCCCAATTCGCTCCATGCATATGTATCTTTTACATACTTGCTTGAATTAGGAACATTCTCCATTATCCAATATTTGATGACTCCTTTGTTCAATTTCCATGCGATGATTCTTAAATATGCCTCAATCAGTCTTATGCCGAGACTCTTATCTGCTTTCCCTGCCTTGTTGGATCCAGAGAAAGAGACACATGGTGGGCTCCCTATGATTATATCAACATCCGGGACAACGGCATCTATCTTCTCTGGGGTGTCCAATTCAAGTATATTCATCAATTCGCAATGGCAATCAGGATGATTCAAGTCATGTGTCTGTTTTGCAGGCAACCAATTATCCAAAGCAAATACTACATCGAAACCTCTTTGCCTGAATCCTTCTGAAAACCCTCCAGCTCCACAGAAAAAATCTGCTACTTTCAATCTCTTCATAGCGCATACCTCAACATATCTAAATGTGCGTATCATCTTTTAAATATCTCTCTGGTGCACCATGCCGTTAGGATATGATGATTATGAATAATCCATATTTATTCTATTTCATGGTCGTCTGATGATTCGTATTCTGCTCTGTCTATCACAGAATTTATATCTTCCTTTATCTTGCGATATTATTATGTAAAAGCAGGAATATCTGTCCTTTTGAGTGCGGGAGTATCACGAATCCCTGTGTGTGGGTTGTCGTTTTTACGTGTCTTCTTGATTGTGGGCTGATTCAACAGATTTTTTGAGGTTGTTATTTTTAATATTTTATTAAATGTTAACCATATGTTACTAATATGTTAAATATATTTAAATAAACGCACAACCATAACACTCATATCATAAATCCTTTCAGGCAAAAGACCTGTGTAAGGGTGGAGAGTGATGTAAGATGAAGAAGTATTATGTATTAGATAAGCAGACTGTTGAGAAATTGATATCTGTTAAAAAGCCAGGAGCATATTTTCTCTGTGTTGTCCTCAACAACCGATTCTATGAGCTATATGTCGGGCGTAGTGATTCGTGTCTCAGGACGCGTCTTCTTCAGCACATAGGTGCTGGAATATATACTCATTTCCGTTTTAGGATGTGCAGGTCAAAGAAAGGAGCATTCTTGAATGAGTGTGTCGGTTTCCACACATACAAACATATGGCTAATCAGATTCATCCTGCCAGAAATGATGAGGTTGAATGTTGTCCTATCTGCCGGACCGATGAAGAGGAGCAGATAATTTCAGAACATAACGCCATGTTCACGAAATCAAAAAATGATTTGCGTGACAATTTGATGGTATCTGAAGAGAATCAAGAGGTGTGTTAAAATGGGTGATAGAAAAGAATTGAAAAAAGGAGATATAAGTTTCGCGTCAGGATCAAGATTTGTCGAAAGCATGCGACATCAAGGTCTATCTGAAGCAGATGCGATAAAGGAATTGATTGATAATTCCCTTGATGCCCAAGCCAGCAATATTTGGGTTGAGGTTTGGTCAGATGATTTGGGCATAAACATTCTTGTTCAGGATGATGGATCCGGCATGACAAAAGATGTTCTTGGACGTGTTCCTGCGTTCGGTGAGACTAATAATGACCGCATATCTAATAAAATTGGTCGTTTTGGGTTCGGTTTGCCTACGGCAGTGGCGAGCAGGACGAAATATGCAGAAATTTATTCAAGAACGGACAATGCCTTCTATTACACAGTCATAGACTTGGATGGTTTAGAAAAAGACCCTAGAATGAAGCTACCCGAACCAGGCGAAGGAAACCCTGAAACAGAATATTTTGGAAAGGTACAAAAAACGAAAACAGGCACAGTAGTTGTTATGCTTCGCTGTGACCGTCTGAATTATAAGAAGCCAGAAAAAATAGCCGATAAGATAAAATCTGAATTAGAGCAGACATATAGGATATTTATCCATGACGGTAAAAAAATGCATGTGAACGGAAAGCCGCTAGGCATTTCTGACCCCTTGATGCTTTTGAAGGGACACCGGCATTATGAAGACCTGAGAAAAGGATTGAAAAAAGAGGAACTGACCGAGGATACGGGATACAGCAAACAAATAGGCGAAATCGACCCTATCTCTATACAGGGTATTGATGAAAAAGGAAATAACTGTCCGGGGTTTGTGAGGATAAAACTCGTCTTGTTACCGATTGAAGATATCGATAGGACTGGAGGCGCCAAAAAGTATGGTGTGGGTTACAATACTCAAGGTTTTTACCTGATGAGGAATGGAAGACAAATCGCTGGCTGCAGATCATTGCGTATTGTAGCGAAACACCCGATGCTTACTCATTTCCGGGGGGAGATAGATTTTGATTCTTGTCTGGATGATGCCTTCGGCATACAAGTGAATAAAAGCCGATTCGACCCCACTAAAAGCATTACGGATAAGGTAAGAAAGACCATACATGGACTCATACCGACTTTGAGAAAGGAGCAACAAAAAAGAAAGAGTGCTTTGAACGCAATCAAGGAGAAAGATTCAAAATTGGCGGAGGAAATAACGCAGAAAAACATCCTCAAGATTCCAAAAAAAACAAAGCTTGTTTCTGAAACAGAAATCAAAGAAGCCATCAAAGAAGAGCAAAAAAAGATTGATGAAAATAAGGCGTTAGGTGATGAACAAAAGGAAAATCAAAAGAAGGATGTTCGCGATGCTTTAGAAAACAGGATGCCCTTCATATTGTCTTCTGAAGACCATAGGAACGGTCCGATATACACATGGGTGTTTCTTGGTAAAACAACAAAAGTGACCATCAATAGGGACCATCCATTCTATGATTCTTTTTGGGTGCCTTCAGAATCAGACACATACCAACGGACAATATTGAAAATGATGGTATTTGCTTTGGTAAAGGGAGAGCAATACATCGATGATGAACTTGAAGAGGGACACCAAGTAGATTCGCAAGAACTCCAGAATTTCATAAGCCAGGTTATGAGAAAATGGTTGAGTACCGCCGAATTCAAAAAGCTTTTCGAAGAAGAAGGTAAAGAGCGAGGTTTCGAAGATTTCCAATTAGAGACGTCCAATTGAAGAATGTATCGTATTTAGAGATTTTGAGGGCTCTATGCCTTCTTTATCTTTTCTATGTCATCTATTTTTTTTGAAACCTCTCTTCCTTTTTCCGTCAGCATATAGAATTTGTTTCTCAATCGTTTGATGTTGCTAGGCGCCATTTCAACAAGTTCTTTTTCTTTTAATTGTTTTAATGCTCTGCTGACTGAAGAGATGTGTGTGCTCCGACAGCTAGAATCGATACTTCTTCTGGCACCTTTCTTATGATGACCTATATCTTTAGCAATATAACTTGGTGTGCTGTGCCCTTCTTTAAGCCTTTCAAATGTTTTTTTCCTGATATAACCATCCATCACAAAAAAGGCCAATGATTCCATATCTGTCATATTCATCAAATCCTGTTTCAGCAAATAAAAATCTATTTATTATTCTCATCAGCATCAATAATTTCTGTTATACGGACCACAACTGCTTGGATATTTTCATTTATCTCGTGCTCCCATATGCGTATGACTTTCCACCTGTTCTTTTTCAGGTATTCGTCCTGTTCATGGTCTCTCTCGACGTTCCTGTCGATTTTCGGCAGCCAATATTTCTTATGGGTCTTAGGTGCACGATAGCACCTCGGACACTTGTGCCAGAAGCATCCGTCGATGAAAACGCATAGCTTTTTGGAGACGAAGACCATGTCTGGCTTGAAATTGAGTTCCTTGAACCTATAGTTTATCCTGTAGCGGTAGCCGCGTCGGAAGATAGATTTACGTAGCAAGAGCTCCGGTTTTGTATCCTTACCCCTTATCTTTGACATTATCTTGCTCCGAATCTCCTTTGAGAACTTATCGGCCATGATATATATTTAGGAATACAATATTAAAATATGGATGTTCGTAGGACAGAGCAGTTAAGACATATATCTGATGATTTAAATAATAGATTATACGCATTCTGACTCCTCGCCCCAAAAAAATACTCTGATGTGTGCGCTCATAAAATAACTATGCCTTGATTCTCGGGCAATTGGAGAACTGTTGACTTTTGTTTTGGACAATCAAATCGTCATAAACTTCTATATGAGCGTGAAATGATGGTACTTGTTTGAACGACGATTGATATCCATTCTATCACAATTATCAATCATTGCTGAAACTAGGTCATCAAAATACAAAAGTAGACTTTAAGTCCACAGTGTTTATAAACAATCATCACCAATAAGATAGAAAGTTGCGCAATTATGATTTTCATGCTGATGGCGCGTCGGATATGCAAAGGAGTGAATGAGATAATGATTAACAAAAAGGGTTCTAATCCTGTTCTTATACAGTTTGAAGATGTGTGGAAAATATATCTGATGGGGGAAGTTGAAGTGCCTGCTCTTCGCGGGGTCACGGTTGATATCAGAAAAGGGGATTTTGTTGCCATTATCGGGTCTTCCGGGAGCGGGAAGTCTACTATGATGAATCTGATCGGATGTCTTGATGTACCGACGAAGGGGAGAATATTTTTGAAAAATCAGGATATCGCAGGGATGGATGAATCTGATCTGGCGACGCTCAGGGGCAAGACTATCGGGTTTATTTTCCAGCAGTATAATCTGCTGCCAAATATGACTGCGTATGAAAATGTGGTTTTGCCTTTGGAATTGCAGGAAGTGGATGACGAGATTGCAGGAAAGCAGGCAAAAAAGGTGTTGAAGCTTGTGGGACTTGAGGATAAGATGCACCATCTGCCGTCGCAGCTTTCAGGCGGGCAGCAGCAGAGGGTGGCGATTGCGAGATGCCTTGTGGGAAATCCGGACATCATTCTTGCGGATGAACCTACAGGGGCACTGGACAGTGTTACAGGCAAGGATGTTCTTAATATGCTTGAGAGGATATGGAAAGAAGAGGGAAAAACAGTGATTATGGTTACACATGATCTACATCTGGCAGAATATGCTCATAATATTATTGAGCTTAAGGATGGAAAAGTCGTCAAAATGGAGCAAAATCACAAAAGAGTATTGAGTTAGCTAAAAAGAGGTGTTTGAATGAGTGGTAAATATGGTGTTGGTTTGAATGATAAAGTAAAATATGTTATTGGTATGATGATTGTTATGGTGATCTGTCTGTCTGGTGCGGTATCTGCGGATTCGGGGGAGGGTCAGATCATAAGTGTGAGTATGATAAACCAGGATCCTGATCCAGCTATTGCCGGCAATATTGTTGAGTTGAGAATCGGTGTTGAAAATAATGGCGGGGAATCTGCTGAAAATATTGTGCTTGAGTTGATACCAGAATATCCTTTTGAGATGGTTCCGGGAGAGAGTCCGATACAGGAAATCGGCACAATCAAACCATACCTTGAAGGGTCTGATATGAAAATACTTAAATTCAGACTTAAAGTTGACAGGGATGCAAACGAGGGTCAATATGGACTGGAAATATGGGAATATGAAGAGGGCAAGAGAGACAAGATCAGGGTGGAGAAAACAATCACTATTGATGTTGCAAACAGGGAAAGCGCAGAAATAATCTATATTGATAAGGTTGAACTTGTGCCAGGCAGGCAGACTAATATGAAGTTTACAATTAACAATGTCGGTTCTGCACCTCTTAGGGATCTTACTTTTTCATGGGAAAATGAAGATGACGTAATTCTTCCGGTTGGCTCGGACAATACCAAATATATCAAGTATCTTGATGTCGGTGAAAATACAGAACTTAGCTATGATGTCATTGCTGATTCAAATGCGGAACCCGGACTGTATAAACTCATGCTCAGCCTGAAGTATGATGATTCTATTACTGGTGAAGAAAAGGAGGTAGCAACAGTTGCTGGTGTGTATGTCGGAGGAGAGACTGATTTTGATGTCGCGTTTTCTGAGAGTTCGATGGGTGAGTACTCTTTCACTATTGCAAATATCGGGTGTAATCCTGCATATTCTGTTTCTGTGATTGTTCCTGAACAGAAAGACTGGAAAGCCGTTGGCTCGAATTCTGCTATTATCGGTAACCTGAATAAGGGTGATTATACTGTTGCCAGTTTTAGTCTGCAACAAAGCGGACCACCACCATCTTTGGAGCAGGACAGTGAAATCACGGATGAGAGAAAATCAAGAGATTTATCTGGCAACAGGACAATGCCTGACGATGCGAGTAATACAATCGAAATTGAAATCGCATATACAGATACAATGGGTGAGCGAAAAATTGTGAAAAATGTTGTCAGCATTAATGCCAACAGTGAAACTGATGCAATGTCTGCCCGCGCGTCACGATCCGGAAATGCGAATCCAACACAAAACGCGATTACAACGACTCAATGGACTGCATTAGGGCTTGGATTGATTATTGTGGTTGTGCTGTACAGAAGACACAGAAAAAAGAAATTAAAATAGAAGGTTAAAAAATGAAAAACAGAAAATGCCTGAAACATGCACTTAATATGGTAATACACAGCAAGCTTAGAAGCTGGCTTACTATTCTTGGCATAGTTATAGGTGTGGGCTCTGTTATTGCCATCATGTCTCTTGGCGAGGGACTTCAGCAGAGTATGGATGCTCAAATGAGTGGTCTTGGCGGAGATATACTTACCATTACTGCCGGGTTTTCCAGAGGTATTACATTTGGTCATGGAAGATCGGGCTCCAGCAGTTCAGGTTCTACTGCTACTGAAGAGGAGGTTGTGCTGGATAGGATTGATGTGCAGGCTTTGAAGGGCATAGCGGATATTGAATTGATTGATACTAATATCAGAGGTAATGCGAAGATCTATTATCTTGGAAAAAGCGGCTCTGTTACTCTTACAGGGGTGGATCAGAAAGTGTGGTCTGAGATTACTACATCTGAGATTCGCGACGGGAGGATGCTTGGTCCTGCGGATATGAATGTCATTGTCATCGGAGGGAGACTGGCAGACAGTTACTTTGACA
>DAOWAN010000132.1 GCA_030634545.1 Candidatus Nanohalarchaeota archaeon
CCACTGAGCTACGGGGGCATATATAGTCTTTTTGCAGGTAATTTTAACAATTTATCTCAAAAAGATAATTTGCGTTCTCATCATCTAATCTATCGCATACCATATAGAATATATGTTTTCTATCTCTTTAATGAAAGGCTTATCTATCTGTTTAGACAAAACATCAAAAAGAATACTAAGTTTTAGAGATAATATTCCAAAATCCTTTAGCGAAATAGTTGAACAAACCTTTTGTTTAATATTTTTTTGTTCGATGTCTTTGTTGGAGTAATAATAATCTATTTCATCATCGTCTATTTTTATTTCGTAATCAGAATGAGCTATAGCATTTCTTAAATTTTGATTAATTGGGTCAAACAATGCTTTTATATATTCATATTTGGGTTTATTAATGATTTCTTTGAATAATTTTCCAATTACCAAATATTTCCTATCCTTGGCTATTGGATTTTCCTTTTTCGAAATAGAAATAATAATGTCTTCGAATAGAAACAAAACCGATTCACATAAGGTTAGATACGAAAATAATTTCCATCTTATTAACGTTGCAAGAGAACATTTATCAAAAATTTCACGCTCTGATAAAATGATATCGTCTACACACACTTTTTTTCTTAAATCTCTCTCACGATGTTGAGAACAGTACTCTTCACCATTGCAAATATAAGAAGGATACATTTGATTGAAATTGTGATAGTTATCCTTTTTCAATTTTTCAAATAATATTGAAGACAGTTTAATATCATTTTTAATGCAGTTTTTTAGTTCTTTTTTTTCATCTTCGTTTAGATATGAAAAACAAGCATCATTTTCATCTATTGTTAAAGGAGTCTTTAGATCTTTAATGAGGTCTTGAAATCCTCTTAACATTTTTTTATATATTTCAAAAGTTTCTTTTCCGCACAGAGTTAGAACGTAAGAATAATTGTCTTTTGATATATCCATTTCATGTTTATCAATATATTTCAAATTGTAACAATAAACAATCAGTTGATCAACTAATTCTTTACGCAAGCCCATTTTATTCATTTTACTATAAATTTCTTCTTGGTTTAAACCATTAGGAGATTCATATAACACATTAATTAGCTTAGCAACCGTTTTAGGAGTCTGTATTAATTTCATCTCTTTATCAGTTAATTTATAGTCTTCATTAGTTATAGCCATCTATTTTAGTTTTGAAACAATCTTTAAGTAAAGAACCTAACCACTTTAAGGTATGGAGTATTAAATCCAAAAGGAAAAAGGATCGTATGCCTCTAATTCATGGACATTACAACATTTGGCTCGACAAAAGTCACTAGTGTCGTTAATGGCTCATTAAATGCCTGTTCTGGACGTACCATACCGTCATCTAGCACAACAGGCGAATCTGCTAGAATACGCAAGATGGGCTCTCAGTATGTTCTGGCATGGGCAAACACAGTTTTGTCGCATAATGTCGCAAAATAGTCTAAAAATGCGACAGAACCAAGGCGACAAATGTATAAATCTGTCCTATAATCGTTGCGTTTATTGCTTTGTCGCACTTTTTGTCATACTTTTCTTGTCGCAAACTTTGTCGTAGAAAGTGCGCCATATCACTCTTTTTTTAGCTTGCGACAGGTTATAGTTTTTTTATTGTACAACAAAACCAATGTTGTACGATGTTTATCTTGCAAAACATATCTATTTGTGATATTTTATATCGTGGTGTTTGTCGCTGTCGCATAATTTAAATACGAAATAAAATGATATGATATATATATACGCAGAATATTGTGCCAAACACGCAAAAGTCCAAGTAGCTACTACATGGACATATCGAGAGTTCAAAATCCTCTTTTTTGTGCAATGAGAATTGGTTGAGGTCTTTCGTGGCTTTTCTAGGGGTTGTCCAAAAATAATAGATATATTGCGCAATTGGCTGAAAATGAAGTAAAGTATCTATTTCTTGACACTTTTACCACATTTGAGCATTTCGTGCCATTTTTGCCTTAATTACTCAAAGTGTCTACTAAAAAATCATATAATTTATAAAGCACCACACTACCTATTATCGTGACTGTCGCCACTACAAACACAAAGTTTTCCCTAGCAATATTACTGACCACAAAATCCTCAAAAGATAATGTGAAGACAGAAACAATAAAATGAGAAACACAAATTGCAGAAAGACCTTTTGAGGTGAACTTAAATGCCTCAAGCCATTCCTGACTATATTGGTTTTTACTAATATTGGTTTTTGATTTACTTTCTGTTTGAGTATCCTTCTCCTTTGTAATTTGATATCCACAATTATCGCAGAACTTACTATCCGAATGTAGTTTAGTCCCACACTTTGAACAATACTTCATAAGCGGTATTAGGTGTTAAAATACTTAAATCTGATGGAGAATAGGGTCTGAGGATTTTTTCCGTGATACTAAATTATCGTGCAACCCTGTGTTCCAGTGCAGATTCGGTCGAAAGGTTGCGTTTTAGTATTTGAAATGTCTATTTGAACCCATCAAAAAAATGTACTTTTCACGGAAATATTTTCCATACCCTAATGACCGTAATTAATATATAGTTTGGCACCATTATATATTGTTATGATATCAGAGTTCGGCAGACATATGTGTGTATTCTTTATGTCAGCGTCAGCCCGAGCGATGCAGGCCATTTAGGGCGCATGATATTATAATATGTTTTTTCTTATCGGGTGTTCTGAATGGTTGTTACTGTTACTCATAGAGTTATTAGTCCGGGAATGTTTATCGGTGTGGAAGATGCTGATGTAGTCTCGTTTGGGTCAGGGCAGCCGGATTTGGCGCCGCCATTTGATGTAGGTGAGGTTTTTTTGAATTTTAGCAGGTTTAAGTATGGCAAAGTCGGCGGGGAGGATGAACTTAAGGCTAAATTGCGCGGGTATGTGAAGCGCGAGTTTGGACATTGTGTGGATGAAGATTGCATCATGGTTACAAACGGGGCTTCTGAGGCACTGGATCTTGTGCTTAGGAAGGTGTCTCTCGACCCAGGTAGAAGGAGGGTGCTGTTGACTAAACCGTATTATTACTCATATCCGCATCTTGCGCGGATTAATCATATGACGCCTATGTATACTGATGCCAATATTGACCTTGAGGATGTCAAGGAGAAATCAGGGAACTGTGATGTGATGATTGTTAACAGCCCTGCAAATCCCACAGGTAATGTTATTGAAAAAAGTGTTCTTCGGGGTATCCAGGAGATTACTGAAGATAATGGCTGTATTCTTATATCTGATGAGGTTTATCATTCGCTTACTTATGAGAGTAAGCATTATTCGCCAAAGGGGGAAAATGTTGTGACTGTCAATAGTTTTTCAAAGACATATAGCCTTTGCGGATACAGGATAGGGTATGTGTTCTGTCAGAATCCGGGGTTTATGAAAGATATTTGTGAGATTAAGGCTCATACTTCAATGAATACTAATCTTTTGTCGCAGAGGGTTGCAATGGAGTGTCTTTGTGTGCCTAAAAGGCATGTTCTTAAGAATAGGGAGATATTTCAGAGGAGGAGGGATTATATTTACAGGCGGGTTAAAGAGTTGGGATTTGAGGTTGAAAAACCCGAGGGAGCGTTTTATGTCCTTCCAAAGGTCGGTGATTCGATGAGTATGGCAAGGGACCTGTTTTTTGAGCATAGGGTGACTGTGTATCCCGGCGAGAGGCTCGGGGCTTCGGGGCATGTGAGGCTTAGTTTTGCGCTGCCACAGGATAAAATTGATGAGGGGATGGGAAGGATTGATGAGTATGTTGCTAAATTGTGAGTTGTTCTGAAGGATTTATATTATTATTGTAGAATATAGTTATCTCATGCGCAAAATTATTTTATTGCCTGTTGTTTTTATGTACATGAGTTTATGTATCCTCTGCTTTTTTACATGGGCAGATAGTGATATTGTTGATAAAGGCAATTTGCGTATTGATATGGACAAGGCTCGTTTGGATGATGAAAAAGTGAAGGTGTTCATCACTCTTTTGGATAAAGAGGTTGTTCGAAAGAGGTTTTGGATATTCAGAGAAAAGGTGAATGCCAAGCACGATATTGCTGATAAGGTCGCACGGATAGGCGGAAGGGTTGAGCACAGTTACAATAATATCAATGTTGTCAGTGCGAGGGTTACAAGAGCGCAGATGGAGGAGCTTGAAAAGGATGGGAATGTCGCTTCTGTTGAAAGAGTTGGGAAAATACATACATTCCTGTATCAAAGCGTGCCTATTGTAAATGCAGATGATGTGTGGCTTGAGAAGGTGAATGGCTCTAATATTACCGGCAGCGGCACTACGGTGTGTGTGCTTGATACTGGAATTGATGATTCGCACCCGGATTTTAGCGGGAGGATTGTTGATCAGTACTGTTATTGTACTATAAGCGACTATGGGAGCGGGGGGTGCTGTCCTAATAATCAGGCTGAAGATGCTGATGCAAATGATGACCACGGGCATGGCACGCATGTTTCCGGTATTGTTGCTGCAAGCGGGGGGGTCCATGGTGTTTCCAAGGGCGCTAATATTATTGCGATTAAAATTGCTGACAACGAAGGGTATGGTTATGATTCGGATTTTATCAAGGGGATTGACTGGTGTATTGACAATGCAGACAAGTATAATATTTCTGTTGTCAGTTTGAGTATGGGCGGGGGCGGTTACGAGGACTATTGTGATGATGAGCTGGGTATTTCGGCAATCAGGAATGCAGTTGATGCTGTGGTTGCACATAATATTAGTTTTGTTGCTGCTACAGGCAATAATGGGTGGAGTTCCAAAATTGCTCTGCCTGCGTGTC
>DAOWAN010000033.1 GCA_030634545.1 Candidatus Nanohalarchaeota archaeon
CCATTTGGCGACTCAACAGAAAACGTAGATGACGATCTAGTTTAACAACTGATGCATTCATTTTTATCCCCCCAAAAAATGCTTTTCTTCAATAATTTGTTAGTATTGGGGGGTTATTATAGTTTAGCCAACGGGATTGACAACAATAAATCTTTAAATGTGTTACTATTTTTTAGGAGTTCTAATTGCAGGTGTAAGTATGCATCATTCTAAACAATGAGATTTGATATGCGTATTGGAATCAGCTAAAGATTTATGAAAGTTGGAGTGTATTGTTTGTTATGCGCCCCATTAAGACAAGTTATGCACAGTCGAAATATATCGGGACACTGCCTCGCGGGTGTGTGCAGTGTATGCGCGGGCGGAAGCTTGTTCTTTTTGTTACGGGGGTTTGCGCGCATTCGTGCTATTATTGCCCGCTTTCGTCTAAGCGCAAGAATGTGGATAAGACGTGGGCTAATGAGGCGCTGGTTTCTTTGGATGAGGATGTTGTGGCTGAGGCGCAAGTGTGCGGTTCTACGGGTGTCGGGGTTACGGGAGGTGAGCCGCTTGCGCGGTTTGAGAGGACGGTTAAGTATATCAGGGTGCTTAAGAGGGAGTTTGGGTCTAAGTTTCATGTTCATCTTTATACTTCAGGGGATGTGCTTACAGATGATATGCTGAAAAAACTGGAGTTTGCAGGGCTTGATGAGTTGCGGCTGCATCTTCGGGATGATTTTTCTTTGATTGATAGGTGTATGGGGTATGGGTTTGATGTCGGGGCTGAGGTGCCGGTTGTGCCTGGTAAAGAGAAGGATCTTAAGGAGCTTGTGCTGTATCTTGAGAAAGTAGGGGCTAAGTTTCTTAATCTGAATGAGCTTGAGATGTCTGAGCTTAATTTTTCTTTGATGACCAAAAGGGGGCTTTTGAGTAATGAGGATGTGTTTAATACGGTTCGCGGGAGTCTTGATGCAGGGCTTCACGTGCTTGAGTTTGCGCGCAGGAATACTGATAAGCTTAGTGTTCATCTTTGTACGTCCAGTGTGAAAAATAATTACCAGTACCAGAATCGGCTTAGGCTTAGGGCTAAGAGCATAGTTAAGGGGTTTGAGAGGATTGCGGATTATTGCATGATTGAGAAGGGGGCTGTTGATGGGGATTATGAGGAGATTGTTTCGAAGTTGAAGCTTTCACAGGGTGAGTTTTTTATTAACAGGGATGAAAACAGGGTTGAGATGTCGGTCAAAAATGCGCGGAGGGGTAAGAGGTTTGGGTTTAAGTGTGCTGTTGTTAAGGTTATGCCAACGTCGGATTCGTTTGATTTTGAGAAGGAGGGGTTGTGAGGATATATTATATTAACAGATACTAAATACAGTATGAAGATTAATGTGCCTAAAGATGTGAAACTATTAAGTATTAGCTTTTTGTTTATATTTCTTGGATTTAATGGGGTTCAGCAGTATGTAACAGTTTATTTTTATGATGCAGGATTTATTGATGTCGGGTTTAGGTCTTTAATAATTATTTATCTGTTTTTTGCACTGGGGAACCCATTTTCCGCTGTGTTTGTTTCCAGATACGGACCAAAGAAGTCTATGATTTGCGGTGCGATATTTTATAGTGTTTTTATTTTTTCGCTGGTGTTTGAATCGGTGATTTTTGTTTATCTTTCTTCTGCGATGCTTGGAATTGCTGCTTCTTTGCTGTGGACCGGGCAGAATGTATATCTGATTGGAGTTAGTGATGAGAGAGGTTACGGTAAAAGTGCAGGGTTCTTTAATTCTGCTCATTCACTTGGCGCATGTGCAGGTGTTTTGTTTTTTGGGTTACTTATCGCGGGTTTCTCTTTTAAGTTGCCGATTTTAGTTTTTTCTGTTTTTCCGCTTATCGGCTTTTTTTTGCTTTTTGGATTGAGGGATCTGCGCTGTGAAGAGAGAAAAAATCATTTCGAACTTGTTAAAAAATCTGTTACAAATATTACTGCATTGAAATTGTCTGTGATCTGGTTTTCTTTTAATTTTGTCTATGGATTGGTTATCGGGATTGTTCCGATTGAAATTATAGATACTCTTGGGATATCATATGTCGCGATATTGGGTACTTTGTTTTATGCTATGCCTATCTTGTTTTCCTATGTCTTTGGAAGTGTTTCGGATATAGCCGGCAGAAAAACAATGATACTAGTTTCGTATGTTGTCTGTATAGCGGGACTTGTCCTTGTGTATTTTTCCGGGAAAGTGTTGCTGATTTTCGGGATCGTATTGTTAGCTGTGAATTATTCGATTGTCAGACCGGTGACTTTTGCGCTGGTCGGGGATGTGAGTACAAAAAAGAATGTTGAGTTTTTGACTGCCCTGTTCTGGATGGTGCAGAATATCGGGGTCATTTTTGCTTTGATGATGTCTGCTGTGCTTGATGCAAAGAGCGTTTACCTGATTTCTGCTCTGGTCATGATTGGTTCTCTTGCGGTATTGATTCCGTTATTCAGACAGGATCTGGGGGAGATAAGAGAGAAGTTGTCGTTGGAAATATAGACGACGTTCTATTGTTGTGAAAGAATGGGCTCATCAGCTACTCCAATAATCATCAGGTACTTCATATTGGGACGGCATAATCATCGCCCAATGTATTGAAGATAAGTAATGTTTTAATTGTTTGTGTTTTTGCGCTTTTGGAATTTGTTCTTATTTTGGTACACACGTCCCATTTTTGGGAATATTGTTTCATTGCAGGGATGTTATGGTGAAGGCACTAATAAATTGAGTAGAGTGCCTTCCCATATAGACGAAGGCAATTTGGTTTTTGGTGATGTTTGCTCATTTATTTTATGCCTTCACTATAATTATATAAATACGGAGTGCTAAGAATGTTCTGTGATTGAATGGAGTTTATTGATTATTGGTATAGGACGGCTAAGGCGATTGTGACACAGCCGAAGGATTTTTTTAAGAATATGCCGGTTTCAGGGGGGTTTAAGGAGCCTTTCTGGTTTGCTATGGTCAATATGCTGATTTCGTCTGTGTTGTCTATTGGGTTTACTGCTGCTGCTATGGATGTAGAATTAAAAATGGCGCTTCAATTTTTCGGGATAAATGAACCAATATATATGTTGATTGTGATTCCGATTGTGTTTGTTCTTGGAAGCATCGGTCTTTTTTTGTCTAGCGGGATATATCATCTGTTACTTAAGCTTGTTGGTGCGAAAAAGAATTTCGAGGCTACTTTTCGGGTGATTGCGTTTCTTTCTGTGTTTAATATATTTTCGTCGATCTCCAGTGTCAATAGTTTGATTATAGATCTGGCTGTGATTGTTTTTCTGCTGTATGTGGTTTATATCATGATATATGCTTTGAAAGAGGTTCATGAGATTAGCTTTTTGCGCAGCGCTATTGCGGTTTTGCTGCCGGCGATGATTATCATTGCTATTATGGTTATTGTTGCTATCCTGGCGGTTGTTGTTTTTATGGGCACTGCTAAGCTCCCGATAGATTTTTGAGCGCAGGGTTATTGAAATAAATATTTTTGGCGCCTATTAGTGGGTATGCAGATTGTTCCGGGCGTTACTTTGATTGAGGGTGTTGGCGCTAATTCTAATTGCTATCTTGTTGAGTGCGATTGCGGGGTTAATGTGCTTGTTGATACAGGTATGGCGGATAATTTTTTGAGGGTCAAGGAGCATGTCAAAAGACTTGATATTATTGTTAATACGCATTGCCATTATGATCATGTGGGGGCTAATGTTCTTCTGAAAAAGGAGTTTGGGGCTAAGCTTTTGGCGCATGAGGCAGATGCGGGGTATATCGCTTGCGGGGATGGGGAGTATACATGTTCTTCGATGTTTGGTAAGGTGCTTCCTGCGGTTGAGGTTGACGGGGTTTTGAGGGAAGGGGATGTGGTTTTTGGTACGACAGGGCTCGAGGTTGTCCATACGCCGGGGCATACCCGCGGCGGGATATGTCTTTATGACAGGAAGAGGAAGATATTGTTTTCGGGGGATACTTTGTTTGCTGAGGGGGGGATTGGGCGCACTGATCTTCCTTCGGGGGATTTGGGGGCGCTGCGTGCGTCTATTTTAAAGATCTCTTTGCTTGATGTTGATATACTTCTTCCGGGGCATGGAGAGTGTGTGCTAAATGGAGCAGGAAAATATATTAAGGATATGTGTTTTAGATGATGTTGCGTGATATGTGATGTACGGATGGATGGGTAAAGTACTGCATGTGAATCTTAGCACGGGAGAGCATTTTGTTGAGATGCCGAAGAGAGAGGTGTATGAGAGATATATTGGCGGGAAGGGGCTTTCGGGGCATTATCTTTTGGATCATGTTAAGCTTGCGTGGGATTCATGTGATATGCCGCTTTTGTTTTTTACGGGACCGCTGGTGGGTACGCTTTCGCCGACGTCCGGGCGAATGTGTGTGATGTCGCGATCGCCACTTACGGGTACTGTTTGCGATTGTTCTTGCGGGGGGATGCTTGGTGTGCAGATCAAGAGGGCAGGGTTTGATGGGATTGTTGTAACCGGGAAGAGCGATGGTCTTTGCGGGATTGAGATTGTTGATTCCTGTGTGCGTGTTGTTGATGCGAAGGGTGTTGCCGGGATGGAGGTTAGCGAATGTGTGTCTTTCTTAGGTGATGGGGGGTCGAGTGCGGTGATTGGACCTGCTGGTGAGAGTGGTGTTCTGTTTGGTAATATTGTTGTTGATGGACGGCATTTTGCGGGGCGCGGCGGGCTTGGAGCGGTTATGGGTGCCAAGAATCTGAAGTATGTTAAGGTTAAGGGAGGCGGGAGGATTAAGGTTTATAGTAAAGATGAGGTTCGCGGGGCGAGGGAGAAGATTTTGCGGTTGAGTGCGGCGTCGCCTGTGTTGCAGGGTGAGCTTGGGATTTCTAATTATGGTACGGTGGCGTTGTATGACCTGATTCATGAGAGGAGAATGATGCCTACGGATAATTTCAAAAAGACGCAGTTTTCGGGGGCTTTGGGGCTGAATGCGTATCATTATAAGAAGCGGTATGAGACACGGAGAAGGGGGTGTGCGGGATGCCATATCTTGTGTAAGCAGGAGGGGAGGAATGGTGAGAGGATTCCTGAGTATGAGACGATGTCGCATTTTAGTGCGCTTATCGGCAATAGGGATATGGATGTTGTGATGGAGGCGAACAGGATATGTAATGAGACAGGTATGGATACTATTTCTGCTGCGGGGACTCTTGCGTGTTATGAGGAGATCAATGGCGGGAGATTGTCTTCAAAAGAGGTTTTGAAGATGCTTTATGATATTGCTTATAGAAGAGGGTTTGGGGCTGAGCTTGGGGGCGGGTCTTTTAGGTATGCTGAGGGTAGGGGATGTGTGGATGCTTCTGTTACTGTTAAAAAGATGGAGCTTGCGGCTTATGATCCGAGAGGGGCTTATGGGATGGCGCTTGGATATGTTACGTCTACGCGGGGAGGGTGCCATCTTCGGGCGTATCCGATTTCGCATGAGATCTTAAGAAAACCGGTGGCGACAGACAGGTTCAGTTTTTCGGGTAAGGCGCGAATCATTAAAATCAGTGAGGATCTGAATGCTGTGGTTGATTCGCTTACAGCGTGCAAGTTCATGTTTTTTGCTGCGAGTCTTGAGGAGTATGCTCATGCGTTCTTTGGGGTGACGGGGGTTGAGACTACTGCGCAGGATCTGCTTAAGGCAGGTGAGAGTATTTATTATAGTGAGTGTGTGATGAATGCTTTGAATGGATTTTCGAGTAAGGATGATATGCTTCCTTTGCGGTTTTTTTGTGAGTCCGGGACGAGTGGTGAGGGGATAGATATCAATGCTATTTCGATGGATGATTTTTTGAGGGCGCGGGATGATTATTATAAGGTCAGGGGGCTTAATGCAGATGGGAGACCCACTAAGAAGAAATGTATGGAGTTGGGGATTGGATGGAAGAGCTTTTGAGGAAGTATGCAGATAAGCTTGTCAGGCATGGATTGTGCGATGAGGGGGCGCCTCTTTTGGGTGGGCTGGATGCCCAGCTTACGTGGAACAGGAGGGATAAGCTGTGCGGGGTGCTTGAGGATGTTGTGGATGGGCTTAATATCAATAGTATTCTTTTTGCGCGACCTTGTGAGCCGTATTTTTCGATTATGAATTATCTTTGCAGGGGCAATAATAATGTTATATGTCCTGATGATACTGAGACTAGAACGTTTCTTCATGATATACCGGTCTGTCGTGAGTTTGGGGCTTCGGGAATGGTTGATGCGCTTAGGCGGCGCAAGAGTGTTGTTGTACCGGGGCATGGGATTGTCACGTTTGGGGTTGTGAGTCCTGAGCAGGCGTTTGTGACTTATAGTTCTGTGTGTTTTTCTATGTTTGTGAAGTTTTTTGTTGATTTTCTGTATTGTCTGAATAATGGAGGGGTGGATGATGAGCAGGTGCGGGTTTTAAGGGGGGCGGTTGCCTGTTGTAAAAAGAGGATGGAGGGACTTTCGATGCCTTCGCTTGAGAAGGGCGTGTTTAAGGACAGGGGAGAGGTGATTGATGCTATTGTGAGTGCAGGGAAGGCTACTGTTGATTACAGGCTGGTTGATTCTTTTTTTGGTAATGTTTCGTACAGATTGAAGGATACGGTGTATATCAGCCAGACAGGAAGTTCGCTTGATGAGCTTCGCGGGTGTATTGATCCCTGCCCTATGGATAATTCGACGTGCGCAGGTATTACTGCGTCTAGTGAGCTTAGTGCTCATAAGGGGGTTTATTCTTCAGGTGGGAATATGGCGATTCTTCATGGACATCCTCAGTTTTGTGTGATTATGTCGCTTTTTTGCGAGAAGTATGATTGCGATGTTAGGGGGTTGTGTCATGTCAGGTGTCCTCACAAGCGGTTTATCCAGGATGTTGCTGTTGTGCCGGGGGAGGTCGGGTGCGGTGTTACTGGTCTTTGTAATACGCTTGTGCCTGCGATGAGAGGGAACAGGGGAGTTATTGTTTATGGGCATGGGCTTTTTACTGTCGGGAAAGTTGATTTTCGTGATGCGTTTTGTAATCTGGTTGATATTGAGAAGATGTGTTTTGATGAGTTTTTGGGGAAGGTTCGGGGGGTTTTGTGATTTTGTGTGTTTTGAATTTCCTTTTTCTGTATGAAAAGCTATAGTTGAAGACATAACTTTTGGACATATGACTTTCCATATAGACTAATATCGCACTTAACCGATGTCTTCGAAGGCGATTTGGACAGAGAAACCTGTAAGGTTTCGTAGTCGGTTAAGTGCTGTTAAATGCTCCTGATAGGAACAAGGCATATATGCATACGGTTTTTTGACAAAGTCAAAAAATCCCGAAGAGTAAAATTCTTACTTTTTCAATCAATCCTAGGCGTAGCTGAGACCATATATCTTTTATTTTTTAAATTATGATTTATTGGATTTTTATTTTTTATATTTTTTATAAACCAAAAATGATGCGATACATGCTAGCCCTAAAATAAAAATCCATAAGCAATTGATAATAAAATCTAACAAACTATAGAAAACCCTCTCTTTTTGAATTATCTTTTTCCCTTCATAAATCTCATAATCATTCTCTTTATAACTAACGGATAATGGTTTAATTGTATTGTCTTCTTCTGTAAGATAATATCCAGAACTTTCTAATTGATATTCCTGATTATCCTTAGCTTGTACTATGTACAAATCATCATCCATCTCCTCTTTTGCAAAAGAACGTTTCAGTTTTGTGAGAAAATATTTTTTGTCGATTATATTTTTGATTCCACTTAAATTACTGATAATGTAATGGTCCATATTATTTTCCTCTTCAATCAGTTTATCCGGATCAATCCATCTAGCATATTCCATGCCAAATTTAGGAGCTTGAACCTTATTATGGGCTAAAACATAAAGAAGGATTTCATTTGTCTTTTTGCATTTGTTAGTCACTTCTTCACTGTTTAGATTAGGGTATCTGCGTTCCAAAGTCTTTAAATTATCGCAACTCTCTTTTGTTGAAAACTGAGATATTTTGAGTGGATATATGATCTCATCTGATTGAAAGCTTAATTTTATTGGAGTAATCCCTAATTTTTCTTTTAGTTTACTTTTCTGTTTCAAATTGAATTCACGCAGTTGGTAACCGATATTACTTTCAAGTTCTCCGTATAAACAAAACCTAAATTCTCTAGGGATAGATGAATCATATTGCCTAGTTGGTACCCAGCAGATATAAGGAAAATCTGGGCGACCTTTTCCAAAAAAAGATAGTACTTCATCTGAAATTACTTGAATATTTCTATCAGTAAAAAAATCAGGAAATTCTCCTTGTAATTCTAAAAACGATTTTTGTATTGCTACCCTCAGTCTATTATCATTTTCTACAAGGTCTTGAGTTCTGTCATAGTTAGGAAATTCTTGGACTATTTGCTCAGTAATCTCTGCGGCAATGTCTTCTCTATAATCCGTTAATTGGGTTGCATTCTTGATATACTTTACAGCAAGATATTGTTGTAACTGCCTTGTTTTATCCTCCCCAGGATATATTTTCATAGCAGTAAAATACCAACCTTTTTCAATGTACCAGTCAAATAGTGTCTTTGCTTCTGACGGGACTGTATAATCGTTACTTTCCAACCAATCATACAAACCATTAGAACCTTCTGCGGACAATATTGCCACATTAAAAATACCTACTTTTTTCTCTGAATGTACAGTTACTCCATCTTGCAGAGCATCATGAACATATAATGACTTATCTAAGAAATAATCGCTTTTTATTATTGGTTTAGTTATCTCATGTAACTCAACAAACAAATTTTCAGGAGCTTCAGTAACATCAGGTAATGCTGGAGTGGGTATTATCCATGAGAATTTTGTAGCATCACCTTCATAAGAAACTTTTAAATAAATGTCTTCCTGGTTATTATCAAAAACAATTAATGCTGTCTGTGATGGCTCATATAAATCTTCATATTCGTAAGAGATTAATATTCCATCAGAGCTTGCAAAAGGTGGAATTAGGAGAAATGAGAGGAATATCCAAAAAATCAAGTTTGTTTTTTTCATAGTATCTCTCTTTTGGTGATTTTATAAGATTAAAAGATGTATTTTATTATGTATTATTCGGAGTATTTAAAGTTTCAGTCTTGTCGGGTATGGATATTTTTTCCGTGATGACCCAGGAATCCAACAACCAACAGTTCCTGTGCAGAGCCGGTTGAGTGCGTGCGTTTTATATTATTAAATGTCTATTTTAATGCATCACAAAAAGCTCATTTTCACGGAAATATTTCTCAGACCCGTCTTGCCTCAACCCATTCGTCAAGCAAAAATGTACTTTTCACGGAAATAATTTCCATACATGAGTATGAGCACATAAAAGTGTTCTTTGTGGAAGTTATCCTGTCTGGTTCGCGGAAGTTAAGTCAAGGTCATATAAGGGTCTAATTTTTGTGTGTTTTTAACGATTGTTCAGTGACTAAAACGAAAGCTTTAAGAAGATTATGTGCCGTAACTACTAGTATGGAAAACGAAGTATCATTCAGATTGGGTAAACGCGCTGTAAGGCTGATAAAAGAAGGTAATTTTGAGCTTGCGGCATGGGAAGAAATATATGATAAGATGGATTGTGCAGAACTTCTGACTCTTATTTCATCTATCAGAAATGCGCTTTCTTATGCAGCTGAAAATAAGGTCATCCGCGGGATTGTCAAGGCAGGATATGTACATTCTATTGAAAGATGGGATGAGTGCAGGGATAAGCTGGATAATGATGTCCTTCTTATCGGTGATCGGGCAATCAAGGTCTGTGATGAGTTTATTAAGATGAACCGAATCAAGGTTGATTGAGTCTAGGATTGTTTTTATTTCTGTGAAACTCACGAAAAGCAAGCAGTTTATACACTATCTTTGCGGCAGTGTATTCTGCGAAGTGAAGATGCTTTATTGGTGCCAGTTCTACTATATCAAAGCCTAAGATATTTTTACTTTTAGCGATTTCTGAGAGTAGTGAAACTACATCAGAATATGAAAGACCTCCCGGCTCTGGTGTGCCTGTGGCTGGCATAAATGAGGGATCAAGAGCATCGACGTCAAGTGAAATGTAGACATTGTCTTTGAGTGAGTCTATAATTGCTTTAATCCATTCTCCTTTGTCTGCAATGTCTTTTGCGTAAAATACAGGGATGTTGTTATTGTCAATGAAGTTTTTTTCTTCTTCGCACATGCTTCGCACTCCTGCAAGTACTACATGTCCGCAAATGTCAAAAGCACGCCTCATCACACAGGCATGATTATATTTTGAGTTGTTATATTCTGTGCGCATATCAGCATGCGCGTCAATGCTTAGTACTGTAAAACTGCCTTTTAAAGCGCGGATTGCGCCCAGTGAGACTGTATGCTCGCCTCCGAGAACTACTGGGAATTTACCTGAAGTGATTGCCTTTTTGACTATCTTTTCTATGTCTGCCAGGACTTTTTCTGTGCCTTTGGCTGAAAGATTTAGGGTGTCAACTGTGTGGATGCCTTTTTCGCAGGGGTTTATTGCGCATTGCTCATCATAAAGCTCCATGTTACCGGATGCTTCTATAATGGCATGCGGACCTTTGATTGAGCCTGTGCCGTAAGTTGATGTGGTCTCAAATGGTACTGGTATGATGATAGTTTCTGATTTGTCATATGTGGAAAAGCACTTATCAAGCCAACAGAAATTATGGGATACCATTGAAACACCTAATCTTCTATCTTTACTTTCAGTTTGTCCAGACTGCAAAAGTCTGTGGAATATGTGTAGGCGCCGGCATTGAGAAAGACTATCTTGTCTCCTGCTTTTGGATCTTTAAGGAATACGCGGTACCGGAATATGTCTGTTGAGCAGGGAGTACATCCTTTTACGGTGTACGCATGACCTTCATCTAGTTCTCCTTCTATCAGCAGTTTGATGTTCGCAACTATTGTGTCCATCGCTGAATTGTAGATTGAGCAGTTGAGTATGATGTTATTATCATAGATCTTTTTGATTTGCGCGACAAGGCGGATTGATGGTGCTGATATGAATCTCCCGGGTTCTATCATGAGTTTTATGTCATGATCTGAGAGGTATTTTCGAAGTTCTTTTATCTTTTTAAAAATGCTATCTATGTTTATGTCATTGTAGTTTCGGTATTTTACTGGCAGTCCGCCGCCGATGTCCAGTATGTCTATTGATTCGAGGGTCTTTATGTCAAGGGCATCTGACAGCTCATCTGCAAGTGACCATTCACTTACATTCTGTGTCTTTCGGTGGAAATGGATGCCTAATTTTTGGATGTTCCTGTTTTTGCGAAGGTTGGGGATATGTTTATTTATTTCGCGTGAGTACATGCCGAATACAAAGTATTTTCCTGTGTGGACTGTGTTTTCTTTTAGACGCATGCGAAGCATTAGGTTTATCTGGATGCTTTTCTTTGCTATGTATTCTATCAGTATGTTGAGGTCATCTATGTTGTCAACTACAAAGGATTGTACTTTTTGTTCTATGAGACTGTCGAGTTCTTTATCATCCCATGCCTGCGCAAAGAACCATACTCTGGTCTTATCTTTGATTTGTTTAAGGGATTCTCCTGAATGGATGCAGAAAGAGGAGTCTGTGCTGTCTTCAAGGACCATGCCGACTGAAGGATTTGTCTTGAAGCTGTATGAGACGCAGTCACAGAGTCTTTTGACAATGTTGTATTGCCTGACTGCTGTTGGTCTGTTTAGTATGAAGATGCTGTTAGCAGGCATTTTTGGTCACCTTTGAGGGTATAAATCCGTCTTTTTCAAGAATGTCCAGTGCGTGTACCATGGCTATCGGGAATGTTATGGATACGTCGCCTATGACTGTCGCTGCGTCTGAGTCGTCTTTTATCTTGCCCCAGCTCTTCGCTTCCTGCGTCGTAGCTCCGCTCATGCTGCCTGATGTGTGGCGCGCTGTTGTCATATACACTGCATACTCTGCGCCGCCGTTCAGAAGGCATGCAAGGATAGCATGATGCTTTGAAATGCTTCCTCCAAGGCATATCAGTCCTTTTACGTCATCGTGGCTTGTGCAATACAGGATGTTTGAGAAGTCTTTTACGACGTCAACAATGAAATCAGGGTTGTCCTGCTGGAACATGAACAGGTGGAAACCAAATGCCCCATCTGTGACTGCCGGGCAGAAGACAGGTACTTTCTTTTTTGCTGCCTGGTAAAGGATTGAATTTTTGTCGTCAAGTTCATGCCCGATTTCTGAGAACATGTCTGATACTGCCCATCTTTTCTTTTTTTGGTAGAGTGTCTTTAGCATGGGACCTACTATGTCTTCAAAGCGGGCATAAGATTCGTTTCTTACGAACAGGTTTCCTACGCGGTTGATGCCTTCTTCGTGCAGTGCTGTGTCATCTGAGTCGAATTTTCCTATGATGAATTTCTCTCCTTTCGCTTTCATGATGTCTTCTTCAATCCCGCCTACTGTTGTGACTATGACGTCTATCATTCCCAACTCTACCAACTGTGCGAAGAAACCGCGAAGACCGGAGGTTACCATGTTTGAGGTGAATGTGAAAAAGATTTTTGCGCCGGCTTTTTTCATCTTGACTATGGCCTGGACTGCTCTTTCAAGTTCAATGCTCTGGAAGCCTACTTTGCTTAGACCACAGGCTAGTTCTGAGGCGCTCATGCCTTTTTTCCATCTAAAATCGCGTACGTATTCCATGTTAGTCACTTTCTGAGACTGTTATGTATTTAGATATTAGAATTATTTATTAAATGTTTTGGAGAGGGATACTACAGCGGATTTTGTGACGTTTTTCGATAGCAAAATTCGGGTGAAAGCTACAGAGCATATGAATTCCTGAATCTGCTTGCTATATTCTCTGAAAATAAGTGAGTATGGGGGTGTGAAGAGCGATGAAGAATTTGTCGAGGAGCGCCAAAAAAGTTAATAATTTCTATGAATATAATATTGCTATGACTAACATTGAAATCAAGGAAACGACAAATATAGGTAAGGGAATATTTGCATCAAGGGATTTCAAAAAAGATGAGTTGATACTTCATATAGAAGGAGAGATTATTGAAACAGAAGACATCTCATCTGTTCCAAGTGAAATTCAAGAGCATTGGTTCCCATTTGATATAAAAGGAAAAAAGAAAAGATACGTTCTTCCTGAGTTGCCTTGGAAGTATCTTAATCATTCATGCAACCCTAATGCCGGAATTAAAAATAACAGAAACATCGTTGCATTGAGACCTATTAAGAAAGGAGAAGAAATTGTATTTGATTATGCAATGAACAATATTGATAACTGGACTATGAAGTGCAACTGCGGAAGTAAAAAATGCAGAAAGATAATATCTACTTTTGATGTTCTTGATGAAGATACAAAGAAAAAATATAGGGATTATGTTCTCGATTGTATCAATGAGGCGTTTTAAGACACCCACCGAAAAATTGAATATAAAACGCATCTGGATATTTAGACCTTGTTCTCATCTATCAGCAAATCCGACTCTTCAATAAGTCTTTAGAATAGCGAATCGCTGACGATAGGGCAACATTAACCTTGCGCTCAATATGCCTCACGCGCAGTTTCGCTGTCGGGTGCATGAAAAAATATTCTTTTATTTTCTGCTTGATATCTTTTGTTCTCATACGATAACTTATCGTGTCTGTTGATATTTAAGTTATCGAATGTATGAAAATACAGATATATCGCAGGGAAACAAGATGCCGTACTATTGGCAGTCTACTCACTGATAGCGTCAGCAGGGCATGCTTCAATACACTTACCGCAGTCTGTGCATTTATCATTTACTACAGGCACGCCGTCTTTTTCTTCAAGGGCATCATTTGGACATACGCTGATGCATGCTAGGCATCTTAGGCACTTATCTTCATCAATCTTTATCATATAATCATCTCCTTCAAATTAATAGATACCACTTTTATTCACATCTACATTTAAATCATTTTTGCCGCGCAGACACATGACATCATACACATACAAATATTAACAACATCACATAAATAAACAATAAAATACAAAAAAAGTGTTGAAAATGAGAACAACTGTAATATCACATGATAAAGCGGCAAAGAAGAGGATTGAAGATAAAGTTAGAAGCGCGGATTTCAGTATAGATAAGTCTAAGCCGGAGATAATATTTGTCTATGGCGGCGACGGATCACTGGTCTATTCTGAGAGGCTCTATCCCGGCATCCCTAAAGTTGCTCTTAGAGGCAGCAGTACATCGAAAACACACTTCTATGAAGAGTCTCTCCTTGATGTAATCCTCACAAAAATAGCTGAAAAAAAATATACTATTAAAGAATATACAAAACTGAGTGCAAAATATGAAAAAAATACATTGGAAGCACTGAATGAAATTCAGGTCCACAACAAAACCCAGGGTATTGCAGTCAGGTTCAATCTTTATGCTGGCGATAAAAAGTATGAGAATATAGTCGGTGACGGCGCACTTGCTGCCACGCCTTTCGGGTCTGGCGCTTATTATTATTCAACTGGCGGCGAGGTGTTTGAGAAAGGGATTGGAATCGGGTTCAATAATCCTCACGAAAGAACTAAAAACTATGTTGCAAAAGAAGATTCAATTATCACAATAGAAATTGTCAGGGGAGATGCGCTTCTGATATGCGACAATAATCTGAAAATGATTGTAATGAAACCGAAAGATAAAGTAATGATCAAAAAAAGCAATAATGTCGCAAGATTTTTAAGGTTTTCGGGATTATAAATGTCCCTATGAGCGACATAATGAAGGAATCCCTGGAACAGCACAAAAAGTACAGGGGGAAGATTGAAGTCATAACCAAAGTCCCGCTTGAGACTAAAAAAGATTTGAGTCTATATTACACTCCCGGCGTAGCCCAGCCCTGTAAAGAGATTCACAAAACACCCCTTTCTGTATATGATTACACATCGAAAGGTCATCTTGTGGCAGTTGTCTCTGACGGATCTGCTGTTCTTGGTCTTGGTAATATCGGCGCGAGCGCAGCAATACCGGTCATGGAAGGGAAATGCGTACTTTTTAAAAAATTCGGTAATGTAGATGCATTTCCAATATGCATAGATTCACAGGATCCAGATACAATAGTAAATACTGTGAAACTAATTGCTCCAGTATTTGGCGGCATCAATCTTGAAGACATTTCAGCACCGAGGTGTTTTGAAGTTGAAAACCAATTAAAAGAGATACTTGATATCCCGGTATTTCACGATGACCAGCACGGCACAGCAATAGTTGTTGCAGCAGGGATTCTAAACTCACTGAAAATAATTAAAAAAAATATGCAGGACCTGAAAGTATCCATATCAGGTGTTGGTGCAGCAGGCAGCGCAGTCACTAAAATGCTTCTCAATCTCGGTGTCGGAGATATCATATTATGCGATAGAAAAGGCATAATCTCAAAAGACCGCACAGACCTTAATCCTGCAAAAAAAGAGATAGCTGAGACTACAAACAAAAATAATGCCACGGGCACTTTGAAAGATGCCATGTGCGGCGCAGATGTATTTGTAGGTGTATCTGCTCCCGGAATTGTTACTGAAGATATGGTCTCATCTATGAATAAAGATGCTATTGTGTTTGCAATGGCTAACCCGGTCCCTGAAATCATGCCAGATATTGCAAAAAAGGCAGGAGCTAAAATTGTTGGTACAGGTCGCTCTGATTATCCCAACCAGATAAATAATGTGCTTGCATTCCCGGCAGTATTTCGAGGTGCTCTTGATGCGCATGCAACTGAAATCAATGAAGAGATGAAGGTTGCAGCAGCCTATGCACTTGCAGGATGCATACCGGATGCTGAACTTAGGGAAGATTATGTGATCCCGGACCCGCTAGATAAAACTATTCTTGGAGTGGTTTCTGAAGCAGTTAAAAACGCGGCCAGGGATAGTGGTGTCGTGCGCGAAGAAGGTCACTAAAAATATACGTTCTCAATCTGTTTTAAGGTATTTCTGTATTCTGTGTGTTTAAGAATTATCTTTGCTGTTTCGTCAATATCCTTGTATTTTTCAGGTATCACTGTTAAAAGTCTCTCTCCTGTAAAAGGCACTTTTTTTCCATATTTTGTTTCTTTCACAATGTCCTGTTTCGCAAATATTCCAAGTCTCAGCAAATACCATGCTGCTATAAGCACAGGTGTTTCAATATAGTCATCAACTTTTGCAAAATATTCATCTTTAAGTGAAATCGAGGATATGCTGCCGTGATTCAGCAATAATGTGTCCTTATTGCTCCTGAATTTAGTCTCTATTTTCTCTTCAATGATATTTTTTTCATTGATTGACTTTATCAACTTCTGCGCTAAAGGTAAAAGCTGCGTTTGATAAACAATATAATCCGGCGCAACTCCTACATGCTTTATTTTCTCTAAAAATGCATAAACATCCAGGTAAGAATAAGCCGGCAGATAATCATCAATTAAGATACCAGTAGAATAAGTCTTATTATCTCACCTTACGCAAAATATAAAGCACCTCGTGCATTCATATAATCATGGATACAAAAATGCTCGACTTATACACAGATCATCTTATGGCTTGTCCAAAATATGCAACCGCAACAGGATTATCAGCTACACTAGACAATAAAATAAGCCATGATAAAATCACAAGGTTTCTCGCTTCAGATGACTTTGGCTCAAAGCAACTTTGGATGCTTGTAAAACCCACAATAAGAAAAATAGAATCTGAAGACGGTGTTATCATATTTGATGATACAATCAGTGAAAAACCATACACTGATGAAAACAAAATCATTTGCTGGCACTTTGATCATTCAAAAGGCAGAAATGTAAAAGGCATCAATATGCTCACAGGACTGTATCATAACGACAATGCAACAATTCCTATTTCATACAATATTATTGAAAAAACAATCGAGTTTACAGACACTAAAACAGGCAAACTAAAAAGAAAAAGTGAAAAAACTAAAAACGAATTGTTTCGGGAAATGATTGAAACAAGCCTGAGGAACACAATACAGTTCAAATACGTATTGGCAGATACATGGTTTTGCAGTTCTGAAAATATCGAATTCATCAAAGAACATAACAAAGAATTTATCATGGGAATTAAGGCAAATAGATTAACAGCGCTATCTGAACAGGACAAAAAAGAAGGGAAGTTTCTGCATTTGGGAGATATAACAATAGAAGAAAATACCGCAAGGAAAGTGTATTTGAAGGGCGTAAAAGTCCCCGTGCTTATAACAAAACAAATCTTTACAAACAAAGATGGAAGTACGGGTATTTTGTATCTGGCGTGCAGCAATCTTGATTTAGAAGCTTCTGAAGTAAACCATATCTATCAAAAACGATGGAAAGTTGAAGAATATCACAAATCCATAAAGTCAAATACCGCACTGGAGAAATCACCCACAAAAATTGTCAGAACTCAATCAAACCATGTCTTTGCATCTCTGTATGCGTTTTTCAAGTTTGAGTGTCTGAGAATAAAAACAAATTTGAATCATTTTGCTCTGAAGGCAAAAATCTATTTGAAAGCTGCAAAAGCAGCTTTTGAAGAATTGCAGGAACTTAAATTGATTCACAAAATTGGAGATTTTGCGTAAGGTGAG
>DAOWAN010000028.1 GCA_030634545.1 Candidatus Nanohalarchaeota archaeon
CAAAGAAAATCGAGATGCACCACGAAGAGATTCCAAAAGGAGAAGCAGGTGACAACATCGGCTTCAACGTAAGAGGTCTCGGCAAAGGTGACATCGCCCGTGGCGAAGTCTGTGGACTCGCAAGCAACCCACCAACAGTAGTTGACCCAAGCGGCGAATTCACAGCACAGATAATAGTACTACAGCACCCAAGTGTGATGACAAAAGGATATACCCCGGTATTCCATATACACACATCACACGTTGCATGTCAGATAACAGAAATCTTAAAAAAAATAGACCCAACTACAGGTGAGACAAAGGAAGAAAATCCTGACTTCATCAAGCCTGGAGATGCAGCAATCATCAAATGCAAACCAACCAAGCCAATGGTAATAGAAAAACAATCAGACATCCCACAACTCGCAAAATTCGCAATAAGAGACATGGGACAGACCATTGCAGCAGGCATGTGCATAGATCTTGTCGCAAAGAAATAAGAAAAGATACTGTTAATTAGTCTGACATGCTTTATGAGAGACTAAAGTATGATACCATAGGTGAAATAAATTGCAAACCGCACGTGTAAAAATAACAAGCACAAGCTATAAAGAGCTTGAAGAACTGGCAAGACAGATAAAGCAGATAGCCCTCAAGTTCGGAGCGAACGTAGCAGGACCTATCCCACTGCCGACAAAAAAACTAAAGATAACAACAAGAAAAGCCCCCTCAGGCGACGGCACAGAAACATATGAAAAGTGGGAGATGCGCGTCCACAAACGCGTAATCGACATAGGCACAAACGAACGCGCTTTAAGGCAAATCATGCGCATAGAAGTCCCAGACTCAATCAACATTGAAATAGAACTGCGCGAATAAACAGGCAGATTTACTTCACCAATTTTAACTTTTTCTTTTTTTTATCTTTTCCATAGCCAAAGCAAGACACAACCTTTAAAAAATTCTTACACAAACAACACTAAGTAATTTACAATCTGTCGAGGTCGCCTAGCTCGGTATGGCGCAAGCCTGGAAAGCTTGTGTTCGCAAGGACACGGGAGTTCAAATCTCTCCCTCGACGCTCTAACAAAAAACATAATCCGGTGACTTAAACGCAAGTTTAGGTCACCATGATAATCAACATTTCTTAAGAGAATAGTATACATATACAATCATACACCTAAACATATCGAACAAGTGACCTAAGCAATTACAAAACAATGTAGTTATAAGCTCGAGCAAACCAGCACATATATGAAATTTAAAATCCACTACAAAATCATGCAGAAAAAACACAATCCAATCATCAAAAGAAAACCAATAATCGCAGTAATAGGTCACGCATCCAACGCAAAAAAAATACACACAGACACAGCCTACGAAGTCGGCAAAGAAATAGCAAAATCTGGCGCAATCCTCCTCTGCGGCGGAAACCCGGAAGGTGTCCCAAACGCCGCAGCCAAAGGCGCAGCAGAATCAGGCGGCATCGCAATCGGCATAACCCACACAGATAATGGAAAAAACTCAAGTCAGTACCTGACAATCCCAATCCACACAGGCATGGGCTTCGCAAGAAACCAGATACTTGGTCTAACCGCAGACACCCTAATCGCAATAGGCGGCGGAGTAGGAACATTCTGCGAAATGGCATACTCTTACGCATACAAAAAGCCAGTAATAGTAATAACCAACCTCGGCGGCATCCCCGAACAATACAAAGGAAAATACCTGGACAACAAAAAAACAATAAAAATACAGGAAGCCAAAACACCAAAAGAAGCAGTAGAATTGGCGCTCAAATCCAAAAGACGATAACATGGACATAATACCAATCACAAAAGAAGACACACAACAATTCGAACACGAATGGGAAGAATCAGACACACAAAAAGGCATAACATACCAGACCAGACACCTCATATTCGGCGCATTCAAAGACAACGAACTTGCAGGCTACATCAAACTAAAAATCCGCGGAGGCGTCGGCAACTTATCAGCACTCATAGTAAAAAAACACGCACGAAACACAGGCATCGGAAAAACACTCCTAGACCACTTCGAAACCATCTCAAAAAACCACAACTGCCACAAACTAACCTTAAGAACCTCAGAAAAACACAAACCTGCCCTTGCCCTATACAAAAGCAGCGGATACACCATAGAAGCAACCCTAACAAACGACAAAGATCACATCACATGGTACCAACTCTCAAAACAGATACCCAACAACCAAAAACTAATAGGATGAAAAAAATGCAAAAATACAAATACCTCGAACACACAGCAGACGCGAAATTCGAATCATACGGAAAAACAATAGAAGAAGCTTACGAAAACGCAACATTAGCAATGGCAAACATAATAACAGACACAGAAACAATAGAGCCAAAAATAGAAAAAGACATCTCAATCAAATCAGAAAACCTGGAATCCCTACTATACGACTGGCTCGAAAAACTAATAACCCTCCTGGAACTGGAAGGATTCCTACTTGCAAAAGTAAAAATCAAAAAAATAAAAGAAATAAAAAAAGACACAAAAGAAGGAAAGATACAATACCATGTCCTGACCGCAACAATACAAGGCGACACATACAAGCATAAATACGAATTGAAGACAGAAATCAAAGCAATAACATACAACGACATGGAAATCAAAAAAAACAAAGAAAACACATGGACAATAACAGCAGTAGTAGACATATAAATCAAAATACAGACATGTGACCTAAACCAATGCCACTCAACAACACATGTGTGCTCTTGAGCGCAGCGAACAAGTGACTCAAAGCGAAGCTTTGTGGTCGCTCTGATCGCCAGCCTTTCTGAAGGCGGATATAACCCATACTAACCAGACACTCTCCGAATCAAATAATCCATACAATAAATATACCTGTCCCGAACCTGTTCCAGAAATTTCGCACTCGCCAGCGAACCACCTACAACCTCATCATAAAGCCTTTTTATAGAAACCAACGAATCCTCCAGACCTACCACACCAGTATCATTTTTAACAACAGAATCATAGGTTTTATTTGTAACAGCATACAACTCAAGTACCCTAACAACACGATTAATACTCCTATGCAAATCCGAACCTCCCTTCAACGCAGGATTAACATCCAAAGCACCATAAAACCTCTGCACAACAGGATAAAACTTCAAAGCATAAAATACATACCCTTTCCTGTTTAACAGATACATTACCCCCAACAACCCACGCAACAAAAAGTACAAGACATACCCTTGCCTATCCAAATAATAAAATATCAATACCAACAAAATCATAAAAAACAAAAACTTAAAAATAAAAAAAGCATCCTGTACAAGCCAATCCTGCCCAAGCCACATATCTCCATCCACTGCCAATGAACTATCATTCACACGAATAACATTCCCATCAGCGACACCCACATAGAACACAACTAGAGAACTATTCCTATTCCCAAAAAAATCAACACAATGCACCACAATATAATGATATCCTAAAGACGTATTAACCACAGAAAACATCTCAGATAACAAATTATCCTCCATCCCCACAGGACCCATGTCATCAAGACTATACTCACACGACACATCACTCTCATCATAATAACCAACTATCAGGTCAAATACACCTGACGCAACATTTGAACCATTCACAGGAAAAATAATAGTTACTAACGGAGCCACAACATCAGACGCATTCTCTCCAGACCTGTCCCCGAAAATATACGGTCTTTCAATATAATCCAACAGATTATACATAATACTCTCATCCACAGTGTAATTGACAAAGATAAGCTCATTCTGACATACATTGTTAAAAACAAACAGATAAGAAATGTTATCCTCAAGAACAAAAACACCACCATCTCTCGAAAGCTCAATAGACACCATCTCAGGCGAATTAGCAAAAGCCTCAGGAATCGTATCATACACCAATAAACTCTCAGTAGTATTTGAACAGAAATACAATATAGATAAACCAATCTTAGAACGAGAACCATTAGACTCAAAGGTACGCGACACATTATAGCAACTGACAATATCAGAAGAAGTCTCGCTAATCTCAGCAAAACCATCATCAATCCCACGATTTTCCCTGATCGAATCAGCAAGCAACATATCATCAGATATCAAATCAAAAAAATGACTGCTATTATTCAAATCAAAATAAGAATAGTACTCCCCATAAAACACAGACCCGGAATCATCAGAAGATACAGTAGATGAGCTAGAGGAACCACCAGGCAACTTCGCGGGAGGAGCAGCATCCACATTCACGAATTTATAATCACTGCCATTAACAGCATCCGCCGTAACATTACAACCAACAAACTTACTCCCGGTGCTCGTCGCTAAAAACATCCATTTCAATGACTTATTTTCAAACACAGACAAATTATCATAAAAATAGGAGATATTATCTGTTGTACCAAGACCACTATCAAAATAAACACTAACATTGACATTATAAAGAACATTTGAACCATTATTTTCAACAAAACAGCCCACATCAAAACCATCACCAACAACAACTGAACTAGGACCATCCAGACTGACATTCAAAGACGTAATTGAAGAATTGACAGTTACAACCTTAAAATAACTTTTATTAACAGCATCGGACGTAACATTGCAAGACAAAAACGTGTCTCCAGTCTCATTAGACATAAATGTCCAGTTCAGTACCTTACTCTCAAACACAGACAAATTATCATAAAAATAGGAGACATTATCACTGGTGTTAAGACTGCTATCAAAATAAACACTAATATTGACATTATAAAGAACATTTGAACCATTATTTTCAACAAAACAACCCACATCAAAACTATCACCAACAACAACAGAAGCAGGACCATCCAAATCAACATTCAAAGAATCGCCAGAAAGAGTATCTGTATATGCCTGGTCAGCCATCCAGTACAAACTCATCATAGTTCCCTGCTCATCAGGATACTCACAATTGTAATCCGGTACAGCATCCCACGGATCGCAGCTGCCAACAGGACTATGAATCGTTTTATTAACTGCATTATCCATATAAAACTTAGTTTCAGTATGCTCATACGCAGCCCATGCAGAGAGTGCTGAAACAGAAAAATTCAGCGCAGAACACCCCGACTCCACACAATAACCCAACCTCGAATCAGTAATATTTATCGCCTTATCATAATAAGTAGAATTTCCGGTAATATCAAAAGCACTAAACAACCCCATAATCAGGTAATCAGAATCATTCATACCCACACCGACAAAACTCAGATTCTCAGCAACCCCCCTAAACACATCATTCCCACTCTGCTCATACGCCTTAAAATATGCAAGCATCATCAGACCCTGCTCATCACCATTCCCGCAATCATAATCTGGGGTCGTATTCCATACATCGCACATATCAGAACTCCCGAAAGAATAATCCAGCGCAACTTTCTTAATAGCACTATCCCGTGTCTTTTGATAAGCATCCCACAACGAATAAATCATCCACCCCTGCCTTAACGGCGCAGGTACAGAATCAAGAGGAGAAACAGTACTACAATCAAAATCAAAATCAGAATAGTCGCAAGTTGCAAATTGATCAACTCCTGCAAAAAACTGGTCGCTCGCATCAATCTCATCTTTAGTAAAATTTTCAGCAATCATACTGTAATTTACATTACCGGCAGAAAAGTAAGCATTCGAATACCCATAAATCATCGGACCCTGCTGTGTTTCATAATTGCAACTAAAATCGTTGCTGAATGGTCTGCAAAGGTTCTTCGTCGGATCAGAACCACTGAAATTCTGTGCAATCAACCTGAAAGTATCATTTCCAAGCGAAAGCGCCAACTTAAACGTACCCCCATTTTCAGGATACCTTACCTCAGAATCATTGTCATAAAAATAATATTCATAAACCCCTGGATTTTGAATATGCGAAGAAGGAATAGTACAGCTTTCCTCCTGAAGAGAAACAGAACTGGACCTCCATGAACTATACCCCACCCTTTTATACCAAATAGACGGATACCTCAATATACCGCCAAATGAAACATTAATCGTCACAGGCAGGGAAACCCGGGGATTAGCTGACACCGAATGTGAATAAAACGTGGCATTCTCTGCTTCAAGAAGCTGATAAGCCTTGAAAAAAGCTTCAATTATTGCCCCCTGCTCAAGAGGATTCTGACACGAGAATGTATCATTCCACGGGTTGCATGAACCTGAAAAATTATGCATAGTCTTATCATAAGCAGAAAGTTTATACCTATAGTCACTCGTTTGCTCATAAGCAGTCCACATCGCAAATGCGCTGATTGACTGATTATACACATCACATTCTCCATACCTGCACGCATCAATTCTCTCCAGAGAAAGATTAACCGCCTTGACCCTATAGGACTCATTCCCTGTCAATTCATACGCCTTAAAGAACCCCAGCATCAAAAAGTCGGAATTTGAATATTTTGAACCATAAGAAGCCATATCAATTGCTATTTGTTTATAATTAACATCTCCTGTCAACTCATATGCCTCAAAGTAAGAATATATCATAAACCCCTGATCATCTGCATTATCGCAATCATAATCAGGCGTAATGTCCCACACATCACAATTCTCAGCACTCCCGTTAGTATAATTCACAGCCAACTCCCTCACAGTTGAATTACCACCTAACCGATACTTATTCCACAATGCATGCATCATTGACGCTTGCCTCACCGCACCTCTCGGAATAACTGGATTAAGATCCCCGAAATTAGCATTATTACAATCAAAATCACTATCAACATGATCACAGGTATCATAAACATCAAACTCATCAACCTTACTCTCAATCAGTTTAGTGGATTTATTCTCAAAACTCACATTACCCGTCATAAAAAAAGCACCAGAGAAAGCAGATATCATAAGCCCCTGCATATTTTCATACCCGCAAGTATAATCAGAACTCCATGGAGCACAATAAGCAGGGTCAAGCGGGTCAGAAGCAACCAACCTCTCCGCTTTATCGTAAACAGCCGCATTCCCTCTAGACAGCCCGATTCTAAACGTAGCATCAGCATCAGGAAACCGCAAACCTCCAGACTCATCATCAAAATAATACTCATACAGCCCCTCGGAAAGAAATGTCCCGGGAACAGCACAACTTCCATTAGCAAGAGAAACATTAAACACAAGCCATCCACCATCACCAACTGCCCTGAAATATAATCGTGGTGCGGCAACACCAGAAAAATTAATAGAAATCACAAAGTCACTACCTGCATGCGAAACAGGCTCAACCCTTGGCAAAAAAAATCCCGCATGAGCAATAGAACTAAGAAAAAGTATCGAAACAATAACACCATAGCTAAACGACTTTATCTTGATAAATCATCACCCGTCAAGGACAAATATATGGCTCATGCACTCCATCAGTAATCTATATATAGAAAGAGTATATATAATATATATAACATACTTAAAAAACCAGACAACATAATCCACACAAAAAAGTATGAATGGGGGAGTAGACAAAGCACATAAAGTAGTACTCTGTCGCGTGATTCTCCCATGTATATATACACCTCCCGAAAAAGCCACTGCTATAACTACTTCGCTCTATTTCTAAGCATAATAATATTTTTATCCATAACCAGCCTGATTGGACACAGCCTAGAAGGAACCAACACCACTGAAGCAGAAAACAATTCAACAACAAACCAGACCGCACCAGAACTCATCCAGTCAATAATATCAATAATACTCAACACAACATCAATTTTCAGCGGCGAACTGCTAAGCATCAAAGCGCACCTAAATCTCCTGAACGGCACCCCTCTGCCAAACCAATCCCTTGAGTACTACAAAAACTCAATACTACTCAGCTCAAACTTCACAGACAACTATGGCGCATCAGTATTCCAGATGAACACAGCATACTACGAACCAGGCAACTACGCACTAAACATAACATTCAATGGCAACCCAAACATGCACATACTCCCCTCATTCAACGACACAACAACCATCGAAATACTCCCAAAAAAGACAACCCCTAACGAATCCGCACAGTCACCCCGCCAAAAATCATTCGCAGAAATAATACTAAGCACCGCAACAGCCTACATCTACGACATCATAAAAATAAACACAAAACTCACATACGAAAACAACACCCCTATCCCTAACAAAAACATCTCCTATTACCTGAATGAGACACTTATAGGCATAAAACTCACAAACGAAAAAGGAAAATCCGGACTGAACTTCAACACCGAAAACACCGAACCCGGAACGTACAAGCTAAACCTAAACTACACAAACCCCCTCGACAGCCACACATATCCACTTACAGTCACCCCATCATTCATCCGGATACTATCCGCACAAAACAGCACACTCGACGAAAGCATAATCTTCTCAAACCCATGGCTGGACAAAACAAGCGCATACCAAAACGAAACAGTCACCTTCAACATCACAATCCAATCATCACAGGAAATCATGAACGCCAGGATAACAGGCATATACCCAAGCGGAAAAACAATAAACTACACACTATACAACCTCGACAACATGTACAGGTTCAGATGGAAAAACACAGAAGACATTGGTCACTATTCGATAACAGAAATATTCGCAAAAACCACAACAAACTTCTCAAACACCACACACATCAATTTAAGCTTCAAAATCAGCGAAAACCCGAACACGACAAATACCACAAACACCACACAAAATGACACCGCCACACACCTAGACCTTTGCGCAAACATAACCTGTCCCGACAAATGCATTGGCTCCGAAGAACACGCAAACGGCACATGCAACAACCAGACAGGCGCATGCGAATATACAATCATAGAAAACTCCATAAAATGCAGACCGATAAACGAAACCAAACCCACAAACCAGACAGAAAATGCGAACATAACCCATTGCTGGGACATCACCCCAACCACCATCTACACAGAAGCAATTCCAGGCACAAATGGCACTCTTAGCAACCTAAAAATAACTAACCAACACAATACAACACAACTGTCCTTCAACATAACAACAGAAGAAATCCAACTCATCACAATTCCTTATTCATCCACAACAATAGACCTATCCTCACAAAAAACACTACCCATCAAATACTCAATACCCTCCAACGCAACCACAGGCACACACAACATCACACTAACACTAACTGCGCAAGCACCGTACACCCCGACACACAAGAACATCACAATCCAAATTCATATTCTCAACAACACATATACGACCTCAAACGCAACATACACCATAGAGACATTCCAGGGAGCATCAGAAGTCGGAAAACCGGTCCAATGGACAAAAAAGCTAACAATAAACATCACAGGAGACCCAGAAGAAGAACTCGAATTAACACTTGACTTCCCTATCGATGCACAGGACATATCCGACCATCAGGGAACACTCGAGACAAAAGACATAAACCACGACAACACCCTCACACAAAAACCAGCAAAATCCAGCCAATATACAATCACACAAGCCATGCACCATACCCCCTCGCAAAAACACGAAAGCAGGCAGGCAACAAAAAAAATCATAATCTCAAAAGACAGGCTTAAAAAAATAACCACCACGAAAAACCAGACTAACACCACAAACAACACAAAAATGCAAACACAATCTATCAAAACCATGACTGCAAGACAAAACCCAGAACATCAACAACTAATCGAATACAACATCACCTACACCACACCGCCGGCACTAAAAACAGAAACAGAACCAGTCACAAAATCCGCACATATCTCAAAAAAATAAAAATCGAAAGCACGGACACAGTGCACTACAAGAACACAAAAGTAAAAACAAACTTATTCAACACAATGGCAGCAAAAAACTACAGGCTGATATACCTCAACAGCAACACAGAAACAGACGTAACACACGACAGCCAGTATTCCCCAAAATTCATAGACACCAACAATGACAACATAAAAGACACCCTCATATTCACCGTACCACTCCTATCAACACGGGAATTTGAAATCAGGGCAGACATCATGAACCTGGCTGCATGGTCCGGTCACTATGACCAGAATTGGACAGTCTACTTCAACACAACCGGTGAAGAAACCCTGACCATAGAAAATCTCACAACAGGCATAGCTTTCAACAAACTCTACTACAAAACAGGAAGCACATGGAACGAAGCATCCCCGTCATATAACAGCACAGCAGTCTGGATGTTCTGGAACGGGACAGAGCACCCCGAAGGAAAAATAATCTACGACATAACCACAGTAAAAGAGTACCGCCTGAAATTCACCTTCGGCGCAATCACAAAATATACACGAAACTACGACATATACAGCCAGACCACGACAACCCTCAACACAGCAAATCCTATCTTCAACTATGAGCAATGCACCTACAACTCAACATTCTGGACGTGCAACCCCCAAAAATACGAAAACGGTGCAGGCACATCAGATGATGAGTACGGTCCCGGCTACTTTGGCGAAACACATACAATCGGACCCGGTTTAAGCACACCGAGATACATCTCAATCCCGAAAGCATCCACAGTCACAAACTTCTCAATACAATTCGTCAACCTCGACAAAGAACCAATTGAAACATACCCATACTCAGACAACTACGCAACAGACGGCAGAGACAGAAACTATGTAGCCACAGGCAATCTCTACGGTGATGCTGGCAACGAGATAATAATATCTTCCAAACACTACGTTGAGCCATGGAACTCAACAAAAGACATAAAATGGTCATACTATACCAGCTACGACATAAAAGGCATCGGAACTGGTGACGTCTCACAGTCATCACCCAACAGCGAGGTAGTTGTCTCAACAGAAGGTAATCTTGTATTGCTATCATACAACAATACACCAATATGGTCAAAATCAGGTTCATTCGGACCAGTAGACATCGGCGAGATATCATCAGAAGACACAAAGTACTCACAGGACGATTTAAATGCAAACGACCTGAACTGCATAGGATGCTCGCAAGGCAACTACACTTCAAAATTCACACTGCCATATAACTTCGCAAATCTCACAGGCAAAACATGCTACATAAGAACCGCACTCAACTACCGCGGCTCAAAACCATCTGACCTGTCATTAACCCTTAATAATACACCCTACAGTATAGACACAAGTGAGATAACAATCACAAACGAACTGGAATACAAGCCACAAAACACACAGCCAATAAGCACCGCATGTATCGGATGCTCGCAAGGCGCATACAAACAAAACTTCTCCATATACTACAACATGCCCAACCCAATACCTGCTACCAACTGCTACATAAAAACAGCCCTGAGCTATGAAGGCGCAAAAACAGGCAACTTAACCTTCATCCTGAACAGCAAAACCTACAACATCAAAGAATCACAAATAAAGGTAGATGAGAACAAAACCTCATACTCACAAGACGACACAGAAGCAGACAACTTCGACTGCATAGGATGCTCACAAGGCAACTACACTTCAAAATTCACACTGCCATACAACTTCGCAAACCTCGAAAACAAAGCATGCTTCATTGAAACCGCACTCAACTACAAAAGCAGCAAAACAGGAAACCTCACACTCTCAATAAACGGGACAACTTACAATATAGACAAATCAAGAATCACGCAAAACAACGAACTGGAATACTCTGCAGACGACAACATCTCAGATAAGCTGGAATGCATCGGATGTAGCAATAGCAACTACACCCATAACTTCACACTCTGGTACAGCATCCCGGAACCAATACCCGCCACCAACTGCTACATAAAAACCGCATTAAACTATAAAGGAACAAAAGGAGGAAACTTAACATTCATCTTAAACAAAACCATATACGACATTAACGAACCAGACATAATCACCGACAACGAACTGGAATACAAAATAGACGACAATGTCTCGGACACATATGACTGCGTAGGCTGCGAAAGCGGCACAACAAGCACATACTTCAATCTTAACAGTCTCGGATTCTCACTGCCAATAGCATCAGACACCTGCTACATCAAAACCTCTATATGCTACACCGGCACAAAAACAGACGACCTGATAGTAACAGGCAGCGGTCTCAATGGGCATTCATACAACATAAACATAAGCGACATAACAGCCCCATGCAACGGACACAATGAATGGTCATGGGTATTCACCCCTGTAGACTGCACAGATATAACAGCCGCAGACATATACTTCTATTGCGGAGATTGCAACGAGACCAACAATTACCGCATCATCGCAAGCACCAACAGCACAGGCAACTCAAAATTCTTTGACGGCGGCTCATATTCCTATCCATCACACGACTACATGATACGCGTCTACAGCGATACAGCCCGCAAATTCAACTGGGTCAACACAGAAGTCCCCTGCAGTGACATTGCGCAAAACCAGAACATTTCTTACCAATGTGAAAACTGCAACAACACAGACCACTACAACATACTCACAGACTCAGGAAACAACCAGCACTCAGTATACTACAACAGCACAGACTGGCAGCAAACCCAATATGACCACATGGTCCGCATCTACAGCAACACATCACTGCTTGCAAACATAACATCAACAGAAATCAACTGCTCATATATTTCAAAAGGCAACAACATAACATACACATGCGCAAACTGCGACAACACAAATAACTACAACATCCTAAAAGACACAAGCACACAGGGTTATTCCTACAACTCCAACGACAACGCAACAACATGGAACACACAGAACTCAGACTACATAATAAGAGTCACCACAAAAGACCTTGTGTACAACTGGACAGTAACCGAAGTCAACTGCGCAGACATCATCCAAAACCAAGACATATCCTATCAGTGTCTGGACTGCAATGACACAAACAACTACAATATCATCACAAATTACTTCACAACAGGTCACTCAGACCATTATGACAGCATATCATGGAAAAGCACACCATACGACCACATGATAAACATTTACAGCAACACATCCCTCTTGTACTCATGGACAAACACCGAAGTAAATTGCAGCTACATATCAAAAAAAAACAACATAACATACACATGCCCAACCTGCAGCAACACAGACCACTACAACATCCTCACAGACTCAGAAAACACAGGCAACTCATACAAATCCACAGATAACGCCACCACATGGCAAAACATCACAAACGACTACATGGTCCGCGCAGAATCATTCGGCTCATGCCTAGGCAATGAAATAGCAGTAAGCAGCGACACAAACAAACTACAGATATACAATTCAACATCAGGACCTGTCTGGAACTATTCTGTAGACTCAATAATTTACGACATCGCCATCAAAGACGTCACACAAGACATCGGAAACGAAGTCATAATAGGCTCAAGACACAAACTAATAGTACTGACATCCCTCGGAAACCTAAGCTGGCAGTATCCACAGGCAGGCAACGACTGGGTTCGCGCAGTCAGCGGCGGAGAAATAGATGCCTCATCCTACGGGAAAGAAATCGTATACGGCACAGACGACGGAATAGTCCGGTTGCTGTCTTCCTCAGGCACAGAAATCTGGAACTATGCAACAGGAAGCAAAGTATACACAATCTCTATAGGAGACGTAACATACGAACCTGGAAACGAAATAATAGTCGGGCTCCAGAGCGGCACCGTACTCGTATTCAACAGCAACAATGCCGAAAGCAACCTCCTGCTCAACTTCACAAGAGGCACAGGGATGATCGACAGCGCAATTGATGAACTCGAATCAGACGCCGGCAACGAGATAGCATTCGTATCCCAAAACGACTTTGTCTACATCATGAACTTCAACAACACGCCAGCAAACCTTTCGATAGACATCGGCAACGACGGAACACCAGACTGGCAGTACAATAATCCGCTGAGAGCAACACAGAACATGACATCAGACAGTGCAGAAGACAATATAATCAACAGATTCAATGACTACATAACAAACAACTGTGCAACAGACATGTGCACAGTACCACTAACATTCGACTCAGAAATCAAAGGAAGCATCAGGATCCGCACACCTAAAGCATCACACACATACAATGCAGGGACAACATTTACATTCACAGATCCGGCAGTAGCCTGGGAAAAGACAAACCAAGTAAACGCAAACGAAACCCTGCAATACCATGCACTAAACATGACATACATAAAAACACCGCCAATCTCTATCCACATAACACAGATAACATCAAATGAAATAGCAGGCAACCTTTCAGAAGGCACACCATTCCGGTTCGGCAGCACAATATGCTATGCCTCTGGCAACACAGCCGACCTCGGCTATACACTAAACAATGGCACAGCAGTCGGCTGCGACAAAGACTACTATATCTCATCCCTAGCGCCCCTAAGAGAAAGCGACTACCTGTGGTACGACAACACATACAGCACAATACCAATAATACAAAACCGAACAGTATATTCAAAACAGGACGATCATTCTCAATATAACCTCACAATCCACCGGGCAACTAGCATAACCACAGACACATTTACAAATATAATTCTAAACACTTCATTCAACGACTCCTTGCTTGTAACCGAAGCAAAAATAGAGGTCGACTGGTACAACAACGGCACCTACTACGAAATCACACCAAAATACGACAACGGCACACGGCTTGAAGGCAATGGATGCGGAGCAACAATCATAGCAGAAGACTCGTTCTATGTATGCCAAGAGGACAACAACATTAACGGCAGGATAGACCACTTCAACTGGCAGCAGCCGAAACTGGGTCCGGATTCACAAGACCATTCCATTGTAAAATACAATATTCACGGTCTTTCAAACAACGCCCCAATACTATCCAATGCGAATCAGACCCCATCAAGTGCGCCATGGGGTTCCACATTTAATTACTCCGTCACAGTAGGCGACACAGAAGGAGATAATGTTAGCGTTACTCTTTTGATATATATGAACATGCCTGATGCATGGGCAGAATTTGAAACCAAAAACATAACCGGCAGCGGCACAGTAAATTTCAGCATACTATCAAATTCCTCATGGCTTGGCTCAGCCAAATATAAATTTGAATATCAGGACTTCAACTCCAGCGGATATCCACTGCACAGTCTAAGGCAAACACAGGAGTACTTTGGTCCGGATGTCCAAAAACGAGACGCGACAATCACTATAGTTACACCACCAGCAAACTCCACATTCTTCCACCCGAGCCCACATAACTCAATTGAGCTAAGCTCAACAATAGATGATAACAATAGCGAGCCTGATGCAAACTATGAAATCACCTGGAGCTACATCGACAATGATACGAGCACAACAATACGCAAAGATAACGGCACATGGTATACAGTAGCTGAAGCATACGGAAATGCAACAATAAAAGCCCATATCACCTCAGATTATTACAACTACGCTGAAAACAGTACCAGCGTAAATATCCACCGGTGGATATCACTCATATCAGGACCGGACATTACCCCACAAAAGCCAACACCACCAATCATAGCCAATATCACCTGCTCAATTGACGCAGCCGGAAGCCCGCACTCCAACGGGCTGAAAGATAAATCTGGTTACAACATCACTTTCTACTTTGACGGCAACCACTCTGATCCTCACAGAAGCCAGACAAACGCCACAGGAACTGCACTATATCAATGGAATACGTCCACCTACACCATGAGACCTCTCAAAGTTGAATGCTGGATTTATAATGATCCGGACATTTTCTTCAACATCACCACAAGCCGTAATAGAAGCACGTTTATAACTACAAGACTCTTAGTGAATACCCTCAACGCACAAAACACAGTCCATAAATCCAGCGAATATACCACAGGAAATCCCGGGAAATACAACACATCAATAGCTTTAATAGCAAACATAACTAATGAAGTCAACGCAGGCATAAGTAACGCCACACTCGCCTTCAACTGCTCATTTGATACCACAAAACCTGACTGCGATTGCAATATCACCTACGAGGGAAACGGGATATACAACTGCACATATTCTCCTAGCAGCAGCCTGGCTCCAGGCAATTACACATGGGAAGTCATAGCAAGTAAAGCAGGTTACGAGCAGGGAAACTCAACCAACAACACCCTGTATGTTAAAGATATTCTGAACCTAGAATTCCTGAACGCATCTCAAAACTTTTACAGGGACGATTCTGTTTTAATTGGTCAGGCATTTCACTTGAAAGCACGATTAACAGAGGGATATGATACGCAATTCCACCAGTCAGGATACAACTGCACATGGTCTATCAACGCTATAGAAAAAAATACCACAATAACAGATGAAGACGGTTATTGCAGCTATTCATGGAACACTACTTGCTCCGATATACCAAATCAATACTCAATCAAACTTATTCTCGAAGGAAACGCAAGCGCACATCACACTATTCACAACAATGAAACAATTGGCAGTATAAACCTGATAGACAATGCAACCATCAATATTACCAGCATCGCAGAGAACCAGACATACTACTATCAGGTACCTTATGGATCAAATGACTATATGGTATACTTGAATTCAAGCATAAGGAATACATGCTACAACACCAGCAACCCGCCGACATCCTACACTATTACATATACGTATCAGGATACAGACAATAATTACATGATTGGCACTGAAGAAACACCATCATGGACAATACAAGACAACGCCTATGGCTATGCGAATATGACAGCGCGCCTGAACTATGACTATTATCTTTCTGAAGATGACATAGTGCCAATAGAAATCCGCAGGAAGACCTACATGAGCACCAGCAGCATGAATCTTAATTATCAGTCCCATAATTACGTGCCAACAGAATACCTCAAAAACGGAACAAACAACATTACCTGCACCATACACACAAACGGGCTAACCGGAGCAGAAAAAGAAGGCTACAACGTCACTTTTTACGTAGACGAGAATTATTCTGTGCCCTACATCATGCAAACAGACCAATCAGGAATCGCATTATTTGAATGGAACACCTCAGACGAAGCAGGCGGACCTCATATCATCGAATGCAACATAAGCGATGATGATGAACGATTCTTCAATGCAGCGTCTTGGTTAAGCTATGAAACATTCCTCGAGCGCACAGTAATACTTTTACCCGCACAGCTCAACATAAGCACACACTACATAGACAACCGGCACTTCGACGCATACTGGAACCACTATGTCCCCGCAAAATCAGTATATCGAAACCCCGGTCCAGACGTAGAACCAGACACATTATACATTGCAGTAAAAGCCACAACATCATGGCTCGTGACAGACAGGATAGGACAGCAACTGGAAGTAGACGGAGTAAATATCTCATTCGACATGCCACAGCAGGACTATGAAGAACACACCTCTGACCTGTGTACCGCACTCGGGTGTGGAAGCGGCTACCCAGGGTACCGTTATGACTACTCAAGTCAATGGTACGAAAACTACAACTGTTACTTTACATACAATCCCTCATACAACATAACCCCCGATGACTATAATATCACAATAGACCTCACAAAAAGCAACTGGACCTCATACTCAGAAAACGACACAATTGAAGTAAGAGGTGTAATAATCGCAGAAATGATAAGCCCTATGAACAACACAAACGACGGTGTTTGGTTCTATCCTGGAGATAACACCACACTCATATCAATTATCAAAGATGCGAACGACTATGTCTTCAACGACTCTGAACTGGACACTATTTCCTGGGGAAGACGGTACACAGACCAGACACCAGACACATACTCCGAGATATCAACCAAAATAAACGACACCTACATCGTACCAGACCTGTGGGAATACAATGACTACACCATGAGAATCCGTGCAACAAAAGAACACTATGAGGCAACAGGAACACAAACAATTGGCAGTAACTGGCTCAGCTACAGAAGCAACGCAGACGTCCAGAATTTCTACATGCACGTCAAAACCAAAGTATCAATGACTAAACCAGAACCAACCAATGGCGAAATAACAAGAGGCATAGTCAACATCACATGCAAAGTCAGGACAAACTATAGCGGACGCGGAAACGGCATGGAAGATTACCCTATCGACTTCAAATGCGAAGGATGCTCAAACGAATCAGTCATAACCCTCTACGCAGACGTAAACGGGGACGCCAACTACAATCTGGACATGACAAACGAAACACTTGGCAAATATAACTTCACCTGCAACATCAGTGACTGGTCATGGAACTCTGGCGGCAGCGGATACAGGCACATCACCATTGCAAAAAACACCACAACATCATTCACACTGATAGACCAATTCAGACATAGTGCAAACCTGACAGAACCAGTAATCTACAGGAAAGACGATTATTCACCCCACAACACCACATTAATCGCGAATGTTACAGACACAGACAACATTCCAATCGAGGATGCCAACGTGACTTTTGCATACTATAACATAGAAAACACATACAATGATGACCGCGACTTAACAACACTTACAGACTGCACTACAGGAATAAACGGCACATGCAACTACACGTGGAACCCGTCCCAGACATTCACCCCCGGACAATATCGCATCGTATACAACGTAAGTGTCGAAAACTACTCACCCCTGTCATTCAACGAGACAATAGCAGAAAACATATACCTGACAATCAAAGGCAAACTAAAAGTAATAATTGACAATGACAACGAAAAATACTACGTGGCAAAACCAAAGACATTAAGCTCAACAATAAAAGACGAAAACGAAAACACCGTAAGCCCGGACACAATAGCATGGCGATATATTGACTCAAACCAATACCTTGGAAGCCTGCCAAGCATCTCACTAACAGCAGAGCCCCCACTAACAAACCGTACAGTAAACATAACCATAGAAAAACCCTACTACGAAAACATATACAACTACATCTGGCAGGAAGCAGAATCATACAACGCCGCAGGTGGAAGCATAACAACAGACACAAACGCCACACGCTGGTCAAACGCAACCGCAATCGTTATCGACACAGGAGAATGGACCACTTACAACATCTCCATAACCCACAAAAACAACTACACCCTGTGGCTACGCCACCACCACGAACAAGACAACTGGACAATCTACAAAAACACAACAATCATCGGAAACATAACAGGAAACCCCACCAAAGACAAATGGACAAACATCGCAACCACATACATGGACACCGGCCACCACACAATAAACATAACAAAGACAGCAACATCAGGCAACACAGACGCACTGGACGCACTCCTTTTAACCTCAGATACAGCATACCCCCCAAACAGCACCACAAAACCAGACCCTGACGCAATATTTGACAACTCAGAAATCCGGATATGGGAACACTTATCAGTAAGCGACCTGCCAATCAACGGCACTGACTTTTTGAGATACACTCCATTCAATTTCACAGTAAAAGTATACAACAGCCACAACACATCAGAAAGA
>DAOWAN010000119.1 GCA_030634545.1 Candidatus Nanohalarchaeota archaeon
AAGTCCCCTCCTGTTGTTTTTGGTGAGTAATAGTTGGGTGACTTCACTCTTATTCTTTTCTAATATCGCATATTCTTTAGAATTAATCTATCACGGAAAAAATCTCTATACCCTGTGTGGTGCTACCGAATGATTTTAAAATCTATTCTCTGAATTACGAGTATGTTGAAAATAGGGAATGTCAGGTTGAAGAACAGGCTTGTTTTGGCGCCTATGGCAGGTGTTACTAATCTTGCGTTCAGGATTCTTGCGCGGCGGTATGGCGCAGGTCTTGCGTTTAGTGAGATGGTTGATGCGGATGGGATGTTTTATGATATTCACAGGCGCAAAAAGGAGTTTTCGACTAATTCTGAGGATGCGCCGGTTACATGCCAGCTTTTTTGGGGCGCGGGCAGATACGCTTGCTGAGGCATCTAAGAGAGTTGTGGATATGGGTGCGGATATTGTTGATCTGAATATGGGATGCCCGTCGTTTAAGCTTTCGCGTAAGAATGCAGGGGCTAAATTGCTTACTCAGCCTGAACTTGTCAGGGTGCTTGTCCGCTCTGTTGTGTCTGCTGTTGATGTGCCTGTTACTGTGAAAATCAGGAGCGGGTGGGATTCTGTTAATGCTCGCGAGATTGCGCGGGTTTGCGAGGATGCGGGGGCTGCTGCGATTACGGTTCATGCGAGGACTGCGAAGATGATGTATAGCGGGGCTGCGGATTGGGATATCATTAAGCGTGTCAAGGAGGAGGTCAGTATCCCGGTTATCGGCAATGGAGATGTTGTGTCGGGGAAGAGTGCCGGAAAGATGCTTGATGAGACGGGCTGTGATTTTGTTATGATTGGCAGGGCTGCGCTTGGGAATCCGTTTATTTTTGAGGATTGTGTTGAGTTTTTTGAGAATGGGAGGGTTACGGGCGAGCATACTAAGGAGGAGAGGCAGAGGGCTCTTCTTGAGCTTTGGGAGCTTTGCAAGAGTGTTGGTGATGCGCGGTTGAGTGAGCTTAGGATGCATGCGTGCTGGTTTTCTAAGGGGCTGACTGGAGGGAGGAGGTTCCGTGAAGAGGTCGGGACTAAGAAGACGATTGCGGAGCTTGAGGAGCTTGTTGTTGAGAATTTTTGCTGATTATTGAAATAACTGTAATTAGAACCCGTATTTCATATTTTGTTTCATATTCATCCAGTGTTGTGCTGAGGCAATGTTGAAGTTGAAATTGTGTGAATATGAATAAGTATAAGTGTCGGATTGCATACAAAACAGATTCAGATCATATTAGAGGGCGCATTATGCAGATGAGTATTTGGGTTTAGTACCCTGAACTTTTGATTGTGCGCTTTACTTTGCGCTTAATCGCATATTTCTCATCTGCACGAATGCTTTTCTTCTAATCATGGAAGGTATAGATTGATTCTCTTGTGCGCATATAAACTCTTCGGGAAGGTGGGGTGCCGATAGATAAGAGAATTGATTAAAATGCAGGAATCGTTGCCGGTTATCACAGTGAAATGTATGCCGAAATGCAGTCTTCAATTATAGTTGAAGAAATAACTATTTCATGGCATTACATGTCAAGCTTTCGAAGACTATCGTCTTTAAAATGGACAAATGTCTTCACAATATGATTAAAAATCATAGATTTTTATCATCCAACAAATCTATGTGATTTGTCCGGATCCTTAAAATTGCAATACAATTTTAGGATTGCGGAATTGCTACCCAATTCCTAATTTCGCAACTCTTAAAATTCCTCAGGAATTTTAGTGTCGCAAAAACGCATGCGTTTTTGGCGATATAGGAAATCGGTACGATTTGCGAAATTTTGAAAATTTATCCTAAATTTCCAATTTTCGAAATCACTAAAAATCCACTTCAGGTAGTGGATTTTTGTGATGACAAAAATCGAGTATCTCGATTTTTAGTCATTCGAAATGGGTGAACATTTCGAAAATCCAGGAAATCTATGATTTCCCCGGATAGATTAACGTCTTTTGGTTTTTGGATAGGTTTACCCAGTTAGTAACGACGTTAACTATATATTAAATATACTGCACTTAATAGGTGCATGAATCTTAGGGCTGTGTTTCGTGATATTGGGATTGTTCTGAAATATATCAGCCCTGTTTTTCTTTTGCCAGTGATTGTAGCGCTTGCTTATGGAGAGTATTTTACGATTATTTACTTTGTTTTTACTTTTTTGCCTGTGTTTATTGCCGGCATTATCCTTGAGAAGATTTTTGCAACTGAGGATAAGACGCTTTTGAAAGATGGATTGCTGAGTGTTGCGCTTTTGTGGCTTTTGATTACGCTTGCGGCGACTATACCGTATATAGGTATTGAGAAAATGGCTTTGCTTCCTGCGTCTTTTGAGACTATGGCTGCATGGACTACTACAGGGTTCAGTATGCTTGTTCCTGAGGAGTTGACGCATACTATGCTTTTTTACAGGAGCGTCCAGCAGTGGTTCGGTGGTGTCGGGATTGTTGTTCTTGCACTTGCAGGGCTGTTTCGGACTGGTGCGAGCCTTTATTATGCTGAGGCAAGGACTGAGAAGGTAAGACCTAATATTGTTAATACGATTAAGATGATATGGTGGATTTATGCGCTGTATACTGTTGTCGGAATAGTGCTTCTTTTCTTTGCAGGCATGACACCATTTGATGCAATAAACCACAGCATGACCGCTATTGCAACTGCCGGGCTTTCGACGCATAGTGAGAGTATCGGGTATTATAATAGTCCTTATATTGAGTTTGTGGTAATTATTCTAATGATTACAGGGTCAATTTCTTTTCTTTCGCATTATGAGCTTCTTTTGGGTAAGACTAAAAAGTTTTTTTCTGATGTTTTTTTGAGGTCGCTTTTTGTGGTTATTATTTTTGGGGCTTTGTTTGTGTTAAAAGATAATGGTTTAAGAAGCGGGTTGTTTACTGTCGTATCTGCAGTATCAAGTACAGGCTATAATCTGGATACTGTCGGGATGTGGTCTGATTTTTCGATTTTTGTGCTTATTGTCCTTATGCTTGTGGGAGGATGCGCGGGTTCTACTGTATCAGGTATCAAGATCAACAGGATTGTCATTGCAGTGAAGTCTGTTTTTTGGTCTGTCAATCGACTAAAGTCTCCCAAACGTGTTTTTTCAAGAAAAATATGTGCTGTAAGTTATACTGATAATCTGGTTGTAGAGGTGTTCAAGTTTATGCTGATGTATCTTGTGTTTGTTATGGCTGGTGTTTTTGTGTTCCTGTATGAAGGCTATGAGTTGAAGGTGTCTATGTTCCAGGCTGTATCTGCGATGGGTAATAGCGGACTTTCTGTGGTGTCGGAGTATACGCCTTTGAGTATGTTTGCTGCGATTATGCTTATGTGGATTGGAAGGCTTGAGATATGGGCTGTCATTACGTTGTTTGGATATTTAATGATTAAGTCAAAATTAAGATGAGGTGAATTTTATGCATATTATTATTGTCGGCGGTGGAAGGATTGGGCTGCCTCTTGGCGAGACTCTTGCGCTGCATAAACATGATGTGGTTATTATTGAAGAGGATAAGGATAAGTGTCAGGAGATTGCAGATGACTTCAATGGGGTCGTCATATGTGGTGATGCGACGTCAATTGATATTTTGAAGGAGGCTAAGGCTGAGAAAGCGGATTTTTTTGTGGCTGTTACGTCTAGTGAGGAGGCTAATCTTTTGAGCTGCCTTCTTGCAAAGGAGGTGTGCAGTGCGAAGACGCTTGCAAGGGTTATAAATCCCAGTTATGAGAAGGTGTTTAGAAAGGTGGGGATTGATATTGTCATGTCTACTGAGGTTGCTTTGGCTACGCGGCTTGAGGCTATGATTATTGATCCGGAGGTGGTTGATATTGCCATGATTCACAGGGGCAGTATTGAGATGCTTGAGTTTAAGGTTGGTGAAAAGTCGTGGGCTTGCGGGAAGATTGTGAAGAATCTGGAGAAGCCGAAGGGGGCTATTATTGTTGCTGTGAAGGAGGGGGATGAGTTTAAGATTCCTGATCTGGATACTACCCTTAAGGCAGGGGATCATGTTATTGTGACTGTGAAGAAGGATCTTGAGGGGCAGATCAAGAGGATGTTTGCAGAGTGATGTGAGGACTATGGCAGTAAAGTACCCATATGAGTATGATCCTGAGAAGAGGAGGATTGCAAAAATATATACGAAGACGAAGATAGTCAATGGCATCTTTAATTCTATGCTTTTGCCGATTGTGTTTTATGTTGTGCTGTTGTATTCAGGTATTTCTTTGGACATCAGGGATTTATCGCTTGCATGGGGAGGAGTGTTTTATGTGCCTTTGTATATTGTCATCTTCCTTACCATGATTACGGCTGTGCAGCTACCGTTGTCGTTTTATTCGGAATTTGTCTATGAGCATAAGTACGGGCTTTCGAACCAGAATGTACGGGCGTGGCTTAAGGATTTTTTTAAGGAACTTGCGCTTTCGTATGTTATTTCTGTGCCGATCCTTACCGGGCTTTATGTGCTGATAGGGATGACGCCTCTTTGGTATGTGTATGCGGCACTGATCTATATCTGTCTTACTGCGTTTTTTGATTATATTTACCCGATTGTGATTTTTCCGATTTTCTATAAGACCAAGCCTTTTGAGGATGAAGGGATGCGCAAGAAGATTTTTGATATCCTGGATAAGATGGGTGTCAAGAATATCAAGAGGATTGATGTTGCGTGTGAGAGTGAGAAGTCAAATAAGGCTAATGCGTGTTTTGCTGGTATCGGAGGGTCTAAGAGGATCATTCTTTTTGATACGCTTGTTAGCGGCTTTACTGCTGATGAAGTGGAGACTGTGGTTGCGCATGAGCTTGGGCATTATGTTCATAAGGATATTTTGAGGTTTACGGTTATTGAGTCTTTGAAGATTGTCCCTGTGTTTCTTGTGATTATTGCGGTTTTTGAGAGGTTTTCTTCGATGTTTGGAATTGGAGGTGTTTCTGATATTGCCGGTCTTCCGCTTTTGCTTTTGGTCAGTTCTGCAATTGAGATTGTTTTGATGGGACCGATGATGGCTTATTCGAGGAAGAGGGAGAAGGCGGCGGATATTTTTGCGCTTGAGGCGACGGGTAAGGTTGATGCGCAGGTGTCGTGTGAGAAGCGGCTCTGTGATATGAATCTGTCGGATGATTCTGCGCACCCACTTGTTGAGTATTTCCTGTTTTCGCATCCGTGCGCGGAGAAAAGGATTGAGTATGCGCTTGAGTGGGGGCGTGAGAATAAGGACTGATTTAGAGCATTGCTTTTAGTTTGTCCTGAATATCCATAATCTTTTTTTCGTCAATGATTTGGGCTGTGAACTTGCATTTTGCAAAGAATTCTGGCGCACTTTCTATCATTTTTTCGTAGAATGTATCAGGAACATTTCGGTCAATGTAATATTGGGTATTGACTCTTGCGTTTTGCGAATTTTCCAGCAGAGAACAGTCTTTCACAGTGAAATATTCGTTTAAGAATTCTTTCATGAAAGCGATTGTGCATGAGTGTATCTCACATTTTATGCCAAGTTTCAT
>DAOWAN010000015.1 GCA_030634545.1 Candidatus Nanohalarchaeota archaeon
CAACGCAAGACTCCTTCTCGCATCAACCTCAGAAATATACGGAGATCCCTTAGAACACCCACAGAAAGAGACATACTTCGGAAACGTAAACACCATCGGTCCAAGAAGCTGCTACGACGAGGCAAAACGCTTCGCAGAAGCAATCACAATGGCATACCACAGGACCCACAACACAAACGTAGTCATAGCAAGAATATTCAACACCTACGGCCCAAGAATGAGACCCAACGACGGGAGAGTAGTCCCGAATTTCATAATCCAGTCACTAAAAAACGAGCCACTATCAATAAACGGCGACGGCACACAGACAAGAAGCTTCTGCTACATAGACGACCTCACAGACGGCCTGACAAAACTAATGTTCTCTGAAATTACAGGCGAAGCAGTAAACCTCGGAAACCCCGAAGAAACAACAATCAACGACTTCGCAGAAAAAATAAAAACCCTGACAAACAGCGCATCAACAACAACCTACAACGACCTGCCCGAAAACGACCCCCTAAAAAGACTCCCGGACATAACAAAAGCAAAAAACCTGCTAAACTGGGAGCCTGAAACAGACATAGAAACAGGTCTAAAAGCAACAATAGAACACTTCAAAAACAACCTGTAACAAAGATAAACAAATCAATAACCAAAACAGTCATGAGCAAAGCGCCAGTGACCTAAACCGAATCACAGAGTAATGCATGTGTGCGCTTGAACAAATCCATGACAAACAACACATTCGCGTGCTTGAGCGAAAGCGAAACACGCCTAATAGTCAACCTTTTACAAGGTTGTGTGAAACGCACCTAATCGCCAGCCTTTTAGAAGGCTGTTTATGGTCGCTCTAATGATCAACCTTTTACAAGGCTGTAGCCAGCCTTTTATAATGCTGAAGCTGAACTAACCAAAAAACCTGCCCCTAATCACAGCAACAAAAAACAGATACATGTGCTTAAAAAAAGAAAGTGAAGACTGCCCCCTCCTCTCCTCTGCAACAATAGGCACCTCAGCATACCTATACCCCTTAGTAATCACCCGCGCAGTAAACTCCGCCTCAAAATCAAGACCCACTGCACGAATAGGGCAATTTTCTATAACCTCTCTCCTAAACGCACGAAACCCTGTAGTCACATCAGTCAATCTCTTACCCAATATAATACTTGTAATCCCGGCACCCACAATATTTGCAACTGCCCGATAAAGCGGGAGACTCTTAGGAATGCCATTCATAAACCTTGACCCGACAACAAGATCCGCACCATCAAGCGCATCAACAATCCTTGGAATATCTTCCGGAGGATATGTGCAATCAGCATCAATCGTCACCAAAATATCATTCTTAGCAGCATCAAAACCAGTCTTCAAAGCAAGAGCTTTACCCCTATTCACTTTATGCCTTATCACACGAACCCCCATTTTCTTCGCAATAAAAGAAGTCTTATCAACAGAGCCATCGTCATCAACAATAATCTCATCATCTTTAGATAAAACAGCCTGACAACGCCGGATAACCTCTTCAATGCCCTCTTCCTCATTCAAAGCAGGGATAACAACCGAAATAGCCATAAAAATAATTAGAAACAAAGCTATATAAATGATAACCATCCCGTCACACAACAAAAAAAAGGACACGCAGGTGATTTAAAAAAAGACCAAAAAACCAACCGTTTATGCGCTCAGGCAACAGACTGCTTAAAGCGACTTTGATAATATTACAATCAGGCTTTCAGAAGATTGACAAACAACATTTAAAATATCAATTACAAATTAAAACACATGAAAATATCCACCAGATACATATCTCTAATAGGCATATTACTATTTGCTGCCATTATATCCCAAACAGATATCCAAAAAATACAAGAAATAATACTGAACTCAAAAACAGATTACTTAATTACCGCTTTTCTCATGATACCTATAATGATACTACTAAAAGGTCTGCGCTGGAAAAAAATAATAGACACACTCGAACTAAAATACTCTCTCAAAAATTCATGCAAAGTATCCATGATCGGCACATTCGTAGGCACACTCACTCCTGGAAGAAGTGGCGATCTAATAAGAACCTTATATCTGCAAGATGAAAATCCATCAAGCAAATCCATCTCAACAATTATAATCGATCGCCTCCTCGACATCATATGCCTCACATTTTTCGCAGCAATTGGAATCATGATACTATCCTATAATTTCAATCAGTCAATGTACAAACTATACCCGATAATACTCATACCACTAGGATTAATAGCAATCTTGACAAACAAAAAACTAACAAAAAAAATATCCTACAGATTCTTCAAACAATTCATACCACAACAAAAAAAAACATACATCAAAGAATGCTTCCATGAATTTTACAAAAGCCTAAAAACAATAAGCCAGCAAAAAAAAGAACTCCTTCAGATAATTACAATCACACTGACAATCTGGCTCATGGGAATAATTCAGACCTACCTCCTTATCACTGCCCTAAACATCAACATAAGCTTTCTCTATGTCCTCTCATTCACACATCTGATCACACTAATCAATTTAATACCAATATCAATATCTGGTATAGGCACAAGAGACATCTCAATGATATTCTTCTTCTCACTAGTAAACATTCCCTCGACATACGCAATAAGCACATCTTTTCTGGCGCTAATAATGCTATGGACTGAACTAGGCGCCGGCGCAATCCTCTGGACACTAAACCCTCGCGAAATAAAAATTTAAGCATCCAGATGCGAAGAATATAACTCCTTATAATTAGCAACAACCTTCTTCCAGGAATATCGCTCAACAACCCTGCGCCTCGCATCCTTAGAAAGCCTGCGGGAAAGACCCGGATTCATAAGAACATCAATCAATTTTTCCGCAAGATCATCGGCATCCCCCACCTTCACCAGAACACCGCATCCACCCTCCACAACCTCACGCATCCCCTCAATATCAGACACAACACAAGTACAACCAGAAGCCATTGCCTCAAGCAGCACATTTGGAGTCGTATCAAAATAAGAAGGCAAAACAAATACATCACACGAAGAAAGATATTTCGGCATATCATCCCTCGAAACATTACCGAGAAAAGACACCCTATCCCCCAATCCAAGCTCTTCAACAAGCGCCTCAAAACATCCCCTTTCAGGTCCGCTCCCTGCAATAAACAACTTCACATCAACACTCGAACAAACAACATCCATTGCCCTAATCAGCACATCTACACCCTTCCACCCCACAAGCCGCATTGCAGTAAATATAACCCTATCCGGCAAACCAAGTGATTCCTTCAACACATCCTTCTCGCGTTTCAGAATAGGATGATAATCATCAACATCAATTCCATTAACCAACACCTTCAACTTCTCACTTGGAACTCCCCTCCTCTCCAGAAATTTTTCCCCGTAAAACGAATCAGGAAGCACCATATCATAAGTATTAAAATACCAACTCTGCACCCGATGCAAAACAGCCGCAACCCCTGTCTGATACTCCAAAGTACCTTCAAGCCCTTTCTTCGGATCCCACCCGCGAAACTTTTTCAAAGACAAATACTCCAAAACAAGATCTCCTCCATACTTCAAAAAAAACTTCTTATCCACCAACTTCCTCGCGATACAGCCGCCAAACCCTGCAACAGAAATATCATGCGCATGAAATATATCATGCCCTCTGCACTCAAGAATTTTCTTAACAATAGAAGAAACACTAACACCGAGATTCAAAAACGTAAACTCATTCACATCAGAAACATTCCTGGTCCTATAGACAGTAACACCACGATCAACTTCAAATCTCGGCGCACCCTTAACCCTCGAGCAAATCACAGAGACATCAAAACCATTTTCAACAAGCCCATAAGACACCTTCTGGACAACAGATCCAGGTCCCCCAATCCTGGGTGGATACGTCCTTGTAATCATACAGATCTTCATAACTTCCTCACCATCAGATACTCCTCCTCTTCATCAGCATACCTTGCCCTATTTAAAACATTAAACTTATGCTTCTTATAAAACTTCTGCGCATCAGCATTCGAAACATGAGTCCGGACATAACACATCCTATCAACATAACTTTTTATAAACCCCGACGCAACCCCACGCGACCTATACTCCCGCCTAACCGCCAGATGAAAAATAAACAATTCCCCTGCACTCTTCTCACCCAAAATAAGATATCCTGCAACATTCCGCCCCTCAACAGCAACATAAACTCTGCATATCACAGACAACAAAACAATCGCAATCTTAGACAAAGGAACAGGAAAACTACCCTTGCTAATACCCTCAACCTGCCCCAAATCACGCAAACAAAAAGACCTGTAAATCATACAAGAACCCTCACAAACACCATAACAACCATAAAAATATACAAAAAAAACCAAGCCCTATCCTCATATCTATCTCCAAACAAAAAAAGCGCAATACCATAAGACAACACATATCTGCGCTCAGTCAAAGAAAACCAAAAACAACTGACAAACAGATATGTCACAAAAAGATATAGCGCAAAAACACTAGACGTATAAACAAAATAGCCGCACAAGACAGCCAGCAAGAAAAAGACATACCGACACATTTCAATTGGCAAATACCCATACACAATTATCCTAAAAAAGCACGACAAAGCATAATCAATAGGGAAAAAGACAAACGCATTCATCACTCTATTACGACTCACCCGCCCAACAATCGTCATAATCTCACCAGATCTCAGGATAACATATACTTCCTGTACCACAACTCCAGATTCATAAACGTCCAGAGCCGCGTACCATGATCATACCTGCCACTCAAATGCTGCTCCAAAATCTTCTTAACATAACTTCTGTTAATCATACCCTCCCTAAACACCTCTGCATTTCCCAAAATATCAACAACATAACTGCGCAAGTCATCACTCATCCACTTTTTAACAGGAACCAAAAGACCCTGCTTTCTTCTCCGGACAATCTCCGCAGGCAATAAATCAGCAACCGCCCTTCTCAACACATATTTCTTAGTGAAATTTGCCATCCTCATATTTGGAGGTATCTTCGCACTAAACTCCACAACATTATGATCTAAAAAAGGCACCCTTACCTCAAGTGAATTCGCCATCGAAACCCTGTCAGTCTTCGCCAAGATATTATCAACCAGATATGACTTAACATCAACATACTGACTCTTCACAAGTTCACTGGACGAACAGCAGGCATCATAATACTTTGTAATAGGCTCAAAAGCATTAAACTCTCCAATTGCCCCCAGAAAATCAGAAGAAAACACAGCCCCATCCTCACTGACACGAGGCACCATCTGCCATCTTGCATGGCGTGCACGCAAATCAAGAGAAGAACCATCAACAAACTGCCTCAAAGAATTCACAAAACCCTGCCTGCGCGACTGCGGAGGCACATCACCAACCAAATACCTGAACTTATTCCTGAAATAAAGAGGAAGCAAACGATAATACCGATCAACCCTGCTCGCGATATAACGGTCATAACCACCAAACAATTCATCAGCGCCATCCCCCCCCAGCGCAACCTTCACATGCTTACCTGCAAGCTTCGACAAAAGAAAAGTAGGCGGTGAGGAAATATTCGACAACGGCTCATCAAAATATTTAACCATCTCCTCTATCACTTTCACAGAATCAGCTGTATAAATAATCTCATGATGATCCGTATTAAAATAATCAGAAACCTTCCTCGCATAATCAAGTTCATTATACGTTTCATCCTCAAATCCAATCGAAAACGTTTTTACAGGCTCATCATGCATCTCAGACATCAAGGCGACAATCGTACTTGAATCAATACCGCCGGAAAGAAAGACACCTACAGGCACATCACTCACAAGCCTCTGCCGGACAGAATCCTCAAGCATATCCAGAAGCTTCTTTGAATAATGCTTCACACCGCATCCCAGAGATGAAAAATCAGTTACATCCCAGTACTTCTCAACCCCGGCAGACTCACCGTCAAAAACAAGATAATGACCTGCAGGCAACTTAAATATATCCTGGAAAATAGAATCTGGCGCAGGCACATACTCATAGCCCATATAATAATAAAGCCCCTTGCGATTAATCACCCTCTCAACGGAATCATCCTCAAGTATAGACTTAATCTCAGAACCAAAAAGAAACTTCCTATCCTTAAAATAATAATAAAGCGGCTTTATGCCAATCCTGTCCCTTGCAATAAAATACAACTTCTTATTTAAATCATACAATGCAAAAGCAAACATACCATTAAACTTACAGAGACATTCATATCCATACTCTTCATAGGCATGAACAATAACCTCCGTATCAGTATTCGTATAGAACCTATGGCCTTTCTTCTCCAGATCAGACCTTATCTCTTTGAAATTATATATTTCACCATTGAAAACAACCCATATAGACTTATCTTCATTATGAATCGGCTGGTGCCCGCCACCCAGATCAATTATACTAAGACGCCGCATCCCAAACGCAAAATGATCATCAACATAATAACCAACATCATCAGGTCCCCTATAAACGATAGCATCACACATCTTCTTCAAAAGTCCTTTAGAGACCCCCCCCCGCTCCCGGGACCACCCACCGCAAATACCACACATACAAATCACTAAAACTATAATATAATCTAATATACTCAAACAAATAATAACTCATATAACCAAAAAGGCATGAATCAGACAACAGATTCCCGCAAAGCCGACTCAATCGCCGACACAACATAATCCAACTCATCCTTTCCAAGAGCAGGATACATAGGAAGCGTAACAATGCGCTCAGTCAGTTTCTCACTCACAGGGTAATCACCTTTCTTGCACCCATAAGCATCCATATAATACGGCTGCAAATGCACAGGTGGATCAAAATGCACACTGGCACCAACCCCCTTGTCCCTCAACAAAGCAAGAAACTTCGTCCTGTCGACAGAATCATCAAGCGTAATAGTATACATCTGATAGACATGCTTACACTTAGGCATTTCAAGAGGAACATTAACTCCATCCATACCTGCCAACTGCGTATTCAAATACATCGCATGCTTCCTGCGAAGATCATTCATCTCATCAAGTTTTCCCATCTGAACAACCCCGACTGCTGCAAGAATATCACACATCCGATAATTAAACCCGGCCATTGTCGCTGCCCTAATCCATGGCTTCTCAGCCCTCTCCCTCGCCCACGTACTTGAAGAGACACCATGCCCTCTCATGGTAGAAACAAACTCCTTAACCTTATCATCATTCGTAGTAAGAATCCCACCTTCACCAGTAGTCATATTCTTTGTAGGATAAAACGAAAAACAGCCAGCAGCAAAACTACCGCCTACTTTCCCATCATAAAGACCACCAATAGTCTCTGCTGAATCCTCAATAACAAAAAGACCGTGCTTATCTGCAAGCTCCATAATTTCATCCATCCTGCACACCTGCCCACCATAATGAACCGGCATTATCCCGACAGTATCCTTCGTAATCCTCTTTTCAATATCAACAGGATCAATATTTCTCGTCTCAAAATCAACCTCTGCAAAAACAGGCTTGCATCCGGAAGTAACAACAGCGTTTGCAGAAGCCACAAAAGTAAAAGTAGGTAGAATTATCTCTCCCTTGCGCCCCTGGGCCATAATCGCAAGCTGCAACGCAGAAGTACACGAATTCAAAGTAATCGCATGCTTGACACCAACATACTTTGCAAACTTCTCCTCAAACTCCTTGCACATCGGTCCATGCGCAAGCCATCCAGACTTCAGGACATCACACACAACCGCAGACTCCGCATCATCCATAAAAGGCACACATAAAGGTATCTTCATAATATCACCATCCTACAAACATCTTACAGGCAAAAACTTAAATAACTTCCAAAAGCTATAACAACACAACCACTAACTCAATCAAACACCGGCTTATTCTTAACCTTCAACCCGAACAACGGCGCATAAACCTCAACCATCCACTTAACATACTCACGTATTCCTGCATCCAGATCATATTTCGGATTATACCCCAAAACACGCTTCGCCTTTGAAATATCAAGCATGCCACGCTTAGCATCAATCTTTCGCGCCCCAGTAACCTCAATTTCAGAACCGGGAATATACTTACGGATCATCTCAGCAAGATCCTTCACAGAATACTCAGAACCGCCGGTAATATTAAACGCTTCGCCAGCAGATTCTGAAGAATTCAAAGCAAGAACCATCCCTAACGCAACATCCTTCACATACGAGAAGTCACGCATCTGCAACCCGCCACCTTCAAGCTTCATCGGAACGCCCTGCAAAGCATTCTCTATAAACGCTTTCGCAGCCCTCCTCTCAAGATCACCCGGACCATAAACCGCTGACGTCCTCACAATCGACGCAGAAAGCCCGTAAGTTTGAAAATAGCTATAAGCAAGCCTGTCTGCAGCAACCTTAGTCGCCCCGTAAATATCCTTCGGATTCAGCGGATGCTTTTCATCCGCGGGAGTATACTGAAAATCACCATACGTAGATGCCGTAGATATATAAACAAATTTTTTCATATCAAGAATCCTGCTCGCCTCAAGAAGATTAAAAGATCCGACAGTGTTAACATTAAAAGTAAGACTCGGCTTCTTAATAGCAGTCGGGATAAACGTAATAGCAGCAGTATGTACTATTTTCTCAATACCATACTCCTTCAGCGTCTCAAAAACAGATGCAAAATCAGTAATATCCCCCGAAACAAACGTCACCTTATCATAAATGTCAGGCATCCGTACCTTCTTCAAAAACTCAAGATTACCCTGACTAAGATTATCAAAAACAACCACCTTCTCCTTACGCCGCACCAACTCCCTGCAAACATGGGAACCGATAAAACCAAGCCCGCCTGTAACAAGCACCATAATTTATCACCTTCATCTCCAAAACATATATACAACAAACATTAGACCCACAAGCTTAAAATAATTTACACAAAAAGGCGTAACTCTATTTGTATGCCTTAACAATATAAAACAAAACGAATTTCTTAAAAATACCAAAATGAAGTATTGGCGTTACATCAACTTCAACGCGCGAAAAATTATCGAACAATTTACGATACGCAAACTCAGTAAACCGAAAATAATCATTCGGCTCATCATGAAGCGGATAAAGAAACGGGGTATTGATAATTGCCACACCATCTTTCTTCAAAACCCTGTATATCTCAGAAACAGCCTTCTTAGTCTCAAAAACATGCTCCAGAACAGACACACACACAACACAATCAAAAGTCTCATCCTTATACGCCAAATCACGAACATCAACAATCTCGTCAATTCCGCTATATCGCTTAATATCCGTCGAAACAACATCACAATCATGAAAAAGATGTTTATAAGAAATTGGTCCTGCACCCAACTCCAAAACCTTACCGGCACGTATCTTACCTGCAACCTTTTTAAATTTCCGATTAAACAAAAAACGAATAATACTTATTCTCCAAAAAAACGGCATAAACATACAATTCACCTATAAACAAACACATATATAGCTTTCTCATGATAAAGCATACACTCTGACCTCGCCAACGGAATAATAAAGAGATTCATTAAGATAATCACAGGCAGCCACAAAATAATCAACATCATGTGATACAAAAGTCACGCGAATACCCTCACTGCAACGCGAATGTCCTTCCTCCTTATTCTCAACAAAACTGGACTGCAACAAAAAACCAAGTTCAGCCATCGAAAACTCAGTATAATTATCAGGCCTGCCATACAACGTATCATAAATCCACGGCTGCACCCAACCATCCTGAAGCACACAATCATCAAAACCAACATCATAATATCCATTCAACTCACTCAAAGTTTCAGACATAAAATACATCTCAGGAGGTAGATTATTCTTCTCAGGTAAAACCAAAAGATACCCTGCAAAAAAAGCAAAATATAAAACAAAAAAAATCATTGCAAAACTACAATATTTCTTTGCAAATCCCCTCAACCAAAATGCAGCAAGCAGTGAAAAAGGCACAAAAAGCAAATACAACAACTTAACAACCATATAAAGCTGGCGCACATTCCTCTCAACAATAGCAGATATAGAAAAAATAAAATAATTAACCAAAAAAAGAAAAACAAAAACAGAAATAATAAAAACAAGCGCATTCGTAAACGAAATCAAATCACCTGCCGGCCTAACCTTGCGCAGCTTAAAATAGCCCACAACCGAAAAAACAAAAATAGACAACACAAACAAATTAGGAACAATAATCCCCCCATACATCACAAAAGAATTAAACAAAGTAGTAGTATGAGTAAAATAATGAGAAACCATACCTAAAATCTCTATACCCATCACTCCAATCGCAACCAATAAATACTTCAAAACTTTCCTGAAATAAACCAGGACAGCAAAAAACATCACCGCAAAATAATGAGGATAAGACAGCAAACAAGCAAGAGACAACACCAAAGGAACTCCATACCTCCTGTCCTTACAGCACATAATAACAAGATACATAGACGAAGCAAAAAAGAAAGCAGCAAAACTCTGTGTAAGATACCCCTGCTCAAGAAGCAGAATATTGACAAGACTGAAACCATAAAGAAACGACGCAATCAACCCCGTCTTCTCATCAAATACCTCTCTTCCGACCAAAAAAACAGCAAAAGCAGTCATAACCTGCATGATAATAGCAACAGCAGAAGACACAGTATACGCATGAAGAACAATCGAATTAAACATAGCAAAAACAGCATAATAAACATTAGGGTACACATGAACAAAATCAGGAAATCCATGCATATCAGTAATCAACCGACCTTGGGCAACATTAAGCCCAAAATCAACATAAGAATGAGGATATATCATATAAGGCAAAGAAACATAGACATCAAGCGCAAGTAAAACCAAAAGAATTATCGAAAGTTCACGGGAATGCCTGACATTTACCCCCTTCATACCCCTGACAACAAAATATGAAACAACAGCACAAAAAACAATCACCAAAAAACTCAACTGCGCATAAATCAAATGCAAATATCCCAGATAAATCCCAAAAACAGAAACCAGCCCGAAAAAAGACACAAACCACAAAAAAAACTTCTCAATCATAAACAAAATAACAGCATACATTTATTTAAACATATACACAAATTCACAAAAAACAACATACACGCTAACAATCATAGATGTAACCAGCATCATATTTCCCTACATAAAACACCTTCAAAAGCTCACACCTCTCATCAACAGCACTAATAACTAAATCACCAATATAACTATCATCATCAAGAGACATTATCTTCGGTAGATTCAGCAAAACCGCAGTCCCGCCAATTTCACCCAAACTTGAACGTGCATCCCTCGATTCTAGGTCATAGTAAGTTCCATTCGTCAAAAAATACGCAAAATCCTCATTAACAGAATACAACGGCCCTTCCAGATTATTCACATCATAATACGTCATCATATCCCGCATAACCTCATTATAATCAGGACTATATTTATGAAACAAAAACTCTTCAACCAGAAACATATTAAACGCCAGACAAAGCGCCACAAACACTATCCAAAACTTCCTCTCATGACCCTTCGCAAAAGAACACAGGACCACTAAAAGAACACTGCCAACCAGAACAAAAATAAACGAGAACGACGACACCCTAAAAAGAGGACCCGAAGTAGAATAATACCATATATCCGCATTTTGCGAAATTACATTGAAATTCTGGCGATCCAATGTAAACGGCTCTATTATTTGCGCCCCCCCATTCTGCAGACATATAACCCCAAACAGCACCAAAGCCACACCAACAATAGACAACAAATCCCGCATGCGTAGTTGACCAAACAAAAGAAGGAACCCGCGCGCCGAAAGAATCACAAGCGGCGGTATTACAATCATAAAATACCTCGATATATTCCCGCCCGAAACCACAAACGTATAAAACAAAAAATAAACTGCAACCCAGACATACAAAAGATTCTCCTCTTTCTTACGCCTTCTGGCAAAAGAAATCAAAGGAAACAACAAAAGCAGCGGAGTCCCATACTGCACTATTCTATACACATGCTTAACACTTGACTTCAAGAGACCCATACCGTGACCTGCCACATTCTCACCGCCCCAGCTGAGCGTATTTGTAAATATCCCCCAGTTCCCGGAAACATAAGACACAACAGGAAACACAAGAGCCATCGCACCACCGATAACAACAAAAGGCAACACACTAACCAACTTATCCCTTTTAGACAGAAGCATATACACAAAAACAATAAGAACAATGAGAATAGCAGTATACTTCGTCAAAAGCGAAAGACCGAAAAACACAGAAGAAACAACCAACCAGCGACGGCGATTAGATTCCAGGTAAACAAAATATGCATATAACGTAGACACAGTCAAAAAACACAAAATTGAGCCATCCATATCAATCTGAAGCGACGCAAGAATAGAATAAAATAATATCGCCATAATCACCGCAGACACCCTCGCAACCCCCAAACCATACACCTCTTTCGCCAGGCAATAAGTCATAATAAGAGTCAATATTCCAAAAATCAGCGCAGTAAATCTAAGATAACAATAATCATGCCCTAAAACATTCACAAACAGCGAATACACTAAAACAGAGAATGGTGGATGAGGTATAGCCTCATAATCAAGAACCTCTTTATCCATCGCAATAACCCACGCAGCCTCATCATCAACTGGGAGAAGTGATAAACCAGGCAACCGAATTATAATTGACACAAGAACAACCACAACCAAAAACACGAATTTAACATCATTCTTCATAAGAATCACACTTCTTTCCAATAATAAAAAATTGGGACGCAAACGGTTTCCATGCAGATCTAAGATACAACCATATCAAAAAGGAATTGACAGGCAACTTTCCTTTAGTCGAAAAAGGAAGAAATCGAGGAACATTCTTAACAACCCTAAAACCAACACTCTCAAACAAGTCATTGATACTCGCACCTGTAATAATTGATTTATGAGTATAATCATCAAAATAACTCCTATAACAGTACTTAAAATTCGGAGAAATAACCATCAGGATACCCCCTACCTTCAAAACCCTATAACACTCCAAAAGCGCATCCTGCAACTGCTGATGCTCAAGATGTTCAAGAACATTGCTCGAAAACAACACATCAAACTCATTATTTTTATATGGTAGAGACACACAAGAACCACAAATCGTTCTCGTCTGAACATCACAAGACTTCAACGCGCCAATCTCAAGATCAATAGCAAACTTCTCTACAGACACAACATTATTTACAAAGTGACCGTATCCTGCACCAACATCCAAAATTCTCGCATTCCTTGGAATATACCTTTGGATGTACTTGCAAATCTCTTTCCATACAATCTCCCTTTTTCTGTCATAGGTGAATCGTGTTCTAAAATATTCATCCATTCTCAAGACCTGACCCTATGCACAAGCATAAGTTTTATCATCGTCAACCCAAGCAAAAACGCCTTCCACTTACCTTCACCAGTAATCTTGGACTCCCCGACGCGTGGCCTGTAATTAACAGGAATCTCTATCATCCTGACATTATTCTTTATCAAAAGTATAATCATCTCAGGAGAAAAATGAGAACCACCTACCTCAAACTTAGAACTCACCTTATTCAGGGCACGCTTCTTCATCAAACGAAACGTACAACCGGCATCCGTAAGCGACGGACCATTATAAAGAACCTCAATCATCTTACCCAGAAACCAGTTCCCCCATTTCAAAAAAACACCCATATTGGCGCCGTCCCATATCAACTCCTTCGACGTCCTCGTCCCCAGCACCACATCAAAATTATCACTATACGCCAAAAGCTTAGCAACATCAGCTGGAGAAAAAGTACCATCAGACTCAACAAGAATAATATAATCCCCCTTTGCCTCCTTCAATGCACGCCTGCACGCATACCCATATCCGCGCCTATCCTCACCAACAACCCTTGCGCCAGCCTTCAAAGCCCTCTCACGGGTCCGGTCACAGGAATTATTATCCGCAACAACAACCTCATCTACATACTCATTATCCAAAAATCCCCTGACAACACGGGAAATAGACTTCTCCTCATTATACGCAGGCATCGCCACACTTACAATTTTATCCAGATACATTAAACCAAGTTTAGCACACAATATTAAATAACTTAATACCTACAACGAAATCCTAATCTTCTTTGGATAAAACAGCCACACAACGCCCCCAACAGCAGTATACGCCCAGTAAAGCAAAAGAAGCAATATCGAAAAAGAAATAGCATACGCAGGCGCCACACCAACAAGCGAAAAAAAGTAAATCATCGAAACATCCCTTGGTCCGATACCAGAAACAGATATCGGAAGCAGCGTAAGAATTGTGACAATAGGCGAAATTGCAACCAAATAATAAATTGACACCTGCCCCTCAAGACCCAGTGCCATGACCAGCATATACTCCTGGACTATCGAAACTAACCACAAAACCACAGTCAGCATCGCAACACCTACAACAACTCCCCTCTTCTTGGCAAATAAATAAAACCCCTCATAAAAATCATTAAAATTCAACTTAAGCTTTGACTTCATACTTGCCGGTATAAACCGCACAAACACAGGTCTCAAAAGTCTCATGACAATCCTCTTTTCAGAAACAAGATACAACCCAAACACAAAGACTAAAACAGCAAAAAAAATCATACTCATCGCCATCTCAAACCAATAAAACATCAGGACTCCGCCAAAACAGCTAATAAGCAGCAAAGCACCAATATCATAGACCCTATCCAAAAGAATAGTAGACAACGGCTTACCTGCAGACCTGCCGCCTCCAACATAAAATATTCTCACAACATCTCCTACCCTGCCTGGTGTAAAAGTACCGGTAAATAATCCAATAAGCCACACCTTTGACGCATAAGCAGTCGAATAGTCCATACCATGAGCGCGCATAATCAAATTCCACTTATACCCTTTCAAAAGTACAATCAGAGGTATAATCGCAGCCGAAAATAGAACATACTCCCACTTCAAATTAAGCAATATCGGAACAATACTCCACACACCAGATCGAAATACAAGATACAAAAGAACCAAAAAACCCACAACAGAAAGAACTCGGGTATTCAGACAAACCTTCATCACTAAAATATACCGCACAAGATTTATAAATTGTCGCTACAAAACTATCACATACAACCACAAGCACCAGACATCAATAGATATTTATTTAAATCTAGCAAACAACTGAAATCCCGAACCATGCAGAACAGCAAACTCAACAGACAAACCATATCCAAAACAGCGTGACAACTATGAAAATACTCGTAACAGGCGGCGCAGGCTTCATCGGCTCCCACATAGTAGATGAACTTCTTGAAAAAGGGCACGAGATAAGAATTCTCGACAACCTCGAACCTCAGGTATACGGTCAGACAAACAACCCCCCAAAATACCTCGCAGAAAACATAGAATTTCAGAAAGGCACAATCACAGACCAGAAAGACATAGAAAAAGCAATCGAAGACATAGAAATAATATTCCACGACGCTGCAATGGTAGGCGTCGGCCAGTCAATGTACCAGATCACAAGATACATAAACACAAACACCCTTGGTACAGCAAAACTCCTGGACACCCTTGTAAACAAAGAAAACAGCGTAAAAAAACTAATAGTAGCATCCTCAATGTCAAACTACGGCGAAGGAAAGTACAAATGTATTGACTGCGGTATAATCACCCCGAAACTAAGACCGGAAACACAGCTAAAAGAACACGAATGGGAAGTCAAATGCCCAAAATGCAACAAACCACTAAAACCAATACCAACAGACGAAACAAAACCCCTATACTCAACATCAATCTACGCCATGACAAAAAAACATCAGGAAGAGATGAGCATCCTCATCGGAAAAACCTACGGCATCCCCACAGTCGCCCTGAGATACTTCAATACATACGGTCCGCGGCAAGCCCTCTCAAACCCATACACAGGCGTTGCAGCCATCTTCTCATCAAGAATAAAAAACAACAACTCTCCATTAATCTACGAAGACGGCTTGCAGCTGCGCGACTTCATATTCGTAAAAGACATAGCAAAAGCAAACATACTCGCCATGGAAAAAAGCGCCGCAAACTACGAGATATTCAACGTCGGAACAGGAACCCCGACAAGCATACTGACCATCGCAGACACACTAACCAAACTCTACAACAAAAACATGAAACCGGAAATTGTGAACAAATTCCGCGCAGGCGACATAAGACACTGCTACGCAGACATCACAAAAATCAAAACAAAACTAGGATACGAACCATCATACACCCTTGAAGAGGGTATGAGAAAACTAGTTGAATGGGCCGATAAAGAAAACGCAACAGACACAGTAGAAAAAGCAAACAAAGAACTGGAAGAAAAAGGTCTGGTCGAAAACTAAGCACAATCATGTGATTGAATGCGCATCCTATACTTCGGCTCCTACAACAAAGATTATGCAAGAAACAGAGTCCTGATAAAAGGTCTCAAAGAAAACAATGTAGAAATTCTAGAATGCAGCAGCCAGAAAAGCATAAAAACAAGATTCTTTACACTAATAAAAAAAGCCATCAAAAAAGACTTCGACATAATACTTGTCGCATACCCCGGGCACATTGACATGTTCCCGGCAAAAATCATATCCCTCATCAAAAGAAAACCAGTCATATTCGACGCCTTCATATCAACCTACGACACAATGATAAACGAATGGAAATTCGGAACAAGACACAGCCCAAAAGGGATTTACTATCATTGGCTCGACAAGACCTCATGCCAGATTGCAGACCAAATAATTCACGACACAGAACAGCACATAGACTACTTCGTAAAAGAATTCAACTTAAAAAGAAAAAAATTCGCATGCATTCCAATCGGCGCAGACGAAACAATATTCCACCCCCTCAAAAAAACAAGAACCTCCAAAAAATACCAGATCCTATATTACGGCCACACAAACCCGCTACATGGCTTCCCATACATCGTGGATGCAGCAAAACTGCTAAAAAACGAAAAAGACATAGAATTCCTGTTCATAGGAGACAACAGATGGTTCAGATACGAAAGAGACAAAAACAATGACCTCGAAAACGTAAAATTCAAAGACGCAGTCCCATTCGAAAAAATACCATATTACATCGCAAACGCAGACATATGCCTCGGCATCTTCGGCACAACAATAAAAGCCCAAAACGTAATTCCAAACAAAGCCTACGAAATCCTCGCAATGCAAAAGCCACTAATAACAGCAGACACAAAAGCAACAAGAAAATGCCTGAAAAACAAACAAAACGCAATCCTATGCAAAACAGGAAGCGCACAAGAAATCGCGCAATCAATACTCCTGCTAAAAAACAACCCCGAACTGGCAGAAAAAATAAGCAAAAACGGACATGAACTATACAAAAACAACTTCACAACAAAAAAGATAGGTCACATCCTAAAAAAAATAATCAACAAATTTGAAAACAAAAAAAACCTATTCATTCGAACACTTAAATAAAAACTGGAAGCCATTACGCTTAACAGCCTTCTCCTCAACAACAAAATGCTTCGACATAAACCGATCCCAATTTCTGAAATCATTAAATTCCGAAAACCAATTTAACCCATGAACATTTGGCGCATGAACCCACCAGTCAACCGATTCATAGCCGCGCAGAATTCGAACAAAATTCTTGGGTAAATCAACAAACTTACAAATCTTCCACCAAGGTGTCGGCACAATAAAGACATAATTAGCATTGGACTTAGTCACGCGCTTCAACTCAGACACCAATGTATCCTTATCAGATATATGCTCCAAAACATTATTCATAAGAACACCATCAAAAGAAGAATCCTTAAAAGGAATGGAAACCGCATCAGCAACCAAGAAACGCGCATCAAGCCGTTCCCATGTAGAAAATTTCCTGATCTCAAAACCTATGGCGCCAAGATAGTGCGTACTTTCTCCGCGCCCGCACCCAACATCCAATATTTTGCCATCTCCAAGCCACGATTTGGATATCTCAAACATCTCATAATACTCTCCCAGATTCCACTTTGTCTCAAAAGGAAAAATATCCTGACCTGATGAACACATACAATTCATACAACCAATTTATTACAGAATACTTATAAAATTATAAACTAAATCTACGCCCAGACAGACACATTGAATTGACAATAGAATGAAAAAAACAGTCAATATAAAATTAACAGCTAGAAAAGACAAAAGGTATAAAAATGAACATATTACTACTAAAACCACACTCTTCTTACGCAGCCTATGGCGACATGATACCTCTTGGACTTGCATATATTGCAAGTGCATTAAGAGAAGACGGACACAATGTGCACGTAATAGACTTCAGCATCACTGATGCAGCAAAAGATCGCAAGCAAAGCCACTTTGACGATACAATACAGGAATTCCACGAGACAAAAGGAAAATGGAACCACATTACCCGTAAACTCAAAAACACATTCAAAACATTTCAGCCACAAGCAATTTGCATCACCTGTAATTCTTCTGAAAGATTTAACATGTTTAAACTAGTCAAAATACTGAAAAAAATGACAAATGATACAATAATCGTCGGCGGTCCACACGTGACAGTGACGGCAAAACAGACACTTGAAAACATAAAAGAGATAGACGTCATTGTTCGTGGTGAAGGCGAAAAAACGACTACAGAACTTTGCAGAAAAATAGAGCAGGGAAAAAGCTGGGGAAAAATAAAAGGCATCTCATATATCTCCTCAGGAAAAGTTATTTCAAATCCGAATCGCGAACCCATTAAAAACCTCGACAAGATACCATTTCCTGCAAGAGATTTATTCGACAACAAAAAATATCGTTATTCATTACCCATCGCAGGTCTAAAATCAACAGTTACAGGAATTGTTACAAGCAGAGGATGCCCGGGAAAATGTCATTTCTGTTCCGGGTTCATAATGTGGCAAGGACGCTTTAGATTTCGCAGTCCAAAAAATGTCGTAGATGAAATGGAAGAAGTATTAAAAAAATATCCATACTACGACGGATTTTGGGTATTCGACGACAATTTCTTTGCAGACAACCAGCGCGCTATAGACATCTGCAGAGAAATCAAAAAACGCAAACTAAAAGTAACATGGGGCTGCTCCGGAAGGGCAGACAATATAACAGATGAAGTTGCAAAAGAAATGGCTTCAGCAGGTTGCAAAATAATCTCTTTCGGAATAGAATCCGGTAGCGACAAAGTTCTGAAACTCATGAACAAGGAATTGAATGTCAAAACATCCAAAAAAGCTATAAAAATTTGCAAAAAAAATGGAATCCTGCCTCGCGGAACATTTATCTTCGGATATCCCGGTGAAACATCCTTCGACGCACTAAAGACAATGAAGATAATATTCAACTTTGAGCCGGCCACTATCAACTATGGCACAAACGTCCTTTGCTATCCGGGTACTGTCGTAACCCGAAAACACATGCCGAACTTCAACTGGTGTGCACCAATACCAAAAGATATGCCACGGATACAAAACATCCCTCGTTGCATTGTACGAGGAGACCCTAAAAGAGCAAAAATAATCAATAGGATGATGCGGATACTATTTCTATTTTACACAGCCACACATCCAAACTACGCGGTTCGCTATTTCAAGAAACGTCTAAAAACTAAAAAAAATATTGCCAAGAAACAACAAACATCCAAATAACAATCACTTCTAAAAACAAGCATAAAACATCACACAAATATAATATCAGACAACTCAACCACAGAAATGCATATATAACTCACACTCAATAATAAAAACATGAATTACACAACAGAAAAAGAACTTAGAATATACAAAAAAAAGAACTTCAAATTCGACCTAAAAAACTACCATAAAAAAGCATTAAAAATAATCCCTGCAAATGGAAGCATGTTAGAACTAGGCATAGGAAACGGTAACTTCATAAGCTCATTGAAAAATAAATTTCGGGTTCTTTACGGTGCAGACATAATAAACGAAAATTTAATTAACACAAAAAAAAGAGGAATAAACAAACTAACAAAATGCGATTTAAATATAAAGTTACCATTTAAAGACAAATCATTCGACACAATAATTGCACTTGAAGTAATAGAACACATATTTGAATACAAACATGCACTATCCGAAATCAACAGAATTCTCAGAAAAGACGGATTATTCATTATTTCAGTACCAAACTGCACCTATTGGAAATACCAAGCACATCTAATATTCAAACAGGAAATTCCAGTAGAATTTATTGGAACAGAAGGACATGTCGTAAGATACTCACTAAAACAATGGAGAAATATACTAGAAAAACACTTCAAAACAAAAACATACACCACCGAAAAAATTGCAAAACTAATTCCTCTGCCACACAACATCACCGCAAGATACGCATTTTTTTGCTGTAGAAAAAAATAAAAAATCACAACTTTCTAAGCTTTACAAGAAACATACTCTTCAAAGAACTCCAAAAATACACAAAATCGCGCTTTCGTGGTATAATCTCCACACGCAGTCCTAGAGATTTCAAAGAACTCAGCAATATCAACTTATTAGCCAACATACTAAAAATCTGTGTGACAATCAACCCAAAGACACCAAACTCAGGCATCAGGACTAATCCAAAAAACACAACACACACCAACCCCCCTACTCTGGCATTCATATGTATATCCATACGATTTAAAGACATAAACAAATTATTCAACGGATTAAGAGATGACACAATGAACAAAACAGAAAGCAAAAGAATGAAAGGATACGCTCCGACATAAGCTGGAAAAAGCAACAACAGAACAGACTTCGATAAAATAACAACCAACAATGACAAAACACATGTAACAATTAAAGAGAACTTTATATTCAATGAAACATACCTTGAAAGCCTCCGCTTATCCTTCGAAACCGCAGACACATAAGGCAACAAAACATCAGTCACAGAATTCACTGGAGTAAGAATCATAATAGAAGCAATCTTAAGCGCAACATAATACATCCCCAATGCAGCATTATCTACAATAAAAAGTCCCATAAATATAAGAAGAATCATTTCACTCCCGCGGCGCAAAAACGCTGCAGGAACACCAAAAACACCATACTTCTTCAATGCAGCAAAATCAATCGAACCATCAATAAACTTCAATTGTCCGGACTGCAGAAAAAGAAAAACAAGACCAGCAATATTCGCAAAAAGCATTGCATAAACAACCCCAAAAACACCAAAATTCAATACAACAACCAACAAAAAAGCAACAGACAGATTAAGAATAGCAACAATTGCATTAAACTTCAGCTCCTTCCCAAACATTTTAAATGATTTAAAAACCTGAGTATAATAGAATGTAAACGGCATAATCAAAAGTAAAAATGATGCTAACCTAAACAACTCATAATTACTCCTGCCAAGATAGGCAACGATATTCTCAGAAAAAACAAACAATAATAAAAAAAGCACAAAAGAAATAATAGACACGAAAAACAAAGAATATATAAATAACACACGGGACTTCCACTTTGGCATAAAAACAACAATCAAACCACCCAAAAAAGCAATCCCTGATATCCCTATGAAACCAAGAATAAAAGAAATATAATAGTTAACAAGACCATATATCTCTGGTCCAAGATAATTAGCAATTAAAAATGTGTAAATAAAACTCGAAAAAATAGTAATAACTTTACCGGAATACGAAAAAAGACCACTCTTCACATACTGACTCTTTTCAGACATAAAATTAAGATAATAAAGCAACTTTTAAATACTGATAACAAAAAATGACAAAAAGCAATGCAATGATACCATACACTCAAACAAGCGCCCTGAAAAGCTTCAGATAATCCTTAACCACCCTGTCAAGCGAAAAAAGTTCTTCTGCCCTCTTGCGCGCGCTCCGGCCCATCTTCCTCCTCAGCGCCGCATCATCAATCAACCTGGAAACAGCCTTAACAAACCCTCCAACATCCCCTGGATTCACAAGAAATCCACAATCACCTGCAACCTCAGGCATACCCGTATCATTCGTCACCACAACCGGCTTCCCGCAAGCCATTGCCTCAGCAACAACAGACCCAAATGTCTCAAAATAAGAGGGATGAATCAAAATATCACACGAATTATAGACTTCAGGCATCTTTGTATAAGGAACAACCCCAAGCAAAACAACATCCTTGCCAACAACAATACCCTCCCGATCCATCAGGCTTTGGAACCTGCCAACAGTATCCGTATGCGCAATCAACAACCTCAAAGAAGGATATAGCCTCTTCAACTCAATATATGTCTGAATCACAACACTGGATCCCTTTCGCTCGCCTAATCCTCCCATAAAAAGAATCGTCAAAGGACGACTTGAAGATCTCAAAGGTTTAAAAACATTCAAATCAACCCCATTATTTACAAGAGAGACCTTGGACCTATCAATCCCATACATCTCGACAACCTCATCCTTAACATACCTCGTTGGAACAATAACATGACTCGAATTCCTAAGACAAACACGCTCCCACATCCTAGGCAAAAAAAGGTTCGCTCTAAGCGCAAGAGATGTCTTGTACGTGGGAATTTTATCTGGCCATCCCCCCCAAAGCCCCTTAAAAGACAAAACACGAGGAACAGAAACTTTTAATTTATTCATATACCAAAACAAACTTGTCCCATCAACATCCTGCGAATTAACAATATCCGGCTTTTCACGAAGAACACTCCTTAACCCGGATGTCCCAAGAAAAAAATATTCAAGATAAAGAGGCTTCGTATGAGGACAAAAAGTCCTCACCACTTTAATATCTCCTACATAAGAAACTCTGGGATATTTCGGCCACCCGCCAGCCAAAACAGTCACCTCCTCTGTCTTTGCAACTCTCTCAACAATATTATAGATTAAAGGATATGCCCCAAAATTCATCTTATCCTTTTCCCAAAAATAAGTTGAAACAAACACAACATTCATAAAACCACATATACCTTAAACAAATAAAACACTCACACAACAAGTAAAGGAAAGAATATTTAAATACATATATTCAAATTAAGATGGTTGATTAAACATGAAAATCCTATTAACAAACCCTCCATCAGAAATGAACAACAAAATATACAAACGCGCAGGAGTAAGATGGCCATCCCCCGGGCACAGGTACACCCATCGCCGCGACCCGAAACGTTACGTTTCATTCCCATTCTTCCTTGCCTACACCGCAAGCATACTAAAAAACGACAACAACAAAGTATACGCAATAGACGCTGTAGCACTCCAGATGACAGAAAAAACATTCTACAAAAAAGTAAAAGAACGCTCACCAGATCTCATAATCCAGGAAACCTCAACACCCACAATCGAACTCGATCTGAAAATCGCAAAAAAGATGAAAGAACAAACAGGCGCAAAAATAGTATTCGTGGGCGCCCATGCAAGCGTTTACCCAGAAGACATGCTAAAAAACAAACAAGTAGATTACATAGCAATAGGAGAATACGAACACATAATAAAAGAACTCGTACAGAAACTCAACAAAAAGCAGGACACAAGCAAAATCAAAGGTCTCGCCCTAAAAAAACAAAACAAAATCATCATAAACAAAAGACGAGAACTCATAGACCCCCTAGACAACCTCCCATACCCTGCAAGAGACATATTCCCAATAGACGACGCGCCCGATCTCGCACTATACCAGGACGGCATGGGCAAGATTCCCCCTGAAGTAAAAATCATATCATCAAGAGGATGCCCATTCAAATGCAACTACTGCCTCTGGACACAGGTAATATACCCGGGCAAATACAGGATGCACACAGCAAAAAGAGTCGTAGACGAGATAGAATATGTAATCAAAAACCACGGCGCAAAATCAATCTACTTCGACGATGACACATTCACAGCTAACCCACAACATGTCCTTGACATCTGCTCAGAGATAAAGAAACGCAAAATCAATATCCAATGGGCAGCAATGTGCGACGCAATCATAATAACCGAAGAAATGATAAAATCAATGTCCGAATCAGGTTGCAGAACCGCAATGTTCGGACTCGAAAGCGCAGACAAAGCCATACTCAAAAGAATAGGAAAACCATTGGACATGAAAAAAATAAAACAAGTCATAAAATGGTGCCGCAAATACAACATCATGACTCACGTCACAAACTGCTATGGCATGACAGGCGACACATTCAAAACAATGGAAAAAACACTCAAATTCACCTGCGACGTCGGCGCAGACTCCTGCCAGTTCAGCTTCGCAATACCCTACCCCGGCACAAGATTCTACAACGAGGCAAAAGAAAAAGGCTGGCTCCACAAGCACGAATGGAAAGACATCGGGAACAGCGCAATAGTCTCATACCCCGACCTATCCGCAGAAGAAATCAAAAGCTGGTGCGAACACGCATCAGAATACTACAACAAATCAAAAAGGCGAAACCCAAAATGGCTGATAAGAGCCGCAAAAAGGAGATATAGACAAGACGGTCCATCGGGAATACTGAAATCAATAAAAAAATATACAGAACTCATAATAAAAGGCAAATATTAAAATATCGTCCCAAACATCATTCATCCAGAATAGAAAAATAAACGGCATTAGGTCCGTAGTCTCGAAAATTGAAATGCCTTTATGATACATCTATTGCTGAGAATTATATCAAAATCCATTACAAAACGAGGGATTCCAGTATGCCAATCGAATTCATAAAATCACTCATTTTCGCAATAATAGACGCCTTACCAAACAACGACACAGGCAAGAAAATAAGATATATGTACTACAAGAAACGTCTCAGATATCTTGGCGACAACGTCAAATTAGGACCATATTTTCAAATATTATCACCAGAAAGACTAAGTATTGGCAATGGCTCAGCAATAAATAAAAATTGCTACATCAACGCTTTCAATTCAGTTGATATCGGCGAAAACTGTTTAATTGGTCCAAATTGCGTAATCAGTTCAACAAATCATAGTTTCAAAAAAAACAATCTAATCATATAACAAAAAGCAGAGAAAACCAAAAAATTAAGTATAGGTAATGACGTCTGGTTAGGGGCAAACGTGACCGTTACATCCAGCGTTACTATCGAAACAGGCGCAGTTATTGGCGCAAATTCAGTCGTAACAAAAGACATAGAGTCATACTCCATAAACGCAGGCGTCCCGGCAAAAAAGATAGGCAAAAGAAAATGAAACACATTAGAAATTAAAGTAGGCAAATAATATCTACAAAATTATCGTTTTATAGCTCTCATTGAAAGTTTTGCGAATTCTTACCGAAAAACAGAAATACAATTTATACCCAACTATAATACATGCTTAAGGGAAATGAATAGATTCTAAAAGAACCAACCCGAAGTCGCAAGGAAGCTAAAGAGAAAATGCAGCATTTGACTCTTCACGCCATAGCATCTTATATGAGTTCTTTTGGTTACCGAGACATTCTGCGTTGATGAGTCTACGATTCATCGGTGAATAGAGAAGTAAGCGTAATTTGCAGATGTTAGTTGGCTTCTCAAAATGGATGAGTAGAGCTAAGCGATACGATTTTCATAGAAATTCCTCATTACACAGATTGTTTTATTAGGAGCAAAGTGCAACAGTAAAACGAAGTCATTTCTTCAAAGGCACACTATGCTCCTCTTCTCTATTTTTGAACTTCAAATCAGAAATAGTTACTGAGTAAGCCTTAGGCTATTGGTTCGCAATTCATCTTCGGCTTAAAAGCCGAAGAGTTCTTTCTATGTTCGCCCAAAAGACATATAAAATAAAATGCGAATAAATTAGAAATATGACAGAAGAAAACTTCATACTAAAAAAAGAAGCGGAACGATACAAACACTATGAATCAATGGAATGGAAGATTCGCCACGAGACCGCGTTACAAATAATCAAAAAGTTACCAAAAGGAAAAGTTTTAGAAATCGGATGCGCTGACGGAGGGTACCTAAAGAGACTCAAACAATTAGGATTTGATGTCTACGGACTGGACATATACCCCAAATGGATTAAAAAATGTAAAACAAAACACATAAACATAAGCTTCGGCGACGCAAACAACAATTTACCTTATAAAGACAACTCATTTGATTACATCGTAAATTTTGAAATGATTGCACATCTTATCACTCCCATCCACTTCATCAGAGAAATAAAAAGAGTTCTTAAAAAAGAAGGCAAATTCATCATAGAATCCGTTAACTCAGCGCACTGGAAATACAGGATAAGCTATCTACTCGCCCAAACAAACAACTACGGCCTGTTATGGTCCGGTTTCAAGGGATACAATACCCACTACAACATGATATGGCCCGAACACAAAAGTATGCACTTACAACACTTCTCTCTCAACTCCTGCAAAGAGATGTTAGAAGACAATGGATTTCAAGTAACAGATTATAGTAACAAGATGAGTCCAAACAAATCAAACAGATTAACATCAACAATACATCCGAACCTGTTTTGTACAGAATATATATTTCTGGCAAAACATTGATTATTAAAACAAATAATAATTAAACCGACTCCAACAAAAACAACAAGCATCACTATATTCCTAAAAAATTTGGCTTCATGAGTCCTAAAAACTATCTGATAACTTTAAGGGCATGAATACGGGATTACTTGAAAAATTTTAATTCCGCACAGATTCCATGATCCAAACATGACAAACGATATATCAATCTCAAGAATAGGTGATAACATCAAAATAATATTCGTACAACCCGACGGCTCAGGCATTCCCTCCATGGGTATAATGTCACTCAGCGCAATACTCAAAAAAAAAGGATACAAAGACATAACCATCTGTGACATCTGCGAAACAATACCATACCACGAACGCACACTCAAATACTTCAAAGAGCAACTCGAAAAAAAACCAGACATCGTGGCATTCACAGCAACAACACCGATATGGACAAAAACAAAAGAACTGATACCTATCGCAAGACCATTCTGCAAAACAATCATTCTCGGCGGACCTCACGCCACACTATTCCAGGAAAAAATCCTGGAAACCTGCCCGGAAATAGACATCCTCGTAATCGGAGAATCAGACAACACAATCGACAAACTAGTCAAAGCAATAGAAAAAAAAAGAAAACTAAACAACATAAACGGACTGATCTACAGACAAAACAAGAAAATAATAAAAACCAAACCAAACGACTACATCCAGAACTTAGATGACTACCCTTTTCCTGACAGGGAATCCATCAACATAAACAGCTACCACACACCATTCTCAATACTCACAAGCAGAGGATGTCCCTACAACTGCGAATTCTGCTTCAAAACAGTAACAGGATACAAATGGCGTGGAAGAAGTGCAGAAAATATAGTAAAAGAAATAGAATACTTAATAAAAAAATACCCCGACGTCGCAAAAGGACCGCACAAAGCAATATCAATAGTTGACGACACATTCAACTGCAACATAAAACGCGCAAAAAAAATATGTGACCTAATAATCCAAAAGAAACTAAACATAGAAATCTCATCTGTCAACGGCTTCCACGCAAAAAACACAGACTACGAACTATTCCAAAAAGCAAAAAAAGCAGGATTCAAAGAAATATGGTTCGGAATCGAATCAGGAAATGACAAAATACTAAAAAATCTGCGAAAAGGAATAACAAAAGACGATGTACGACGCGCCGTAAAATTCGCAAGAAAAGCAGGAATCGAAATGATTGGAGGACACTTCATCCTGGGTCTATCTTACGAAACACCCGAAACTGCAAGAGATACAATAGCATTCGCAAAAGAACTACAACTAGACAACTTAGGCTTCAATCATGCAAACGTATTACCCGGAACAAGACTATGGGACTACATACAGAAACACGGAACAATACTCTATGATTACAGCGAAATGGACTTCAGCAAATTCAGGCAAATGGCAGGATACCCGATAATTGAAACCCCTGAATTCACAAAAGAACAAAGAATAGAAGTACACAAAGAAGCAATGAACATGTCAGCAGGAATAATCAGAAAAAGAGTGATGACCAAAGAAAACATCAAAAGATTCATATTCAGAAAAGATTCATACAAAGACATGATATGGGCCATAAAAAGGCTATACGAACTACAGTTCAAAACAAAAACAGACAAGTGGCGCCACAAAAATAGAAAACCATCAGAACAACACAGATAACAATACCAAAAAAGAAACACATCCCAAAACAATCAAATCAAAGAATCATAAAGCCGCACATACTTCTCGGAAACAATCTCCCAGGTATAATCTTTAATAATCCTCTTGACTGCACAATCCCCCATCTTCTTCCTCAATGACTCATCATCCAACAACATCCTTATTTTTGAAGCCATCACATCCGGATTCTTTTGAGGAACAAAAAAACCAGTCCTCCCATCCACCAAAACATCTTTATTACCCATTATATCCGTAATCACAACAGGAACCCCACAAGCCATTGCCTCCAAAGAGACCTTCGGCGAACTCTCTGTAACTGAAGGCAACAAAAGCACCTTCGAGCGCGAATAAAGCGAACTCAGTTCATGCTGAGCCACAGGAGAAATAACAGACACACTTCGTGATAAGCCATTCAACTCAATCCACTGGGCAACACCATCATACAAAGCATCACTAGGAGAACCACCAACCATACAAGCCTTAAGATTCGGATACACCTTTTTCAGAATAGACACTACCTTCAAAAAATCAAAAGGTCGCTTTTTATCAACAAAACGCCCGACAAACAGCAAATCAATATCCTTTTCAATCCGGCGCGGATAAAACACCTTTACATCAACTGCTGTAGTGATTGTAAACACCCTCTCGGCATCCACTCCCCACACCCTCATCAAAAAATCACTCACACCTGAAGACACACAAACAACAGCATTTGCTCTCTTAGCAGCATACTTCGACATATAATAATAATAAAAACCCTCTTTCACACCCCTGTAAGTATCAAAAGAAATATTATTCCTAATATCACCTGGTGAATCATGCAAAGTCATAATAATCGGTGGCAATAGCTTTCTTTTTAAAAGTACCGAAGAAAAAGCAGGATTATGAAAGTGAATTAAATCAAAATCCTTCTTAATCTCATCTATCTTCTTACAGACTGTAAGACCGCTGCGAATTAAGCTGAAAGGTCTCTCTGGTTTTATATTATAGATATCAATATCATCTAAACAATCTATCTCAGAATTACGCGCAATAATAGTCTGCTGCACCCCCATCTTCGAAAGCGCCATCGTCAGGGGTGTAATATGCGTCGACAAATCCACCTTCATACTCTTTGGCGAATGAAAATCATCACAAATTCTACAGACATACATAACAACCAATAACAAAACGGATTTTAAATATTTAAAACCCAAAACAAAACATAGAACAAACAGCAAGTTGAATGATACCATGAAAATCACAGCAATAATCCCGACATACAACAACGAAACAACAATAAAAGAATGCATAGAATCCCTGAAAAAACAGACAACAAAACTAAACGAAATCATAATAATCGACAGCAACTCAAAAGACAAAACAAGAGAAATAGCAAAAAAACTTCGATGCACTGTCCACAACATAAAATCAAACCGCTCCGAAGCAAGAAACATCGGCGCAAAAAAATCCGCAAGCAACATACTCGCATTCATAGAAAGTGACTCAGTATACGACAAAAATTGGACAAGATACGTTCTCGAAGAATTCAAAAAAGGCTACGAAGCAGTAATTGACAGAAGAGCCGTCCACAAACCAAAAACATTAATATCCAGGATAAACAATGAAATATTCAACATCCACTACAAAAACTACACCCCCTTCTCAATGTGGATAATAAAAAAAGACCTCTTCCAAAAACTCGGAGGCTTCGACGAAACCCTCGAAGCAGCAGAAGACCGCGACTTCGGAGACTGGCTAATAAAATCAAACCGCAAAATAGCATTCGCAAAAAAAGCAATCCAATACCACAAAGGCGAGCCATCAACACTAAAAGAAACAGTTGCACGCGCATGGTGGTTCGGAAAACACATGCCAAAATACTACAAAAAACACAAAGAAAAGACACCATACATGCGAATGACCCTATTCACCATATTAAACATCTCAATACTCATACCAAAAATATTCCTCATCCTGACACTATGCCTGTACACACTCACAGCAATAAAAAATATAACAAACGGGCTCAAGCCAACATACACCATAATCTACGCAGGAATCGCAATCCTAAGAGAAGAGACCTCCTTCATAGCCACAGTACTAAAAGCATTACGCATAATCTGACCCGCACCAAAAAAACTCAAAGCCTTGCATAAATCCTAACCAACTCATCCACCCTCTTCCCCCATCCATACTTCTCCTTGGCCAAAACCCTTGCCCTCTCACCCAACTCCTCGCGCAAACCCATATCATCAACCAACTTCCCAACCCTCTCAACAAACCCCTCAAAATCCCCTGGCTTGGCAAGCAACCCCCCATCCCCAACAATCTTTCTAACCTCAGCAAAATCATAAGAAACAACCGGTCTCCCGGACGCCAGATACTCAAACAGCTTCACCGGACACCACCAAAACCCATACTCATCAAGCTCAGCAAACCCCTTCGTACTAAA
>DAOWAN010000139.1 GCA_030634545.1 Candidatus Nanohalarchaeota archaeon
GCAGACATAATCCACATACTCCTCCCTGACGAGATCCAGAAAGACATCTACGACACCCACATAAAAGAACACATGACAGACGGAAAAACCCTAAGCTTCTCCCACGGCTTCAACATAGTCTTCAACCAGATAACACCACCAGAAGACGTCAACGTAATAATGGTAGCCCCGAAATCCCCTGGCACAGAAGAACGCAAAAGATACCTTGAAGGCTTCGGCGTACCCGGTCTCGTCGCAATAGAAAAAGACGCAACAGGCAACGCAAAAGACATGGCACTTGAAATGGCAAAATCCATGGGCTTCACAAAAGCAGCAGTATTCGAATGCACATTCAAACAGGAAACCTACTCAGACCTCTTCGGCGAACAGGCAGTCTTATGCGGCGGTGCAGCAGAACTTGTAAAAGCCGGCTTCGAGACCCTCGTAAAAAGAGGATATCCACCACAGATGGCATACTTTGAATGCTTCCACGAACTAAAACTAATAGTCGACCTCATGTACGAAGGCGGTCTCGATCACATGTGGAACGTAGTATCAAACACAGCAGAATACGGCGGACGGACAATAGGTCCAAAAATAATAACAGAAGACACAAAAAAAATAATGGAACAAACACTCGACAAAATAGAATCAGGCGCATTCGCAAAAGAATGGCTCGAAGAATTCAGAAGCGGCAGCAAAAACCTAAACGAGATGCGCGAAAAAGAAAAAGTCCACGCACTGGAAACCACCGGCAAAAAAATAAGATCAATGTTCGAAAAAAAATAACCGCACCGCACACACAAAAAGAGATGCAATGCCAATGAAAAAAAGAAACATAGAAATATTCGACACAACATTAAGAGACGGCGAGCAGTCCCCCGGAGCCACACTCACAATCGACGAAAAACTAAAAATAGCCCATCAGCTGGCAAAACTAAAAATAGACACAATAGAAGCAGGATTCCCAATAGCATCAAACGACGATTATGAATCAGTAAAACAAATCGCGCAAAACATAGAAGGACCCTACATCTGCGGACTATGCAGAACAATCGACAAAGACATCCAAAAAGCATGGGACGCCGTCAAACACTCAAACAAACCCAGCATCCACACATTCATCGCAACCTCAGATTTGCACCTCCAGTACAAACTCAAAAAAACAAGAGACGAAGCACTATCCATGGCAAAAAACGCAGTAAAAACAGCAAAAAACTTCACAGACCGGGTCGAATTTTCAGCAGAAGACGCATCAAGAACAGACAAAGACTACCTATGCAAAATAATCAAAACAGTAATAGATGAAGGCGCAGCAGTCGTAAACATCCCCGACACAGTAGGCTACGCACAACCGGAAGAATTCGGACAACTGATAGCATACATAAAACAAAACACAGAAAACATAGACAGCGCAACAATCAGCATACACTGCCACAATGACTTAGGACTCGCAGTCGCAAACTCACTAGAAGCAATCCGTAAAGGTGCAGGACAAGTAGAAGGCACAATAAACGGCATTGGCGAACGCGCAGGAAACGCATCCCTGGAAGAAGTCATAATGAACCTGAAAACAAGATCCGACTACTTCAACTGCACCACAAACATAAACCCAAAAGAGATCTATCCCACAAGCAAAATAGTATCATCATACACAGGACTCAGCGTCCAGAGAAACAAAGCAATCATCGGCAAAAATGCATTCGCACACGAAGCAGGAATACACCAGCACGGTATGCTATCAAACCCACTATGCTATGAAATAATGAACCCAGAAGACATAGGCAAAAAAACCGAACTGATATTTGGAAAACACTCAGGCAAACACGCAATAGAAAACGGTCTAAAAAAATCAAACTACAAATTCAGCGAAAAGCAGCTGGAAAAAATAACACAAAAAATAAAAGACCTCGCAGACAAGCAAAAAACAGTACTGGAAGAAGACATAATCGCAATAGCAGACTATGAGCTAAGCAAAACATCAAAAAAAGCATACATCACACTTGAAGAACTATCAATCATAACAGGAAACAAAGTAACGCCAACCGCAACAGCAAAAGTCAGCATCAACGGAAAACAAAAAACAAGCACATCTCACGGGATAGGAACAGTTGACGCAGCAATAAAAGCAATAAAAAACATCCTCGAAACCAACATAGAACTACAGGAATATAACCTAAAAGCAATCTCAGGCGGCACAGATGCACTTGCAGACGTCACCATCACACTCAGCAGCAACAATAAAGAATACAACGCAAGAGCAATAGACGCAGATATCGTCATGGCATCAGTCAAAGCAGTAATCAACGGCATCAATAAAATAAAAAGAGAGTGACAAAAATGGCAGAAGGTCTGGAAGCAGTAAAACAGGAAAAGATATGGATAAACGGAAAAACAGTAAACTGGGAAGACGCAAAAATACACGTACTATCCCACGCCCTCCACTACGGCACAAGCGTATTCGAAGGAATCAGATGCTACTCAACAAAAAAAGGACCGGCAATATTCAGACTCAAAGAACACATAGACCGCCTATTCGACTCAGCCAAAATATACCGTATGGACGACATAATTTACACCAGACAAGACATAATAGACGCATGCATTGAAACAATAAAAGTAAACAACCTAAAAAGCGCATACATTCGCCCGATAATATTCAAAGGCTACGGCGGTCTGGCAGTAATAGCAAAAGAAAGCAAAACAGAAATAAGCATCGCCGCATGGCCGTGGGGCGACTATCTGGGAGAAGCCAGCCAAAAAGGTCTGAACGTAAAAGTAAGCTCATGGCAAAAACTGGCGCAGAACACAATGCCCTGTCTGGCAAAAGCAGGCTCAAACTACATGAACTCACAACTTGCAGTCATGGAAGTCGCAAAAGACGGATACGATGAAGCAATACTGCTAGACAGCAGCGGATTCGTATCAGAAGGAAGCGGAGAAAACATATTTCTGGTAAAAAACAACATAATATACACTCCTGAAATAAGCTCATCAATCCTAAACGGAATCACAAGAAAGACAGTAATCACCATCGCAAAAAAACTAGGCTATGAGATAAAAGAAGAACGAATACCACGCGAAATGCTATACATCGCAGACGAACTATTCTTCACAGGCACAGCAGCAGAAATATCAGCAATAACCTACGTTGACAAAATAAAAATAAACCAGGGAACCATAGGACCAATAACAAAGCAAATAAAAGATACATTTTACAAACACCTAAAAGACGGAACCCCGGAAGAATGGTTCTGCTTTGCATAACATAAACACAAAAAAAGCGTGACACCCATGACAACAAAACAAACAATAACCACAGAAAACGCCCCACAGGCAATCGGTCCGTACTCGCAGGCAATAAAAACAGGAAACACCCTATACATCTCAGGACAAATAGCAATAGACCCAAAAACCCAAAAATTTCTGGACGCAGACATCGAAACCCAGACAAAACAGGTCCTCGAAAACCTAAAAGCAATCCTTGAAGCATCCAACACCTCCCCCGAAAACGTACTAAAAACAACAATCTACCTAACAGACTTAAGCGACTTCTCAAAAGTAAACGAAATCTACGAAACCTACTTCAAAGAAAGCAAACCCGCCCGCGCAACAGTCTGCGTAAAAGAACTCCCTAAAAACGCAAAAATAGAAATAGACGCAATAGCACAAACACAAGAGACAGCATAAAAATGAACAAAAAATCATACAGACTGGTATGCATAGACTGCAAAAAAGAATGGGACGAAAAAGACACCACAAGCAGCTGCCTTGACTGCGGCGGCGCCCTCGACATAACCTACGACTACAAAAAAATCACAGAAAAACTAAACAGGCACCTCATAAAAACAGCACCAATAACATCCCTCAAATACCTCAACTTCTACCCGATAGACGACATGACAAAAATCATAACCCTAAACGAAGGCAACACCCCACTCTACAAATGCAAAAAACTGGGAAAAATGCTGGGACTAAAGCACCTCTACATAAAATACGAAGGAGCAAACCCCACAGGCGCATTCAAAGACCGCGGGACAATGGTAGAAATTACAAAAGCCCTGGAACTTGGAAAAAAAGCAGTCTGCTGCGCATCAACAGGCAACATGGCAGCATCAGTCTCAGCCTACGCCGCAAAAGCAGGTCTCCCATGCTACGTAATAGTCCCTGAAGGCACCCCCATAGGCAAACTCGCACAAACCCTATCTTACGGCGCAAAACTAATCCAGATAAGAGGCACCTACGCAGACGCCGTAAAACTCACAATCAACCTCAGCAAAAAACACAACTTCTACCTCTGCGGAGACTACGCATTCCGTGCAGAAGGCCAGAAATCCATTGCATACGAGATAGCAGAACAACTAGATTGGCAAGCCCCCGACAAAATAATCATCCCCATAGGCTGCGGCACAAACTCATCAGCAATATGGAAAGGCTTCAAAGAATACAAAAAACTAGGCTTCACAGACACCCTCCCGCAAATAATCGGCGTACAGGCAAAAGGAGCAAACCCCATAGTA
>DAOWAN010000083.1 GCA_030634545.1 Candidatus Nanohalarchaeota archaeon
AGAGAGGAGGTACAATAATACTACCTCACCCGTTCTGTTTCTGGAGAAAGGGCACAGTTTTTGCATATAGGAAGATAAAGAACAGTGCGATGGAAGTTCTTAACGGGATGGCTTATTTTAATTTTGAAAATAATTTTGCCAGATACATTGCACAGAAGAACAATCTTGCAGTCTGTGCAGGCAGTGATGCCCACAGGTACAAGGATATCGGGCGGGCGTATACTGAAGTGCCAAAATCAGATTCAATTGATGATATCCTGAAAAACCTTGTTTCAGGGAAATGTATCACTCGTGGTAGCAGGGCATCAAAACTCACACACATCAAGGTCTTTGCAAACGTTTTCTTTAAGCCGGCATTCAATAGATGGCTTGAAGACTAGTTTTAAATAGATAAATTCTACATTGTATCTAATGAAATCTCTTGGGATTGCAGGTTTTATTGTAAGTTTTGGAATTATATTGTTTCTCGTACATACTGTAGGTTTCAGCGAATTACTTGGAATATATCATGACATTAATTTTTTCTATTGGACACTGGCTGTTTTAACATATGTCCTTGTTATCTTTTTATCTGCTATCAGATGGAATGAGTTCATCATTGATATGGGTATGAAGGCAAGATTTGCTTCAGTGTTTGCGATATCCTGGATTGGATGTGCGATTAATAGTGTCACGCCAGTTGCGATATCAGGAGGAGAGCCAGCTAAAGCATATTTTCTAAGTAAAGTCAGTTCCACTAAAAAATCAAGGACTTTTGCGACAGTTATTGCAACAGATTTTCTTGAATACGGGAGTTTTGTGCTGCTGGACGTCATTGCAGTCATGATAATTCATTTCAGACTTGACCTGCCAGTCATAATTCTGTATCCATTGCTGCTTGCCATTGGTGTCGGGATACTGATCCTCGGTTCGCTCATATATACCTCTCTGAACAGAAAGGCATCTCTTACAGTCACTTTATTTTTTACATCGATTCTGAAAAAGTTCAGGATTTTTAAGAACCATATTTTGAGATTTGAAAGTAATCTGGAACACAATATTCATGTTTTTAACACTGCGTTGAGAGAGATTTCTTTTATGACCATTATATCAACTATGAGTATCAGTGTTTTCTCAAGGGTTTTGGATGTCTTGAGATTGTATCTTGTTATTCTTGCACTGGGTGGAGGAATTGATCCATTGTTTATTGTTATAGCTATTGCTTTTGCGACAGTTGCATCTATTGTGCCGCTTCTCCCCGGGGCAATTGGTGCTGTTGAACCTGCGATGATTGCAGGGTTCGTACTTGGAGGAGTCAGTCTGCCTTTAGCTACTGCGGTTGTGATTGTAGATAGGATAATTGTTCTTGGGCTGAATACATCGCTTGGCTTTGGATGCATGTATTTTTTAGGATATAAAAATCAGCAGGGCAAGTGGTAAGATTTCCAGACTTTGTTGTGGTTATAAATAAATGAAAAGGCAGATAAATATGATGCAGAAACATAATGGTGAAGGTATTACATCATTGCTGAAATGGTATTTTGTTACAGGATTGACGCTTCTTAACGCAGTATGCGGCTCTCTTGCGATATTATTCGCGTTCAGCGGGGACTATCGTTATTCTTCTCTGATGCTCGTAATTTCAGTTCTTGCAGATCAGCTTGACGGGCAGTTTGCGCGGATGCTTAAACAGACATCGGATATTGGCAAGGAGCTTGATTCCCTGTGTGATGCGATTTCTTTCGGTGTTGCGCCCATGATCTTGATTTATAACATCTACCTGAATACACTAGGGTCTTTTGGTATGGCTATCGGCTTGGTTCTTGTGTCATGTTCAGTCTATCGGCTTGCCAAATTCAATGTAATTAATGTCCATGAGCATTTTCTAGGGATTCCGACGCCAGTCAGTGCAGGCTTTGCAATTGCACTTGTTTACGGTAATATTGCGATACCTGCCATATATGTCGGATTGATGACCCTTATACTCTCATATCTTCTGGTTTCAGATATCCGGTTTTATAATTTCAAGAATTACCGGAACCTGAAAAATGGTGAGAAAGTTATTATCAGTATTGAGGCAATTGTCGTGATTGCAGGTTTGATTTTTTATCCAAATAATCTGCTCATCATCGGAATTGCTGCTTATATTGTATTTGCGCCGCTGGTCCGCTTTCTTTTGAAAGAATGAACACAGGTATAGATATTGTCTTTTACGCGGCATGATTCAATTATGTGAAAACCTGCTTTTTTTGAGATATCTTTAAGTTCACCTTCTTTGAAAAGATGGTAGAATCGCGGATATTTTTTATCCCATGTATAGTGGACATCCTGGGACATGTTTTCGAAGCGCGGCTGGTCGTGCGCCCATGCACTCACAAGCATAGTGCCTTCACTCGTAAGCACACGCCCTGTCTCTTCCAGTGATATTATGCGCTCTTTTTCAGTTTCAAGATGGTGTATCGCCGCTATGTATACTATTGAATCAAATATATTGGATTTAAATGGTAATGCTGCAATATCAAGCATCAGTAGCGGGATTGTTTTATCTTTTTTTCTGATCTCCAGAAGCTGGCTGATTGAGAAGTCACCAGCTATAGGGTATAGATTCTCTTTTTTTGCGCAGATGCTGTGACGCCCTGTGCCAGAAGCAAGATCAAGTACAAGTGTGCCTTTGCGCTGTTCTTTTATAAATTCATCTACTTTAGACCATGGTTTTTTCCTGGTGGCATCAAAGTGCTTGGCAATTTTATTGTATGTCGATTTAAGGTTTTTACGGATTTCATGCATAAGTTATTTTAGTTTTAAGTACCTTTATTAACTTGATTAAACTGGGGGTGGAGATAAATGCCAAATTGCGATATGTGTGGAAAAGGAGTAGGAGTATTGAAACGTGCAAAGATTGAGGGTGCAGCTCTTGATGTCTGTGACAGCTGCGCTGAAAAAGGCGAGATTATAAGGACACCGTATTCTGCCAGGCGCGGGTCTCGAAGATCAGTGCAGCCTGCGCGTGAAGTAAAGGTTATTGAGGATGAGGTTGTTGCAGGATATGGAAAGATAATTCATAACGCGCGCAAAAGACATGAATGGGATGTCAAAAAGCTTTCCGAAGTTCTGCATGCAAAAGAGTCTTTGATGCATAAGATTGAGGCAGGCAAGATTAAGCCGGATCTTTCATTTGCTCACAAGATTGAGCATGCGCTAGGGGTAAAGCTTGTAGAGAAAGTTGAAGATGATGGTGATGAAGTCAGAAGCGACAGTACCAGAAGCGGCGGGATGACACTTGCAGATTTCATTAAAGTTAAGAAAGTGAAGAAATAAGAAAATGACTGTAATGTCATTGATGCGATTCATTGCCTTTACTGGAGATGCATTTATGCCGCAGGTTATTCCAACAGACACGACACTCATACTCCACCATAAAACCTATTTATACTGCACCCATTAAAATAACATTCATATGACCCGGATAGATGAGATCAGCAAAAACTCAATAAAAGAGATGAAATTCATCCTGCCGGTATTCTTTATTGCAGTATTGCTCAGCACCATGATAGAACTTTACATACCCGACCACCTGATAACCTCATTACTTGGAAAAAATATCTTTCTGGCAATCCCCTTAGCCGCGATCTTCGGCGTAATTTTACCGATACCAAGATACGCAACATACCCTATAGCATTCGTACTGTTCACAAAAGGCGCCGGCTACGGCGTAGTCTTTGCATTGATATCCGGAGAAGTGATTTGCGAATCACTCATAAGAGACATTGTAGAAATAAGATATTTCGGGAAAAACTTTTTTGCAGCAAGACTCATATTAAGCATCCCATTAATAATCGCAGGTGGATTCCTGATTGAGGTCCTATTATGATAACAGAAATACTTTACCCGGCAACAATAAACTTTCTAAAGGTTTTACCGATCCTGATAATCGCCATCATAGCATCTCAGATAATCAATTCATACATTCCAAAAGAAAAAGCACAACTCAAAGAAAATGAAAAAAACATAGCAAAAGCATCAGCAATAGGTATTGCGACACCCGGACCACTTCTCGCATACCTTCCACTCCTGAAAACATTAAAAGACAAAGGTCTGCCCATAAGCATAATTGTTGCTTTCATGACAGCTCAGACCCTGGTAGGTCCTGCAAGACTATTTCTGGAAGTAAACTACTTCGGAATTACATTTTTTATATACAGAGTAATAATCGCCTTTTTAATCGCTGTTGGCATTGCAACCTGTTTCAGGTTTTTGGAAAAATATATGGAGTGAACTAATCACATTAAATAAAAAACCACCAGAAACCTACTATACTCAAATTGCTAACTCTTTTCGTAAAGTCTAAATTCCGCATCAGCAGTTTCAGCATCCGGATAGAATTCTACCTCTATAATTCTTTCCAACGGAGTAATTTTTTTCTGAAACTGTTGTACTTGTCGCTCCATCTCAGAATATAGTTCTTACTCACAACTATTTATTTCATCTTGCTTATTTGGTGATGCAGTATCTTCTTCAGGCAAAGTAAGAGGACTAAAACCATACAGATCATAAAAGAACTTCAATTGCCTTGCTTCATCTCTTGACCTGTTGCAATGTTCCTTATCATATCTCAACATTGCATTTCCTCTATCCGGAATCGGACCCATATGAAGCAAGTCATAAACCAACAATGTTCGTTCAACATCCAGTTTAATTTCAGCATCATTTACCAGTTTATGGTAATATTTATCAAACGTATCTCTTTTAAGAGCTTCATTCTCTAATTTAAAATACAGAGCAACTCCCTCATACAAGATATCCGGGTTCTCCAGAAGAGATTTTACTGTATCTATCCCGTGAGTATCAAGTTGATTTTTATACTTGTGGATTTCGTTCCCTTCTATACCCTCATGTGAGCTTGCTTTTTCAAAGATATGACCGTTAACAACGTCCATTAAAAGAAGAACAGCCGAATCAATCTTATAATGAATATCATATTCCACGTCAATTGTTCTTCTTGCATATAATACCGATTGTATCTCTCCATACATTGAATTCACTTCCATTAGCTTTTACAGGGATTATGCATATAGTCTCCCTTCATCTTTTTGGTCCATAGGGTGTACTTTATGGCGTCTCATTATTGAACTGAAATCTCCATCCCTCGTTTTTCATCACTAGATTCCAACTCTTTTGCACCAAGACCCAGCATCTTCATCACAGTATCTCTGACCTCCGGAGGGTACATTAGTGCCTGCTTTATAATTGCATCAAAAACTTTACTATTGAAATTACCTAATATAGGACCTAAATAGCATTTGACATTTTCAGGCTCTTCATCAATTTTTTTTGTTATTCTCTCTGATGCATTCGCTAAAGTGGTCATCTCCTTTCCAACACGCTCATAAAGAGTAGATTCACTCGCACAATTGCGCAGATACAGATCTCCGACATATAATATTTTCAAAACGCATCGTGAAAGCACACCAGGGTCACTGACATCATACATATCCATTCCCGGCAACAAGCGCCTCAATCCGCCAGTAGCACTAGATTCTACAGTTCCATGTTTGTCGCGTTCAGCTGTGGCAACTGTTTCGCAATGCGGACCTTCTGGTCCATCCATGCACATTACTATTTTGTAACCTTCATTTCCAGATGTAAATCCTATATACAAACTCTCTGGCGACCATGATAGTTCCATATTCATCATCTCTGTTTATTTATTCAATACATCGCATCGTTGCGGTATTGTTACATTTTTACCTCAATTCATTCTTTCTGTATTCAAAAAAACAAAAACACTTTACTGCGCCACACGAAACCTCCGTCCGAAACGCGCAATATCTACCGCAGAAACAGAATCCACAAACTCCCATGTTCCGCAAAACGTGAGCATGGATGAGCAGCATACCTGCCCCTGCAATAATAGTTCAATATAAGAAAAATATTTAAAGGGTCATCTTTTTGATTTCAGAATGAAATCGAATCATCCCCTACTGACCTGTGCATCCCATATATTTTGAATGCATCGGGGCAATAGGTCTAAATGCACAGATGTTCATATTCAGTATTCCGGATGCATTTAGAGATATCATAAGACTACCTGAACATAATATTGTCACAATAACTATATATATCTTTCGCTTAGAGGTAGTAACAACGCGTATTGTGCATTTTACCACTTATCTCCCGATAACCTTCTCCCCGCCATCACTCAAATCAACAATAGTAGACGCCTTGCCCTCTATAACTCCATCATCAATCACAACATCAACAAACCGCATTATCCCATCCGGAATCAAAGACACATCGCAAACAGGCGCGTCCCCCGAAACATTAACCGACGTAGTAACAAAAGGAACATCCGCCATCTCAAAAAACCCCATGATCGGATGCTCAATAATCCGAACCCCAAGCGTACCCTTACCGCCACAGACCCGTTTCAGAAACCCCTCATCCCTCTTTCGAACAATCAGCGTATAAGACCCCGGAAGATACTTCCTGACAACATCCATATCAACATCACAGTGTTTGGAAATCCACTCAAAAGACGGCGCAATAACAGAAAGCGCACACGACTCATCCCGCGCCTTAGCACAGAACACCTTCTTCACAGCATCATCTAAAAGCGCATTACACCCGATACCGTAGATAGTATCCGTAGGATAAACAAAAACACACCCCTTCCTGGCATCCTCAACAACCGAAGAATCAATTCCACCCATCTTCAAAAATCTCATTTTTTCTTCACCTTCTTCATAGCCTTATCAACAACATCCTCACTCCATCCACCCTCAACCATTTTCCGCTTAATATCCTCATGTGAAAACCCCTTCTCAAGACACAGCTTAATATACTTCATCACCGGACATTTATTGCGCGTAAGAATCATATCAATAACAAAAAACCCCATAACAACAACAACAATAGCGCCCAGATTCATAAGAAACCCATAATCAATACCAACTTCATCTTCATCCACCACAGCAGTCTCGTTTTCATACACAAGAGAAATCCTGATCTCATCCATAACATCCTCTGCCTCCTCAAACTCACCTGCCATGTAAAGCTCCATAACCTCTGAAAGCCTCAAAAGATACTCCTCCGATACATTTTCACTGATCTTATTCCCACTCTTCAACTCATGAACAACATCCTCTAACTCAAGGATATCTGCATAAATTTGACCCATCGTCTCCGGCTCCACAACCTCATCTGTCCGGTTAGTCTCATTAACCACATAAACACTCTCATTCTCAACAATTGCCTCTTCAACATCTGTATCATTAACAACCTCTTCATCAACCGCATCATCAAAAATAACTACAACAGAACACCCTCCCGATGAACTGGACCCGCACCCAGTATGAATAGACGGATTAGAATCATCACAGTCAGTCCCAAGACACCCTACGCCAACACCATACCCGTCCCCGTCATTATCAACACATGGATAATTAACAGAAAACACATGACTCACAGCATCATCATTCACATTCGAAAACAGATCCCTGCACTTATAATATACAGTATACTCTCCCCCGTCACTCAACAGCGAATAATTAAAAGAAAAATTAAGCCCTGCCGTAACATTAAACTCCGCTCCGTCATCATCAAAATCAAAACTCGAATTAGACAGATTATACCTGCACACTGCATCCTCATCAGCACTCACATTCACCCACACCCACTTAGTGCCGGATGCAAGACCAGACCCATTCAAAGGCACCACAACACTGACATCAGGCGCATCAAAATCAACAACAACCGTATAATTAGAACCTGCAAAAGCCGCATTAGAAAAATAATCCACACACATGACATTCCACAGATAAACCCCTGAAGACAGATTCACCTCAATGCCATCAACCGAAGTAGAATTCGACACATCACCCCCCCACTCACCGGAAAAATTACCATACAGCGTACAGTTCACAATATCAACACCACTCGCCGTATAATTAAACATGACCTCTCCATAAGTCACATTCCCGCCGTCCTGCGGAAAATCAAGCGATACAGCCGGAAGCGTAGTATTGACAACAAACTCAACAAAAGAAAAATTAACATTCCCTGCACTATCATTACAATAGACAGAAACATTATTCACACCCTCTGCCCCGACACTAAGATTAAGATACCAATCATCCGAAACCAGCACAGACTCATTCAAAAGACTGACATTCCCACTCCCATTCAAAGACACACCACACCAGTAACATCCATCAGTAGACACATTCACCCACACCCACATATCATTGTACGTTCCGTTCAAAGGCGCGACAACATCAATCTCCGGCGCAATCGTATCCACAGTAAAAAACAAAGAATCATTGACCCCGACATTCCCCGCTGAATCATTGCAATACACCCTAAGCCAGTTAACACCCTCGCCCGCAGAGACAGTAGCATTAAAATCCCGGACACTCCCGTTCATACTGACATTCCCATGACCCGCATCATAAAAACACGCAAAAACATCTTCATCAACAGAGACATCAACAAAAATATCCGAATAGCTATAAGTGACATTCAAAAGCGCAGCAACATTGACATCCGGCGCAATTGAATCATACCAGAAATCCCTGCCAGAACAATTAACATTCCCTGCACTGTCATTCATACAAAGACTCACATTATTCAGCCCCTGCGCAAGAGAAGAAAGAACAGTCCCGTTCTCACAGGATTCAACAGTGACATTATCCCCTCCATTAAGAGAATAAAAACAAGCATCCGGGTTAGACTCATTAAACGAGAAATTAA
>DAOWAN010000046.1 GCA_030634545.1 Candidatus Nanohalarchaeota archaeon
CTTAAGTCAGGTCCGCCTGTGATGTGTACAAGCGCGCCTGTAGCTCCTTTGTAATCAACATCCAGAAGCGGGTTAGACATCGCCTGCTCAACTGCTTCTCTTGCCCTTGCAGCAGATGCAGATTCAGCTACACCTATCATGGCAACTCCGCCTGAGCTCATGACTGTCTTAACATCAGCATAGTCAAGGTTCACAATTGATGGCGTGGCTATTGTTTCTGTAATGCCTTTGATCATTGTTACGATTATCTCATCTGCTACAGAGAATGCCTGCTGAAGAGGCATGTTTCCTGCAATCTCAACAAGCCTGTCGTTCTCAATGACAATCACTGTGTCTGAGACCTGTCTCAATTTTGCAAGACCTTCTTCTGCTTTGTGGATTCTTGCGCCTTCAATCTTGAATGGCATTGTGACCACGCCGATGACTATTGAGCTTTGGGATCTTGCATACTCTGCAATTACCGGTGCGGCTCCTGTTCCTGTTCCGCCGCCCATGCCTGCTACTAAAAAGAGCATGTCAACTCCGCGCATGACGTCACGGATCTCGTTTATTGATTCTTCTGCTGCCTGCTTTCCCATTGCTGAATATCCGCCGGCACCAAGTCCTTTTGTAAGTTCCTGACCCAGGAGAATCTTCCTGTCTGACTGTATTGTCCGCAGGTGTTTCATGTCTGTATTCAGGGCAATTGTCTCTGCGCCATTGATACCGATACTGTGCAGCCTGTTGATAGCATTACAACCCATGCCACCTGCTCCCATTACCATTATCTTCGCATCATTTGCACCTGCAAATTCATCCAGTGGTTTTTCACCCAGACTACCGACACCACCGGTAATTTGTCTTGATATTGCACTTTGTATGATTGATTCCATTTTTAACTCCCTCCAATTTCTGTTTTGTTTTAACCCCTCTTACCTGCGAACCTAAGCCCATCTCCCTACCAGAAGATATATATCTCATGATTCATGTCTTATTAACGAAATGTTTATATTGATTCCGCAATAGTATTGTCCTTAGAAGTAGATGATTAAGACTAACTAAATTATTCCTGTTAATGTCTACTCCCTTTTGTACTAAACTTTCAATTAAACTTCGCCAAAAGTTTTATTGATTGCCTGATCAATTTTAAATCGTCGCCTGATAATTTAAAGTTGAATTTTTTTTTCGTGCAATGTTCGCCAAAACATTGTACTGGAAAACCTATTTATTTTTTTGTGGTTCAACCATATATAAACCTTTTGTTATAGATAAATATACTTTTGGATGTATATACTCTAATATTCTATTAATGGAACCATTATTTCTCATGGAGTTCGTTAGCATTAGAGCTATAAATTGTTTTTTGAATAAACTTGAAATTTCCTGTGGAAATACCTTTGTTTCTTGTGGAACTTTAATATTATACTATTGTTTCCTGTGGAACACACATTTATTAAATTAATAATAGAATAAAATAGACTATGGAAGGAGATCAGACTATTGAGAGAGTTATGAAGACTGCAAAGCTCAGTCTTACAGATTCTGAAAAGAAAGCTTATTCTAAAGATATGAAGAACATTCTTGCGGCTTTTGCTTCTCTTGATGAAGTTGATGTTTGCGGGGTTAAGCCTGCGTTCCAGCCTATAGATATCAAGGACCGTACCCGTGAGGATGTTGTTGAGGATTCTCTTATCCAGAAAGATGCGCTTGCCAATACCAAGAATAAAAAGAATGGTTATTTTGTTGGTCCGAAAGCTATCTGAGATGCTGCCATATAAGGGAAATATCATCTGTGAACAGAACCATTATATAATTCACGGACTAACCATATATGTACACAGATAAACGGTGATAGAAATGGAAGACAGAAGGTTAAACTTTACAGTTCTTATTGAGCAGGATGAAGACGGGATATATGTTGCAAAAGTACCAGATATTTCTGGTTGTTATACGCAGGGAAAAACAGTATCTGAAGCAATGGAGCGCATAAAGGAAGCAATACAGGTCTGTATCGAAGCAGATAGTAAAGAAACTACTCCAATGAAATTTATCGGCGTACAACAATTAGAGGTCAAAGTATGACAAGACTCATACCTGTCTCTGGAAACAAAATATGCAAGATTCTCGAAAAAACAGGGTTTTAAAAGATACACCAAGTTGGAAGCCATGCAAGATATGTTCACCCTGATGGCAGGAATACAGTTGTGCCTTTGCATGGAAACGAATGCCTGGGGATTGGTCTTCTCAAAGAGATACTAAAACAGGTTAAACTATCTCGCGAAGAATACGAAGCACTAAGACACAAAACTTAATTTGTGGTTATTGACCCTATTACAGATGACCATATTCTCATTGCAGGAGTATCATTATTAGTTTTCACAATGCTAAAGATTCCGCTATCCTCATGTCTTGAGTGATACGGCAAAACCGCATAATCATCATTGGTTTTGACAGTACTCTATTGAGTGCTGTGAATCCGACAAGTCGTATTCCCGCATACTCAATAAATAGAGTATAGCAGCATGCTGAATCTTTGCATGTCAACAACTTTGGCGAGATTTGTGGGCATGCAAGGCATCATGGAAATTACAGTGTATTTTGTCCATTTCCAAGCTTTTTGATTGCCTAGGCAGATACCAGAATACAAGTCATAGACAATCAAAAAGAATGGTTATTTTGTTGGTCCGAAAGCTATCTGAGATGCCATATAAGGGAAATAGCTCATCTTATATTCTTTTAGAAGTGTGACTGTGTCATAATCTTTGATGATGTCCTGGAATTTGCGCCTTATGTCTGTCAGGAGTTCATCGTAATGTCCCGGATTTCGCGCAGTTATCTCTATTTTGTAATCCCATCTGCCGCTGACCTTTGCGACATAGGTTATATTCGGGTGATTTGCCAGGTATCTGATGAATCGGTCTTCTTTTTCTATATCCAGATTCCACAACTGCATGAAAAGAGAGGCGATATGCGTGAACCCGAAATTCGGGGGGTTGACGATTGTTGTGAATTTCAAAAGTATTTTGTTTTTGATGAGGCGCTCCATCCGGTATTTTACTGCATCGCGTGAGAGCCTGACTATTTTTGAGAGTTTGCTTAAGGGAAGGCTAAAAAAGTGTACACCATAGAATCACAGGAAGAAGTATAGTGAAGGCACTAATAAATTGAGTAGAGTGCCTTCCCATATAGATCAAGACACTTTGGTTTTGGGTGATGTTTGCTCATTTATTTCATGCCTTGACTATAGCAATTTAGGGTAAAACATTTTGCAAACATTATCCAAAGATAGAATATATTGAAGGTGATTTTAGAAAGTCGTTCCTGCCACAAGCAGACGTCATTATCTGTGAGATGAGCGATACCTGTTTCATTAATGAATCCCAGATACAGACAATGAATTATGCATGCAAACGGCTGTTAAAAGAAAATGGAAAAACCATACCGTCTGGAGCAAAGACAATGGTTCAATTAGTCAATCAGGATTACCGAATTCCAGATGATACTTATGAATTAAGGCTTCCACATTATGAAGCTTATGGAAGTCCGATATCAAAGCCAATCTCTCTTGAAGCAGAATACCAATCCTTATGTTTTTCAGACTCCAATCCACTACAATATAAAAACTCTGTTGAATTAATTAGCAAAATGGATGGAATCGCTAACAGTATGAAGTTCATGACGCGTATGGAAACGACAAAAGGAATTTTCTTAGAACCAAGTGATTGGTTGAATCCGCCTTTGATTATTCCTTTGGACGAAGATGTCCTGTTAGAAGAAGGCGAACGCGTTTTTTTCGATATATATTATCGTGCGGCGTTAGGAGTGAAAGGATTTAACCCGAATATTTCTAAAACTGAATAGTGCGCTCCAGTCATCCACAGATAAAACTTTTTGCTCAAGAATATAGTGTCTAAGCAGGGTTTTGGTGCTATGCGCCGGTTTTATCTATGTGTTTGACAATATATTTTGTGTATTGGACCAGTTTGTCTGTATCATTTTTTATGACCTCATAAAGCTCATCAGTAGTGACTTTCCAATACATGTGAACTATCCGGTTCCGGAATCCTCCTATTTTTCTGAACTCCTTTGCGAATTCATGCGGTATGACCCCATTCTCACCCAAGATATCTATTATCTGTGTGTAGTCTGTAGCTTTCGTGAATCCGGATTTCGCAATTATGTGTCTTCCGATATCAAGAACACTTTCAGAGGCACGCCTCAAGTGATGCTCTGCCACAGCATAATTATCAGGGTCACTTTTAAATTCTGCAAGAGACATATCAGCCATTTTTTTCAGCCGCACAACATCTTCACGGATCATCGCGACACGGTCAAGGACAATCTTTTTATCTACAGACATATTATAATGCCTCCACCATTTCCTTATTGAAAGTCTCCTCAAAATAGTTCCAGTCAAGACCACGCATCATCACATAATCCTCATAATCTTCCCTTATCTTTTTTGAAGAACTATAAAGAACAACACCAGTCCGGATTACATTCATCTGAAAATGAAATGATGTCTCTGTCAGGTAAACTATGTCGATTTTTCTTTTTGGGTCATTAAGATATTTTTTAAATGCATCGAGGAGCGAAGTATAAATGCCTGCAGGATCATTATTTTTGACAGAGGGGTCATTCAATACTATACCTATGTCTATATCACTTAGAGGCGTGGTCTCTTTTGTCAGCTGCGAACCGAACATGTAGGCAATGGTGACACCACAATCTTTCAATGATTTTTTGAGGGCGTTCAGACCCGCTAAACCTACAATCTTTTCCTTTTTTACCATATTTACTATATAGGCATATCTGATTATATATCTATCTTTTATGATCATACCCAATCATTCACATATAAAACTTGCTGTTCTACAATAATACTGGCAAAGCTAGGCTGGGGCGCCAGGCGGGTCCTGTTACCTGAAATCGTCTATATGCAGGGGCTGAAGCGCAAGAGGCAGCAATTACTTTTCGAGTGTCTTGATCCTGTTTTGAACAATGACTCTCTGCCCTGATAGGCTTATGCTCTGCTGAACCGGGTCAGGCCTTGATCGGAGCAGCCCTAAAGTAGGACATAGGCGCTTTCAGGATACAGTGCCGAGGTAGAAACGGGGACTCAGCATTCGGAAAGTGTGCCCACTTTTGCGCGCGCTTTGCCTTTATACTTAAATACAAGAAAATAGATGATAGGAGAGGGGATTCTATGGCTTTCGAGAGCAGACAAAAAAAGAAACTTACTGTGCATGGTAAAACAACTATCATTGTGCTTTTTATTCTGATCGCATTCTTAGCAGGCATCCATGCAGGGGAGAAGAAAAGTATAGATAAACCTGCTGAAGTGGTGATATATAACTCATGCACTAAAACATCGCTCGTAATTCATGACCAGAGGCGCGCATCAATCAGGCTGCCTGCGGTGAACCGTAATGGTACGGGGGTTGCTGCGAATCTTGATGTGTCTATTGTGCAGGGCAGCGGACAGATACTCCTGAATCTCAATCGCGTGCTTTCTAAAGAAGAGACCACGAATTCAATAAGGATGGCTGCTCTTGTAGCATCTGAAATCACGAATATTGATCTTGCTAATATTGATATAATCTATGATATCTATGCAAATGCTACGGTCCTTGAAGGTCCGTCTGCTGGGGCAGCAATGACTATTGCGACTATCGCAGCACTGAAAGACAAACAGGTGAATGACAAGGTAATGATTACAGGTACGATCAATCATGACGGTACAATCGGCCCTGCAGGGAGAATCAAAGAAAAAGCCATCTCTGCCAGGGAAAACGGGGCAGTTGCTTTCTATGTGCCTGTTGGATCGTCAAAAGAGATCAACTATACTGAACAGGAATTCTGCCATAAATGGGGAACTTATGAGTATTGCCAGCCTGAACTCAGGACAAGTGTTGTCTACCTGTCTGAAGAAGCAGGTATTGAAATTATTGAAGCAGAAAAGTTGACAGATATTCTTGATGCATTTCTTGAAGAGAAAGAGATATTGTCATTAAAAAGTTAAAGGGAGGGGGTTACCCTCGTCCACACTGTAACATTTGGAAAGCTGATAAGTATTCGCTTTACCTTTCCCCTTCTAATTGTGTTTTTCATTAAAAACCACCTCGTACATGACCTTTCATTATCCTGATTAATAAGGATTGTCCATACGTAGCTTGCCGAAAGAAATCACCCCAGCTATAAATATGTTGCAGCATATGAACAACATAGGGCATAATATGACAAAATTTATAGTAAACATAGAAAAAGATGAAGATGACTGGTTTGTTTCAGAAGTAGTCGAACTGCCAGGATGCCATACGCAGGCAAGAAGCATAGACCAGCTTATTGAAAGAACAAGAGAGGCAATTCAGGCATATGTGTTTTGTGCCTAAAATGTATTTTTAAGACTCTCAAAATACTGTGCTGTCAAAGGAGGCAAGAATATGATAGATGACAACGTAATTGAAGCAATTCGCGCTTATCTGAGAGAAAACGAACCTGAAGGACTTATGGATCACCTGAATGACATAGGATTTGATGTGAATCCCACTAAACTTAAAATCTGCATGCGGGAAATCCTGAAAGAAGATGGATATAGTGAAGATGAAATCAAAAGAGCGCTGGAAGAGTTTGAATGATATTGTACAGGTATCTTCTGAAAACAGTAGCCATGTTTTTTAGAATGAATATGTGTTGTTTTTTATAAGTAGTGATTTTCGCTAATTATTTAAAGATATATCACATATTGTTTTTAGTAGTTTTATGAGTGTTGAGTGAAATTAATCATGCGAAACACAATAATTGCTGAAAATGGAAGATCTGTATGGTGAAATACAAAGAAAAAATTTCAAATAGTGTAACATCAGCATTTGATTATTTGATAGAGAATATAGCTTTTTGCGATGAAAAACAGTTGCTTAACGAACAAATCCGAAATACTGATGCAAAAATAATATTAGATATTGGCACAGGCGATGCAAAATATCTCAAATATTCTGCAAAATCGAAATGGAATAGAGACAGAAGATATATTGCGATTGATATCCAATATCAGAATGGTCATGTGCCTAAAAAAAGAGATAATGTAGAATATGTTGCGGCAGATGCACAGTATTTACCTTTTAAAGATGAATCCATTGATTTGACAACATCATTTTACTTTCCATATGAGGATGATGAAATATTTAGTGAAATGCATAGAGTTACGAAATCAGACGGGTGCGGGATTAATTCTGTTTTAAGTGACCGATTGTTCAGTATGTTTCCTTGTGAACCTCAAGAGAGCGAAAGACTAAAAACACTAGTTATGGAGTCGAACAGGATAGGTTATGATCATTGTGGACCTCATTGGCACAATATTACGCCACGCCCAGAAAAATTGTCAATAAAGTATGATGAAATTAAGGAGATTATGACTCATCCCGTAGAGGACATATTTCATTTGTTTGGATTAAAGGTTATTCAAAAAAGCAGAGCAGATCCAAAAGTATTATTTCAAATTTTGAAAACATTGCACATAATCTCACCAGAGTTCATGTTTCCTATAAAGAGTAAAACAGACAGGATTTATAATATTAATGAACAGATTAAATATCCTCTCCATTCATATGTATGGGTAAAGGAAGGAGATATAGATGAGGATAGACAGATATTCAGAACAAAGAATTATAGTGGATTAATTGAACAATTAGAGAATCATTTCCAAATTGATGCTAATGAGCCACCATACCCGCAAGATATTCAGAAGATCAAAGAAACACTGCAGGAATGACTCTGCTAAAGCCCGACTGGCGCAAATTTTCTTGCTAATGAAAGTGCGGCAAACATTACAAATACTGGCATGATGAACATTGGGAACTCGGGTATCTCTCCGCTGCTGCAATCATTGGATTCGCCGGGAGTGCCTTCACATAATTTCCAGTTATCAGAACCATCCGGGCTTCTCTGGAATGTCACCAGATTATTGCTCTCATCACTTATCTGGAGAATCTCGTCAATAAGCAGATCATCTGAATCATATAAAAAAAGACTTTCATTGATATTAACTAAACCCAGACTGGATATTTCTTCTGTAAAAACAAAAAAGTCATTCGGACCTATGAATGTCCCTGCAGGAATAACATCTCTGTCTCCGCCTTTATCTACAATACTATATCCTGAAATATTTACTGAATCAATCGCATCAGTATTGTATAGTTCGAACCATTCATCAGTATCATACTGACCTTCGGGATTCAACTCTACTTCATTAATCACAATGTCTGCGCTGACAAGTCCAAACATCAAAATAGAATATAAAATCGCTGAAAAAAATAATTTTAGAGAATGCATAACTTTAATCTCTATTTATGCAGACATATATAGCCCGCCTATGGAACAAAAGCATCCCAAATATCAGCTCTTGTGATGCGCTACACTTACTGCTACACCAATCCAGGCAAGTCCGCCGAAAAGAAAGAGCAGAAATGATACAAGAAGAGCGCCGTAATATGACGGGGCTGTGGTCCCTAAAACCCATTCAAGACGCCCTGCTATCCATGCGCCTGCAAGGAGTGACGCGGCACCCATAATCCAGAAGAGGGCAAGACGCGCCTCTGGTAGTTCTTCGTTTTGCGCATAATGATGCGAAGTATGATGTGTCTCATGAGTCATGGTATCACCGGTGGCTAAACTATTTTACTCTCCCCAAAAGCAGACATCTTGTGTCCATCATCACTTGTCATAAGAGTGTTCAGGAGATTTGATGAAATCTTGTCATATAGTTCATTGATCTGTGTACCCAGTTCCCGCACAGAGAGATTATCCATATTCTTGTCATAGGCATCAGCCAGTTTCAGGTAAACCTCTGTTGCATCTGAGTACTTTCGCTCAAATGCCATCTGGTTTGCTGAAGCAATCATCGTTTCCATCTTTACCTTAAGATTATCTTTATCAACAGCCATAAGATCAATATTTGGCATCTCAGAGGATACTCTGCTTTCACAAGCATTATTCACACATAAGTTAGTATCATCACTATTCTTCTTCGCTTCAACCGGGGATGGTAGTTTCTCTACTGAGTCACATATCGCACAGGGTGTATTGACCTTAGGCACTACACTTACTGGCTTGTCTTCTATCTTTTTTTGAGATTGTACTGCAACAGTTTTAGTTTTCCCAATCCTAATCTTATCCATGAACTTTGTGAAAATATTGCTCTTAGCTGGAGATGCAACTGTATTTTTTTCGTTCTCATAGTGCTTGATAGTATCAGAAATGCAGTCTGTGCTCTTTTTGGCATCCAGTGTAGTCTCAATAACATTATCTATTTTTTTATCTGTATGAGATTCCTCTTTTTTTATAGGCAGGTCAGGCAGAGCTATACTCTTATCTTTAGCGGGTTTGGATTCTTTCTTTGGAAGCTCATCTTTTTTCATAGGCAAGTCCGGCAGAGTCATGGTCTCTTTTTTATCAGGTACGCATTCTTTCTTTGGAAGATCATCTTTTTCAACCTGTTTCTTATCAACAGCAGACATATGATTCTCTAGAACAACCAGCCTGGCATCAATGCGCTCCATGTGGGATGTCAGGTCTTCTGTTTTCAGCTTCCTGACTTTCTCTACAATAGTCATTGTAGCATTGCTTAATTCCTTCATCTCTTCGACCTGTTCATCCATCTTCTTTCTCAGATCTGTAATATCGCATGATCCAGCATCCATACTAACGGCATCATTATTCTCCTTTTTGCCTGAGGCTTTAGAAAATCCCATCATCTTATCACAACAACATATTAGTTTTAATCCATATATTAAACTTTGCATTCTCAGTACTCAAAACTGCTCCACAGACTTTCCGGATTTTTATAATGATTAATAATGTATCTGCCATTTTTCAGTGCGGCATTATTCAAAAGGCAGTCGTCTACTGTCAAAATGCTCATGATTGTCATGTCCGGCAGCACTACACTCTGGCTGAAGCGCGCCAGAATAATCCCTCTTCGTTCTGCATAGATTCGCTCTGTAGTATCACTTTCAACATTATATAATTCACCTAAAAAATCTCCTTTTTTCACAATCTGTCCCAGTTTTGCATTTGGATAAAAAAGCCCGTTATGCTCTGCCTTTATATTATGCCTCTCATTAAGGATGAACTGCTTGTCAAGCACATCTGCTTTTCCATCCAGTACATTGAGATATCTTAACGTGTTCACAACCCCGAAGAAGCCGGCATTTACAAAATATTCATCTATCTTGTATGCTTCGCCAAGCTCAACACCGATTGTCGGTATCCCACGGTTGCTTGCTGAGGATGTCAGCATAGATTCAACGCCGTCTGGAGACATTGCAATAAGGGTTCCGAATACTCTTGAAAGCGCCTTTACCTGATTGATTCCCTTGCATTTCCTGATTCTTGTGTGCGGCAAGAGTACTCTCCCTTCTGGTCCGGTATGCAGGTCAATACCATAATCATTATCAACTATAATCTTGTTAAATATCTCATAAGCCAGCTTATCTGTAAAACTCCCTGAGGGATCACCGGGAAAACATCTGTTCAGGTCCTTGTTGTCATATATGGTCCCTCTCTGCCTTGTAGAAAAAGCAACGGGATTTGCTACTGGAAGAATCGTAACTCTCCCGCGAATATTCTTCATCTCAAGATAGGGCTTAAGTCTCCTTATCACTTCGATTCCTGTAAGCTCGTGACCGTGAACTCCGGCAATCACAAAGATTTTTGGTCCCTCATCATCGCCATGTATTACTGAATAGCGGACCTTGACTACTTCTGTCGGTGATTTTTCCACTCTCAAAAATTTATCTTCAACAATTGCCATTGTGTATTCATCCCCTTTTGTGTGTGTCATAAAGACAGACATTATTTGTAATCTAAAGTTAATATAGTATTTGATGGCAATGCGTTATGTCTATCTGAACGCATGATTACCGCTGTTACGCAACCTTTCTGATATAAAAGTTATCCGGCATTACCCCTCTTTTTTTCGGAGATATTCCAATACGGCATTCATGGTATAGGCGAGATATTAATCTGCTGCTGCCGTCATATCGTACATCCCAGAGATATTTGTTTATAGGGATTTCTGTGATTATGTCTCCGAAAACAAATGCATCGGTTCCAGTTTGCTCCACATGGTACCGGACCTCACTAAAACGCTCTTTGGTTAATGTATTACATGCTAATTTATGAAATTCAGAGCAAGGATCCTTAAGTTCATTTTCCAGTGAAAGAACCATCCTTTTGACTTCTTCCATAGATATATAGTCTTCTTTCAGTTTATTTGTCATATGTTCTTTGTCCCAGCCCATACCAGTTTTTCCACCAGAAGATGCAATCGTATTCATGATCCGGGTCTTTGAAGGCATAGTATTATAGAACTGTTCATCTAGATGATTGAGATATTTTCTGAATTGAGATGATAAATCACGTTTATGGATTGATTTTCTTATTTCTGATAATGCATCATATAATTCCTGACCTGAGAGAAAATCCTGATCTGTATCAGAGTACTTCATTGCAGTTTGCATAGATGTATAATCAATGAATTGATTTTTAATATCTATCGTAAATAATCCCTATATCGTAGTGAATTTATCGTTGATTCTTCTGGCAGGAGTTTATCCATACATGTGATTTGGTGAAGTATGGCAATCCTGGCGCTTTTGGACGGGTCTGCTTTTTCCTGCGCTTGTGGTCTCTTTCATAAGATGGCGCTTTTTTTTGTTTCTTTTTAGAAGAAGTAATAGCCTTGCCTGATCTTCTGGTATAGGGATCGCATATTCTACGTCTTTTCTACCACGTTTTGCTATTTTTATATCGCATAGGCGCCTTTCTTTTCCATCGCTGTCTGAATAGCAGATATGAAATAAATGACATCCGCAGTGTTTTGCAATAAACATCGCAAAGTCATCCTGCTTATGCAAATAAACAGGCAGGCTCAGGGTTTTTTTAGATACAGGGATACTATTTCCCTTTTCATATCTATAGACTCTGAGCCTGATCCTATCATCGGTTCCAGATAACACTGTTTACCAGCTTGACCTTATTGTGTATGTCAGGGTCTTTGAGTCATCTTTCGGTACTTTCAGGGTCCATTGGACATTGCTTGTTGATTTTTTGTCGTATGGGTCTGATGTGGATGTTATCTCCCAGTCACCGTAGGGGTGGTCTAATACATTTATGTATACGTCTTCGTCTTTGTGGTTCCTTAGTTCCACTTCATAGGATGTCTCGCTTACGCGGTCTGAGATTCTTGTGTATTTTGTCTGCTTTTTCTCGCCTACCAGGTCAAATGCGTTGCCAAGATAGAGCCTTATCTCTTCATCTTTTGGTGTGTGGTCGATTGAGTCTTCGCCTATGAACTGGAGCTTGCCTTCGGAGTCTTTTTTGTAGACGCGCACTACGCCTTTTGGCAGTGGCAGTCCCATGCCGTTATCTTCGGAGTTTTTTAGGTTCAGCATGACGTTTATCTTTGTGCTGTCTGATGAACTCCCGTAGCTTCTATAGTAGCGCCTTGCGGGATCAAATACAAACTCCTTGACAACAGACACATCGGGCGCATTGAAGAGAGTGACCTGTTTTTGCTGGTTGTTTTGGAGTGTTGTAGGTCTCTGGAGGGTGTACATGTGGTATTCGAAGAGTTGTTCTTCCTGGAATTGTCCTCCCTCCTTAAAGTCTTCATCAACCATCTCGTATAGATGTCTCGAAGAAGATATCGTATTCTGGACCCTATTGACATCGCCTGCCACAAGCTTGAGCCGAGCATTTTCAAATGTGGTTCCAGCATTGTTGTTTACTGTCACCCATCCGGTGAGGTCCACGTTCTCATCTTCCTTATCAACCACAGCCACATAGTTTGCATTCCAGTTCATGCCGCTTGTCATGTATGAAAGCTCTATTGAGTGATTGCCTGTAGCTGCACTGTTCACAAGCCATTTCAGGGTGGGCTGAGTAATAAGCCCTTTTGGAAGTGCAGGAAGTTCAACTTCATCTGCATTAAGAATCAATATTTTCCCCTGTGCGTCTTTCAGTATGACTTGGTTTCCTGAATGGCTGAGTAATGTGCCTGTCTTTGTCTCTTTGCTGTTGCCATTATTGATTCGTATTGTAATCTCTTTGTCAATATACTTTTCAAACAATTTGTTTTTGTTAACAAGATCATATTCATAGTTTTGTTCAAGTACTGTGCTTTCAGGATACGTCAAATCCTTAAAATGCACACTGGTAGGATCTATCTGGCTTGCAACCCCCTTGAAATAAACGACATTATGACCTGCATCAAGCACTTCAGTCCTCACTTCTTTCACAACACCGAGATTAGAATTATACACTGTCACATCAACTGATTCTGCTGAACTTTTGAATGTCACTTCTTTCGGGGATGCAGAGAATGCTGCATAAGAGCCGACAAGCAGAAGCAATAAAACAACTGTTATGGCGCTCTTTGAGATTCCCTTGAACCTGGAATTTGTTGTTTTTTCTTTCATTTTTATCACCTTCTTAATAATATCTGTAAATTACCAGCGTGATCTTATTGTGTATGTCAGGGTCTTTGAGCCGTCTTTCGGTACTTTCAGGGTCCACTGGACATTGCTTGTTGATTTTTTGTCGTATGGGTCTGTGGTGGATGTTATTTCCCAGTCACCGTATGGGTGGTCTAATACATTTATGTATACGTCTTCGTCTTTGTGGTTCCTTAGTTCCACTTCATAGGATGTCTCGCTTACGCGGTCTGAGATTTTAGTGTATTTTGTCTGTTTCTTCTCGCCCACAAGGTCAAATGCGTTGCCAAGATAGAGCCTTATCTCTTCATCTTTTGGTGTGTGGTCGATTGAGTCTTCGCCTCTGCAGTGGAGCTTGCCTTCTGAGGCTTTTTTGTCGTCGCGCACTACGCCTTTTGGCAGTGGTAGTCCTATGCCGTTATCTTCAGAATTTTTTAGGTTCAGCCTGACGTTTATCTTTGTGCTGTCTGAACTGCCGTAGCCCCAATAGTAGCGCCTTGACGGGTCAAATACAAATTCCTTGACTACTGATACGTCCGGGGCATTGAAGAGTGTGACCTGCTTTTGCTGGTTGTTATTTAGTGTTGTTGGTCTCTGCAGTGTGTACATGTGGTATTCGAATAGCTGTTCTTCCTGGAATTGTTCTCCTTTTGCTGCTGGATCTGCATTAGCATAGACTGCTATTGGCGGTTGTATCGCGCTCTGTACCCTATTGACATCGCCTGCCACAAGTTTTAGGCGGGCATTTTCAAATGTGGTTCCGGCATTGTTGTTGACTGTTACCCAGCCTGTGAGGTCTATGTTTTCATCTTTGTTGTCAACTACAGCTACGTAGTTTGCATTCCAGTTCATGCCGCTTGTCATGTATGACAGTTCTATTGAGTGATTGCCTGTGGCTGCGCTGTTTACGAGCCATTTAAGGGTGGGCTGGGTGATCAGTCCTTTTGGGAGTGCAGGGAGTTCTACTTCGTCTGCATTGAGTATCAGGATTTTTCCATCTGCGTTTTTCAGTATGACCTGGTTTCCGGAGTGGCTGAGCAATGTGCCTGTTTTTGTCTCTTTTGTATCGCCGTTGTTGATGCGGATTGTTATCTCTTTGTCGATGTATTTTTCGAATAGCTTGTCTTTGTTTACAAGGTCGTATTCATAGTTTTGTTCCAAAACGGTGCTTTCCGGATATGTCAAATCTTTGAAGTGGACGCTTGTC
>DAOWAN010000149.1 GCA_030634545.1 Candidatus Nanohalarchaeota archaeon
AACAAAAAGAACAGAACCACGAATTAACTTAGGGCGATCCGGCCGCAACCGTTTTTTTTGCCACAGAGGGCACAGAGGACACAGAGAAAAACACAAGAATATTTAACCACTGAAAAATAAAGCAACCGCGGATTACGCTGATTTACGCGGATTAAAAAAGATGAAAAACTATGCCACCATTCGACAGGCTCATGGCAGGCAGAGGGCACTGAGGAAAAGATAAAAGTTTAGCCACAGATTTCACAGATTTTGCACAGATTAACACAGATTTTTTTAAGTTTAAAAGCGATGATTAAGAGTTTTTTTCAGCCACAGATGAACACAAGATTCACACAGATGATTAAAAAACAAATCAAAGAAAATTGATTCTATGAAAAGACTTTGATGAATACGGATTGAATGCAAAGATAAAAGATTAACCGCGGATTACGCGGATTTTCGCGGATTTTTTTATTACCATAAGTTAATGAAGAAAAGCAGGAGAGAATCGCCTTTGGCGATATAAAAGGTTACTGGCCGCAGATTACGAAGATTTACGCGGATATGATTTAGGTTTTGCGACCTGCTGCGACTGGCACAGCATGGCAAGCGGGCGCTGCACGGCGGGCGGAATGCTCGGAATTATACGGAAGGAAAGCAGGGGATTTTATGGTGGATTATTTGTAGGGATTATTTCTTGTTTTGGAATGAACTTGCTGTAGAATGTGGAGGGATAAGCGAGGTTAGTTTTTAGTTATTAGTTTTGATTGTTAGACAGTTTTGTGGTTTGGATTTTGGGATCGGCTGTGAAGATGGCGATGTTTTTTTTCACCTCAACAAACGCGAAGAAAAGAGACGAGAACAAGATTGTTGGCGAATTGTTTTTTGTAATGGGAAGTGAATTTGAAACGGTTAAGGTTGGAAAAAGGTACCGTACACCTAATTATTCTAAGTTGTGGAAAACAGAATTGAGAAATTGTTTGGGCATATATTGAAACAAGCATAATAAAGAAATGGATTACAGACGTATTTTAATAGCATATTACTGATGCAGAGATGAAAAAGGAATACTGATATAATGAGCGACACACAACCATATCTAATCCAAGACGTAGAAGCATCAGGCAGGAAACTGAGTCAATTGCCTGCAAAAAAGAAAGCTTTTAGCGAGGACTGGCTCCAGCAATTACTTCATAAACACACTGACATCCTACCCTTGGACGATTTTGGCGAAGGATTCACTCCTGCAATATCTATTGGAAGGGAAATTGCGAATATTGACAATCTCTTTGTTAGTCCTAGCGGACTGATCACTATTGTAGAAACAAAACTGTGGCGAAATCCAGAGGGACATAGGACGGTAGTAGCACAAATACTTGATTATGCTAAAACTCTATCTAAATGGACGTATCAAGAACTTGACAAGGCTGTTCAGAAATGCTCTGAGAGGATGGATGGGAAACCCAAGAAGTTATACCAATTTGTTATGAATAAGCTCGATGGAGAGGGTATTGATGAGATTGAATTCCAAGAAAAAGTTCAGCAGACTCTAGAAACAGGAAAATTTGCACTGCTTATAGTAGGTGACAGGATTCATCCTTCTGCAACTCAATTGGCTGAGATTATTCAGTCTGCTCCACATATGCAATACTCCCTTGCTTTTGTAGAACTTAATTGCTATCGGCTGGAGAAAAAATCTGACTGGCCTTTAGTTGTAGTGCCAACTATTGTTCAAAAAACAAAAGAAGTAACGAGAGCCGTTGTCAAAGTTGTCTATGAAGAAAAGAAGCCAGAGATTGATGTTGTCACACCAAAGGAAAAAATAACCTCGACAGGACGCACAAACGAATCAGAATTCCTGGCTTTTTTACCATCGGAACTCAAAGACTTATTTGAAAGCCATATATCAAATTGGACAGAGATTGGTTATACGATTTATTGGGGAACGGTAGGTTTTAGCCTTCGATTAAATTTTAAAGGTAAGCTTAGAACAATATTTGAAGCTTATCCTGACTCTTTAGCTATATATCAAGAGAAGAGATTAGCGAAGGATATGCTTCCACAGGAATCCTATGCAGAATACAAGTCACAGCTCTTAAATTCTTCGGTAATTGGCAGTGCTTATGCTAATGAACGAAGATATCTCAATTATAAGGATTTATCTAAAGACGACATTGAATTAGTAATCCGCAGTACTGATAGCTGGGTGAAAGCAATTATGCTTTCATCTTAATAGATGTCACACAATAAATGGAGATAGTAAAATAAAGGAGAAACAACAATTCTCAAAATGGATAAAGTGGTCGGAATGAAATACCGTGTCAATACCCCATTTTTTGAACAGTTACAATTGGAGAGTTTCACGCATACTTAGCGGTTTTTCGGGTGTGTTCATTTAGCTGTGTAAATGGCTCTAACGATTCTTGGCAGCTTACACTTCTGCCTTGATTTTGTTTTCGTTGGTTCTGGGCCCGAAGCCTGCGGTGGAATGACATGGTGGAATCTGGTGTTTTGCATGTTGTTCTATTATTTCATTTTGTATTGGATGGTGAATTGGCTTTTGGGGGTTGTTAGATATTTATTTTTGAAGGTGAGACATGAAAAGCAAAATGAAATGGCGGCTTTTTGGATTGGCTCTGTTTACAGTTTTGATTTGTATCAGCTTATTGATTGGTAATAAGAGCTTCAGTGATGAGTTGTACGACTTGATGGCTGATGGTTTCGATGGCAATTTAGTTGAGTATAAGAATTTTAATATTGTTGAAGACATTAAGCTGGCTGAGTTTGAGATTTGTGAAAAAAGAGTTAGTCTTATCTACGACTCTATCATGGAGGATGGAGAAACTGTTAATCGCGAGATACTGCTCCAGGTGCCTGAGGGTTTTGTGGAAACGAATCAGAAATATCCTTCGATATGCGGGATTGATTTTGAGGGCAGTTCGTTTATTGTTGGGATTGAGGACGGATTTGGGCCATGCATTGACTTTGCACTGGAATCCATAAAGATGAAAATGGACGATAAGGGTGTAAAGTATGAAGGACAATGGTTCGATGCTGTCGAAAGTATGTTTTCGTCAAACACTGATGAAACAATATTTATAGAATCTCTTTTGGTAGGATCTGAAGACATCAAAAAAAATGCCGATGTCGGGGCACTTCATAAGGCAGCACTGTGTTATGGAATCCTACTGTTTAACGGAATGGGTGAGCCATATGTTATTTATGATAGCGTCAACAGTCTTTATTATTTTCCAATTTTAAAAGATGATGATAAATGTTTTGTGAAATGGGTGTTATATAAAGATCAAAACTATTTTTGTTCAGGAGGCCTGAAATACCAATGTCAACATAATGGCGATAGACGTTTTTTCGATGAAGCTGCTGGTTACCTGAAGAGAATGCTTTGGCTGGAACTGCACGAAGATTCACCCCGATGATTAAAAAATTACAGGAGTTTTGAGTTATTTTAAAGCGTTAGTTTTTTTTTGAGGGACGTTTTGCGTGGCGGTTGTTTTATTGGGGTATGCGTGTTGCGTGGCGGACATTGTGCGTTGGTGGTGGTACTTGCGCCCTCCCTTACAGTCAGGCCTCTGATTTGGGTGGGCGTGTTTTGTTGGGGGAGATTGATGACGCAGGTGGTTTGATCATTCTATTCATGTTGCGCGGAGGTTATTGGTGTCATTTATAAACGGCGGAGTAAAATTGTACCACCTGGCGGAGCAATAATGTACCACCGACTCACTGTATAGCCGAGACCGTCCCGGCTGTCAACATTCAATTCTGACCAGTTCTTTTCTTCTGTCTGGCTAAGCGTTTACGGCTC
>DAOWAN010000047.1 GCA_030634545.1 Candidatus Nanohalarchaeota archaeon
GGAAAATTTATGGCTTCAGTAGGTCATATAACTCTGGAGAAGGCGAAAGCATATATTGAAAATCAAGAGGCTCATCATGCTAAAACGAACCAATTTCACCAACGTAGGAATCCCCGCCCTTTAGGGTGGGGAGCATCAAATGTTCATTTCACAAATCGCCAAGCGATTTGCTTATTCTCCCAAATTTGACTTCGCCGAATTTTTTAAATTCTAATTGTTAAATTCAATTCCATGCTCGCGATTTTTAGATAATCTCATTGGTGCGTTGGTTAAGAAACCCTCTCTATCCCCGACGTGTCTGTGCTCGCAGTGAACTTCTGCCCGGCTAATAATCACAATAGGTCAAAAATCAGATTCAGAGAATTTTTCAAAACATGCCTAAGCCAATCCATGTGCGCAGGCAACCTGATACTCAACGACTTCACATTCTAAAAAACAAAAAATGCACCAGAACAAACAAGACATCAACTGCAAGAAACACAAAAAAATAAGTATGAACTCCGCCCTCACCAAAAATCATCGCAGTAACAAGCACCAAAACCCCAAGAATAATCTGAAACAGGAAACTTCCATCATAAAACGCCATAAACGCCGCACCTAAAAAACCCGACGCCAGATAGATATAGAGCGCCCCCGGATTTCTTAAACACGCGATAAACGCAAGAATCCCAAGAACAGCCCACACAAAACACATCATAGCATCCATGTAAATCCCTGTAGTCTCGATTTTTCATTGTCTATAATGGCCTGACAATCAAAAAGCTTGAAAATGCATCCATTGAACAAAAATTTTCATGATTTTTCATTGTCTATAAAGTATGACCTGACAATCAAAAAGCTTGAAAATGCATCCATTGAACAAAAATTTTCATGATTTTTCACAAAACAATGGCGAATCGTCTATTCTCATTTATTCAGCAGCACATAAATACTTTTGTTGTGAACAAACATCACAACACATATTAATATTCGCACTCAAAAGTCACCTCATGGAACAGGAACTAAAGCAGGCTGGTTTAACAGGAAACGAGGCAAAAGTTTACCTGGATTTGCTCAAGACAGTACAGATTTCAGGCAGTGACCTGTCCAAAAAAACAGGCTTAGACCGCTCTGTAACATACAATGTATTAGACAACCTCATAGAAAAAGGGCTCGTCTCCTACGTAATAAAGACCGGCAAAAAACTCTTTTCAGCAGCAGGTCCAAATAATCTGCTAACACCGCTAAAAGAAAAAGAAGATTTTATCAAAACCTTAATCCCAAAATTGAACAATATCCAGAAAATACCCGAACTCAAAAGAAACGTTGAAGTATACGAGGGAAAAGAGGGCTTGAAATCATTCACATTAGATATCTTGAGATTGGATGATGACTCTGAAATTGACATATTTAATTCAACAGGCAGGATATTCACCGTTCTGGAATTCTTTGCCCCAAGAATGATCAAAGCCTCCTTAAAAAAGACAAACGTGAGGATAATCGCAATACACGAAGCAAAAAATACCCGCATGAAAAAACTAAAAGCAAAAATAAGATACCTGCCAAAAGAATACACAAATAATGCAACAACATTAATTTATGGAAACAAAGTAGCATTTCAGGTTATAACCGAAAAGCCCTTGATCATAGTTATAGAAAGCAAAACAATTGCCGACGGCTACAAAAAAAACTTTGAGTTCATGTGGAGACATTGCAAGCCATCAAACTGACAAAAAACACAAAGGATATCATCCTTTACACTTGTGCCTCATGCCTGAAGCTAACCAATACCAAAATCCAATCCAGACTACTGCACAAGCAACTTAGCCCTTTCCCGGTTATAAAACCAGTCTGCAGGCAGAACTTTAGTCCCCTTATAATACTTAGCAAGCCTTCTTATCTTCGACTCAGTCTGCATAAGTCCGCGCATAGTATGCACATCTTTCTTATTAGTCTTCATATGAAGATTCACATTCACAGCTTTCTTAATAAGGTTCAGCATATCCTCAGGCAGCTTGGAATCCAGTTTATTTTTCTTAAGAATATCAACAACACTTTCGCCGCAAACAAGTTTCACAGAAGGAATACCATACTGATCCCGAAGAACCGTACCAATCATCGCAGGAGAATACTCCTGTTTCCTGAGCTTGACAACAAGCATCTCAACTTCATCTTTCTTATACTCAACCCATTTCGGGACTTCTTTGACAATCGGTTTATGGGAACCGGACACCCCTCGCTTGCGCGAAAACATTCTCGCCATAACATACACCTCTTTTTCTAAATTTTAGTTCATGGGAGATAAAATGCGCAAAAAAACGCAAGCGCTCCCGATCTGGACCCGCAAAAGCATACACCTAAACCGACCCAGTCATCGCTAAATAGTATTCAACAAAATAATACACCGTAACCTTTAAAAACATAACCTCATTTTCCCCCAAATATATATTATTCCAAACCAAAACACACATTCATGCACGCGACACTGCGCATCACCCAAAACTGTAACCTGAACTGCCTCCACTGCTACAGCCATTCCCCCCAAAAAACAAAAGACCTTTCGACACAAAAAATTAAAACCATAATCGACATCCTCACAAAAAACAACATCACCCACATAACAATCTCCGGTGGCGAACCCTTCACAAGAAATGACACAGCAGAAATCCTCTCATACTCAGCCAAAAAAACAAAAACAGGCATAGTCACAAACGCCGCACTGATAGACAGAGCCACAGCAAAAAAACTATCAAAAATCAACCTGACTCGTCTCATAATCAGCCTCGACGGCACAGAAAAGCTCCACAACCTCCTTCGAAACAAAGACATATTCAAAAAAACCCAAACAGGCATCACAAACTGCCAAAAACATGGCATCCCAATAGGCATCTCAACAACCCTCACAACAATCAACCACAACCATCTGACAGACATCCACAACTACATAAAAGAAAACAACATCACCCATTGGATAATCGAAACCCTCAAGCCCCAGGGCATGGCAAGAAACACAAACCTCAACCTGACCCCTGAGCAGCAAAACACCGCCCTAAAAACCATTGACCACCTTAAATCAACAGAATCAGGCATAAAAATATCCATATTCAACTGCGAACAAAACTGCTCCGCAGGCAAAAATACCCTCTCTGTAAGCCCAAACGGCGACGTAACCCCCTGCGCATTCATGCCCGGCGCAATATGCGCAAACATCCTAGAAGACCCTTTCGACAAAATAACCGCAAAAATAAAAGAATACCAAAAAAGAGGCATCACATGTTTTCAAAACTAATGGACCTTCTGGTAGACAACCTGATCCTAAACAAAAAACCATCAACATCAATAAACTACAACAATCCCCTGATCTACTCAGACCGCCAAAGAAAAACACACACGCAATACGCAAAACACATAACAAAAAAACACAATACACTAATCCCACTGCCCAAAGCCATCCGCAGCCTCACCCAAAAAAGCACGCACACAACACTCATCATCACCCTCCTCCTGGCAACATCCTTCTCATTCATCTTCTTTCGCCACCAGTTCTTCATACTGGCATTCATCATGATCGGCGCAATATCAAGAATGACACAAAAATACGTCCCACTCCTGATCGGCATCGACTTCTGCCTATTCTTTTCAATACTGGTATCAATCGCCTACAGCCCGACACTCGGAATGCTAACCGGAATAATAGCATCAACAATAGGTTCATTCCTAAGACAGATAGAAAGAGCAGAATACTATCTCACCCCCATCTACGGCTTCATTCCCGTCTGGATAATAATGTCACTATCCCTCATCCCCCAGATATCCATCCTCCTCACAGGGATGATCTGCGTAGCGACATACATACTCGCGCGCTTCATCATGATATCTATGACCTTCAACATCTGCATAGCAAACCAGCTCACATACATCACAACCACCCTGATATTCAACTACTGGCTATTCTCAACAGCAGCGCCCTTCTTAATGACTATAATGGCATGAGTGCACAATAATTGCACTTTGACAGTTCATCCCATATTGGTCCGAAGTTTAACCTCTTACTATAAAGAAAAAAGTGCGACGCGAACAGTATTAAGACTCTATTGCGCCATAGAACTCTTTCAGGTACATCATTAATGCATTTTTTTGAGACATACAATTTCTGGTCAAATGCTAATACTCTATTTAATTCTGTCCCACAGCCAGCACTTATATACTTTATATACTCCCGCATCTATATGTACTCATTATAACATTTAGCCAATAAACAAATAGGCATCACATGGAAAAACTATCTGCAAAAATAATTTATGGTCCTGATTCATATTGGTCCTTGCACGCTCCAAGATATCAGCAGAGTTGATATTTTTTCGAAAATCTATTTCAGGCAACAAAGAAAGTACATACATCCAGTATAAAAAAAGATCACAGAACTTACTAAACCAGAAGGGCATATTATGATCCATAAAGGTGCTATCGTCATATCAGAAACCGTCCTTGTAGCTTTTGGTGTCATCATATCGTTTGTACTTTTAGGGGTATTTGGGTCTATGATTTTTAGCGGGCAGTCTGAGGCAGCGGATGTGTCTGCGCTTGCGCTTGTTGCAAAGGATATTGCATGGCGGATAGATGATGTGGCTGCGGAAGCAGGCGGTGTAGCCATAGTATACAATATGCCGAAAGGGATAAATGCAGATATTCATGTTGATTATAAGCGTGTTGATGTGGAGGCAGATGAGAAAAGTTATGCTGCGCCGTTTCAGGCACTGATGCACACAAAGCCGTATACCCTGAAGAATCCGCAGCATATATGCATTGTAAAAAACCAAGATGACATGAGAATCTCATTGAGCAAAGACAAATGCATATGCAACACCGCAGACACGCACTGCGACCCTGCATGCGTAGTCAGCACTGACTGCGACCCGGCATGTAATATCGAAGGTATTGAAGACAGAGTCTGTGACAGGCGATGTTCAAAAGAAGGCGATGGTATATGCGATATGGATTGTTTTACTAATGAGAAGGATGTTGTAAATGAAGCGACAGACTGCATTGATAATCTTGAATATGATGATAACGGCTATAAGAAATCAGTAGAAGCAGACAGGATATGCGATGCAGATTCGCATAACATTGTGGACTATATCTGCGACATTGACTGCCAGAACAATGGCACTTCATTCTGGGGTATATGTGATCCTGATTGCAGTAAATACGATCTGTATCTGGATAATGGAGTATATTACTCACAAGATGATTTTTGCGACCTTGACTGCGGGTATATTGAGATCGGTTCAGGTATAAAAAAGCTTTATGATGATGGTGTATGTGACCGTGACTGCGCGACTGTGACTGGCATATGCGACCCTGATTGCGGTGATATTGACGATGACTGCGATTTTGTGTGCATAACTAGTTGCTTTACATCTCCTGGCTGTCGCGAGGGGCTGACTGATGGGCATACTGTTGGAGGTGTGTGCTGCGTGACAGGAGAAGAATGTTATGACTGTGACGATGGATATACATGGGACTGGGTTAATGAGATATGTGTAATTAGTTCTTCTACAACTCAAGCATCTTATGTCTCAAAGTTCTTTTCAAATCGAACCGATATGGCAGTTGTTTCAGGAGAGATTTTAATAAAATTAAAATCTTCAGCTTCAGAAGTTATTCAGAGTTCAACAAATATTGATAGAACTGGCAGATTAGTTATTGCAAGTGTAGATTCAAAAAATACAGGGATTATTTCATTAGATTTTTTGAATCAAAAAGCATCTGCTTTAAAAATGAATCGAATTGTACCTAAAGATACAATGTCTTCAAAAAAATTTAATGTTCATGATTGGTATACAGTAGAGTTTTCAAATACAAAAAAAATTACCCGTTCATATACTGAAATAAAAGCATTGAAAAATAAGGTGGATGAATATCTGGATGATCCAAACGTTGAATATGCAGAATTAAATTATGTTCTAAAACTATCAGAGGTACCCGATGATCCGTATTATTCCTCGTATGGAACTTTTGGTGACTATCCGGACCTTTGGGGTCTTAAGGCGATAAATTCTAAAACTGCCTGGGATAAGACAACAGGATCCAATTCAATTCTTGTTGGAGTTATTGATACGGGTATTGATAGAACTCACGAGGATCTCAATGACAACATGTGGGTCAATACCGGCGAAATCCCTGATAACAGTATAGATGATGATGGAAATGGCTATGTTGATGATTACTATGGATGGGACTGGGTGAACGATGACAACGATCCAATGGATGATCACGGTCACGGCACTCACTGTGCAGGCACCATTGCAGCGGTTGGGAACAACAACCTTGGTGTTGTGGGCGTCAGCTGGGATACATCTATTATGGCATTGAAATTTCTGAACTCAGATGGTTATGGATCTGTTTCTGATGCAGCAATCGCGATAACATATGCAGTGGATATGGGTGCTGATATTAGTTCAAATAGTTGGGGATCATTTATATCGAGCAGATTTGTATCAGATGCAATAGAGTATGCACATGATAAAGGCATGATTCTCGTGGTTGCCGCAGGTAATTCTAATCTTGATGCATTGAATACTTTTCCAGCATCAGATAAATATGTGATGGCTGTTGCAGCTATTGATTACAATAATAATAAAGCAGATTTCTCAAATTATGGACCAAAGATTGATGTGGCTGCTCCGGGTGTGGACATTCTATCAACAAAAGCAGCAGTCTGTCCCATGTGCAGTGATAAGGTAACAGTTGGCACAAATTACTGTCATGTTTCAGGCACATCCATGGCGACACCGCACGTAGCAGGTCTTGCGGCCTTGATCTTGTCAGTGAATCCCGATTTAACAAATGAGGAAGTAAGGCAGATTATTCGTACAGGTGCAAAAGACCTTGGAACTGTTGGCAAAGATCCACTGTATGGTTATGGTTTAATTGATGCAGGAAAAAGTCTTTCCCTTGCATCTAAACGTCCGTTATCTCCTTTTATTAAGAGTCCGGTAATGGATACAAAATATGTTTCCGGTAATATTGATATTTATGGAAGCGTTCCCGGTCCAAATTTCAAGGATTATTTTGTAGAAATCGGAGTTGGCGATGATCCTGAAAATTGGATTATGGTAGCTCAATCTAGCAATCAAGTGATTGATGGACTTCTTGGAACTATCAATATTGAAGGTCTTGAAAACGGTGTATATACTATACGACTTACTGCCAGAAATACAGACGGTAATTCTTATGAGTTTCATATCTATAGTATTATAATACACCTGCCATGTAACTCTCCAGAACATACTCTTTATGTTGCAGACACGTTTGATTCTGCTTTTGTTCCAGGTAGTGATGTTTTTGTTATTGATACATTAGATGACCAAATTGTAAATAAAATACATGTGGGATCTGGTGTTGCCCCTTGGTCTGTGGCTGTTTCACCAGATAAAAAATATGTATATGTTGGTGCCTCAGTTAGTGATGACACTTTTTATGCTGTAGACACAAAAACGAATGAGGTCGTGAGTTCAATACCCTTAGGTGGGATTCCTAGTGATATTGCCGTAACAGATGACGGCAAATATGTCTATATGAGTTTAAAGTGGTTTAATGATGGTATTTCTGTTATAGATACATCTGATTTTCATCTTATACAAACAATTACTGGTTTGACAAATGAGCCTGTTGCTATAACAATAACGCCTGATTCGAAATACATTTATGTGGCTAATCATCAATCCGTTTCAGTTATAAGAACCTTTGATTATTCTTTAGTTAAAGAGATAACTCTTGATGGATCGCTGTCTGATATTACGATATCTCGGGATGGATCTTATGTGTTAGTGGCTGATGCTCATCTTGAGAAATCAAATGTATATGTCATTGATACGAAACAGAATTCCGTAATAAAGGTCATAACAGATGGGGGGACTGGCATAGTTGATGTTGAAATATCAACAGATGGTGAATTTGGATATGCGATAACCTATGATTATGGTGTTTTGGTTATTGATATGAATGATTATTCTATTGTGGATGTGATTCCGTTATTGGCTAATGCAGAAACTTCAGTTCTCAGTCCGGACGGTAAGTATATTTATACATCACATCCTTTTCAAAGCAGTATTACTGTATTTGATGTTGAGAAGAGAGAACTTGTTGATAAATTGAAAATAGATGGACGGTTTATCATCGGAATTAGTGTGATTGATAGGACTCTTTATTGTGCATCATATGGGGATATAGATTCTGACGAGTCTGTTACTGCTGAAGATTCATTTCTTGTGAATAGCCATTTGACAGGCAAAATCGTCTTGACAGATATACAGGCGATACGCGCAGATATAAACAACAATGGTCGTGTTGATATTGGTGATTTAGCAGCCATATCTGCATATGTTGCTGGACGTATTGATACCTTCCCTATATGCAGTACTTTAAGAAACAGTCCTTGTGCATCCTATGGTGATATGACAGATGATAGTTATGTTACTGCTGAAGATTCATTTCTTGTGAATAATCATTTGACAGGCAAAACCGTCTTGACAGATATACAAGAGATACGTGCAGATGTAAATAACAATGGTCGTGTTGATATTGGTGATTCCGCGGCAATATCTGCATATGTTAATAAACGCATTGATATCTTCCCTATATGCAGTACTTTAAGAAACAGTCCTTGTGCATCCTATGGTGATATTACTGATGATAGTTATGTTACTTCTGAGGATTCACTTCTTGTGAATAATCATTTGACAGGCAAAATCGTCTTGACAGATATACAAGTGACACGCGCAGATATAAACAACAATGGTCGTGTTGATATTGGTGATTTAGCGGCCATATCTGCATATGTTGCTGAACGTATTGATACATTCCCTGTCTGTAATGTCTGATGTGATTATATTAAAAGTCATAACTTTTTCATGGCATTACATGCCACGCTTTCGAAGACTATCGTCTTCAAAATGGACTATATGACTTTTTCATATCCTTAAAAATCACGTTGTGATTTTTAGGATCCAGGAAATCTTCGATTTCCCCGGATGCTTAAAATTGCTATGCCATTTTAGGATCGCAAAGACGCATGCGTTTTTGACGATAAGGAAATCGGAACTATTTGCGAAATTTTGAAAATAGGTACCCAATTACCAATTTTCGAAATGACGAAATGTGAAAACATTTCGAAAATCCAACAAATCGATGTGATTTGTCAGGATAAAAAAGCTTGAAGATTATTCAATTTACCCAAAATTTTCACGTTTTTTTTATTTTTCATAGCGAAAAAGCTTGGAATTATCCAATTGCACACATATTCTATGATTTAGTAACGACCTTAACTATAAATAACCTAACTTTGACAGTTCATTCACTATTTTGGCATGAAAATCAATTTGACAGTTGCTGAAAACACACTTCTTTTTCGGCAATTTTCTAAGTAATCGCCTCATTTTGACCCAAAATCAGCGTATTTATGGGGTCAAAATTCGCATAAATGTACGATTTTTGATGTCCTGCCTTAAAATCCACTGTAACTGTCAAATTCATCAGGCTGTTTTTGATGAATTTTGTTGAGGTATGCTTCAATTCATCATTGTCATATCGTATCAGCGACATGAATAGCTGTGCAATAAACCCTATAAGAATTGCACCATAAATACTATCATCCGACCACACACGTAGCGGTTTGATCTCAATCATATTCTTCAATGAGTTGAAAATTTTCTCAATAGAGTCCTTTTTTCTGTATGTATCAAGTGCTTGCTTAAGTGTCAAATTCACACATGATTTAATACAGAAAAATCCTTCTCTTCCAGTAATCGCTGCACTCTTGACCAGTTTTAGTGCCTCTTCTTCACTAAGTTCCTTGAGCTTGGTCTGATATGAATAAGTCACATCCACAAGTTCATTATCAATACGATATTTCTTTGGCAGTCCCCTGTTCTTGTCAAGAGACTTCTGTATCTCCTTAGCCTCCATATATTTACGCATCGCCTTTCTTTTTTTGGTTTCCAGATGTTCTTTTTGCAAGGCTTCAGAAAAAAAGAAATAATCAATACTGTTTGGCTTAACATACTTGATTCCGTAAACTTTACGCACAGGATCAATAATCTCTCCCTTCGATTTATCGAACATCTTGATTCGTTTATCATCGCTCTTGTTCAGTTTCTTGGCAGTAAGGTATTTCATTTTGTCAGCAAGGATTGTCTCAATATTCTTCTTGCTGTCAGCCCCTTTATCAAAAATAACAAGTGAGCCTTGCATCAGCTTCCTTTTGACTTGTCCGTATGTATCATTAAAATGCGTGACATCATTGACATTACCGGCATTGACTGTAATGCCAATTGGAATATTAATCGGACCTGCAAGTTCTGTCAATCCTATAGTTATCTGTTTCTTATCTGGTCTATAATCTCTGCTGTATCCATGTTTGCCAAGTTTACATTTATCTCCGTGAAGGATTACGCTTGTCCAATCAAGATTGACATCCGTATGCTCAAAAGAATAGGTCTCAAACAATGCATCCTGGATATTTGCGATAATCTCTTCCCGATTCTTTCCGATAATCTCAAGAGTCCTGAAAAGTGTTCTCTCCTGAAATTTCTTGAGATTAAATTTTTGGCGAACCTCGTTGCGATTTATCCACACGCTTGCTTTGCTGACACTAAGGTTTTCTGTAAGCTTATAGCTTACAAGACCTTTCAGCAATCCGTTTATATCCCGTCCTTTCTTTTTGAATTTACCAAAAATAGAGTGAAATTTTAATTTGTTATGATATTTCTGTACAGCAAGAATAGTTCCAATAGGAAAACATATATTCTTATTACACAAAACTTTATTCGTCCTTAGGGTTGTTTGTCTCATAACTTACATAACTAAGGACACTCTTTTTAAGCAATTGCCAAAGGCAGTTTAGAAATGGATAAAATAGGATTTATTTTTCAGCAACATCCGAACAAATATTCTTGTTAAAATTGTAAGAAACTGTCAAACTTAGGAAATAACGCAAAAGTTCATCCCACAACACATACTTAAAAATTCCCAATCACTTAATAAAACATATGCCCCAAACACCAATCTCAAAACTAAACAACCTGAAAGCAGATCTGAAACAGATGCGCTCAGTCCTCATCGCCTACTCCGGCGGAACCGACAGCGCCTTCCTCGCAAAAACAGCACACGACACACTAAAAGACAACGCAGCAGCAATAACCATATCCTCTCCCATGTTCCCCCAAAGCGAACTAAAACAAGCAAAACAACTCGCAAAAAAAATAAGCATAAAACACATAATAATAGACACACAACTTCCAGAAGACATAAAAGAGAACACAGAAAACAGATGCTACCACTGCAAAAAACAACTATTCAAAAAACTAAAAGAGACCGCAAAAAAAAAACAACATCCCTCATGTACTCGACGCAACAAACCTGGACGACCTAAAAGACTACAGACCCGGCATAAAAGCCCTAAAGGAACTCAACATAAAAAGCCCCCTCGTTGACGCAAAACTGACAAAAAAAGACATAAGGCAACTCTCAAAAAATATGGGTCTTGAAACATGGGACAAACCCTCATCACCCTGCCTTGCATCAAGAATCCCCTACGGCACACACATAACCAAAAAACACCTGGAACAGATAGAAAAATCAGAAAACATAATAAAAAAACTAGGCATAAAACAACTGCGCATAAGACACCACGGCGCCACAGCAAAAATAGAGGTCCAAAAAAAAGACATCCCAAAACTCCTGAAACACTCAAGAAAAATAACCCAAAAACTCAAGCAACTCGGCTTCACATACATAACAGTGGACCTTGAAGGCTACAGGCAGGGAACCCTAAACGAGGTTTTAAAAAATGAAACAGACACTAAACGACTTTAAGCAGGGAAAAATCACCCTGGAAGAAGTACTCGACAAACTAAAAACACTGCCCTACGAAGACCTTGGCTTCGCAAAAATAGACACCCACCGCACAATAAGAACCGGCTACCCTGAAGTGATCTACAGCAAAGGAAAAACCATCCCCCAAATCCTTCAAATCCTAAATACAATGTCAAACCACAATCACAACATTTTGGCAACAAAAGCAGACAAAGAAACATACAACGCAATAAAAAAACAATATCCCGACGCACAATACAACGAGCCCGCAAAAACAATTGTAATAAAAAAACAGACCCCTAAACCCAAAAAAGGAAAGATCCTGATAATAACAGCAGGCACATCCGACATCCCCATAGCAGAAGAAGCCTGCGTAACAGCAGAACTGATGGGAAACAGCACAGAAAAACTCTACGACATCGGTGTAGCAGGCATCCACCGCCTCCTCGACAACAAAGAAAAGATATTCAAAGCGTCCGTAATAATCGTAATCGCCGGCATGGACGGCGCACTCCCAAGCGTAATCGGCGGCCTCGCACAGGCGCCGGTAATCGCAGTACCCACAAGCGTCGGCTACGGCGCAAGCTTCAAAGGCATCGCCCCACTTTTAACCATGCTCAACACCTGCGCACCAGGCGTAGTCACAGTCAACATCGACAACGGCTTCGGCGCAGGCTACTTCGCAAGCGTAATCAACAGGTAATATCCCATGAAAACAGCATACATAGATTGCTTTTCAGGCATAAGTGGCGACATGTTCTTAGGCGCCATGATAGACGCAGGACTCGACATTGAGTACCTGAAAAAAGAACTAAAAAAACTAAACCTCAAAGGCTACGAAATAACCGTAAAAAAGACACATAAAAACCACATCGCAGCCACAAAACTGACAATCACAGTAACACAACCCCAAACCCACCGCCACCTAAAAGACATCAACAAAATAATCGACACAAGCGCACTGGACGAAGACATAAAAACCACCTCAAAAAACATCTTCCAGAAACTGGCACAGGCAGAAAGCAAAATCCACAACACCGACATAAATAGCATCCACTTCCACGAAGTAGGCGCCCTAGACTCAATCCTTGACATAGTAGGCGCCCCAATCGCCCTAAAAAAACTAAACATAAAAAAAATCTACGCATCACCCCTCCCATTAGGCACAGGCTTCATAAAATGCGCACATGGAACAATCCCTCTTCCCTCCCCCGCAACAGCAGAACTCCTGAAAGGCATCCCCGTCTACCAGACAACCACAAAAGGCGAGTTGGTAACCCCCACAGGCGCAGCAATAATCACAACAATAACCGATAGCTTCACACAAATGCCGAATATGAAAACAGAAACAATCAGCTACGGCGCAGGCACCCAGGAATTTGACCACCCGAACCTCCTAAGACTCTTCATAGGCACAACAACCGATACCTACGAGCAGGACACCGCAACAATAATCGAAACCAACATAGACGACATGAACCCCGAACACTACAGCCACATCCTAGAAAAACTCCTAAACGCAGGCGCCCTCGACGCATACCTCACAGATATCCACATGAAAAACACCCGCCCCGCAACAAAGCTGACAGTAATCGCAACCCCTGAAACCCAAAATGCCCTGGCAGACATAATCTTTCAGGAAACCACAACATTTGGCATAAGAACATATGATGTCCAAAGAAAAAAACTAAGCGCACAAAAAACCAAAATTACCACAAAATACGGTCCAGTAACCCTAAAACTAGGCAAATCCAAAGACAGGATAATCACGATCTCCCCCGAATACAAAGACTGCAAAAAGCTGGCAGACGAAAGCAACATCCCATTAAAAGAAATCTACGACCTGGCAAAAAGAGCATACGCTGACAAAGAACGTCGGGCTTAAACGAAGTTCAAATGCTGAATATTCGAGGTAGCGTTCAATATTGGTCGTTTATCTTATGTATAGTAAAAGACATAACTATTTGGACTGATGTCTTTTCCATATAGATTGAGGTCTATTGGTTTTTGATGCAGTTAGTCCATTTAGTAACGACCTTAACTATAATTGAAACCCCGAGCATTGGTAAAAATGTATGTATGTCCACCGAAAATACAGTCAAAACTGTGGTTGTCAGGATTACAAGAGATGCAATGGTATCAAATAATAGCATGGTGCTGCGAGGCATAGATCTTAACCGAACACCTATGATTGTTTTTTACATCTTGGCTAATAATTGCAAAACGATGCCAAAAGACCTTTTGGTCGTGACTTGTGCAACAGCACACCTCAAAATGTAAACATAAGATATATATACATCTATGAGTTTATTATATTCATATTCATAGAGGTCGTCCCACAATTACTTCAAAACACATAAAATAACAGTGGATCATAGCGATTTCAATAGTTTATGATTTCAACTGTAAATTCAAAAAATCGTAATACTAAAAGTGAATCACAAAAAAACAGATTGGACTGTTAGACAGCTTTTATAAGCAAAAAAAATGTTTATCACGAATTAATGTGGTGCGTATAAATGATTAAAAAAAAGATTATTCATGGTTTCTCAAGTGCCGCTGTAGTATTCGGAATTGTTTTATGTTTTTTTTTAGTAAACAATTCATATACAAATTCATATACAAATTCAGATACAATGACCATCCCCCAATCAGATTACACCTTGGTTTATGTAAACAGCGAAGAATTAGTCTCAAGAGACCAGCGCGGCGAATACGCATTTGACAGCAACCCAAGCACCTTCTGGCACTCCGAATGGCTCACAAATGATCCAACAGCAA
>DAOWAN010000090.1 GCA_030634545.1 Candidatus Nanohalarchaeota archaeon
CGAAGAAAAATGACCATTAGATATATATGTTAACTCTCCCTTATTCATACAAACCTCCCCTTTGTTGTTGTTGGTTTATATCAATAAAGTGGAGGTACTATTTATTTTTTTGAATTTTTGGACTCATTCGGAGATACTAATATAACGCCTAACTCTTCTCGGTAAATTCACTTTATATCATTATAGGTAGCACTTATGGTGAAAGCAAGCTTTTCTCAAATCTAACGGAACTGAGGTAATGAAATAAAAAATATTTAGAAAGTGAATTTGGTAATTGTTAAAGAATGGAAAGAAGTTACTGGATTGTCATCTTTATCTGAAGGAGATATACAAAACTTAATGGATACAATTGGAGACACTCCTTCCAATCATGCGCTTCTAGACTCAATTTTTGAATATCCTGTTCAATTCGTATCTATGATGGAGACGCTTAATAACAAATTAGATCCGCATGAAATCTATGAAATCACAATCACCGGACATGCTTAAATTTTTAGAATTATGAATCCCTAAAAATGATTGTGCGCCATTCCAATCAGCGACTTCTGTAATTGGAGCCTTGAAGACATACAATTCAATTGGTAAATAGGACTTATGCGGGCAAGTGGACGTCCCTGTAAGCAACAAAGCTAAGGGGGCTATGCATCATGACATAATGATATGGAACTATCTATTTTAGAGATACGCATAATTAACAAATAAGAATGATAGACTTTAGGAACATGTACTAAATAACGTCCCGATTATATGTTCAATGGCGCGCAGTAAACTGTAATCTGTCTATGTTTCCATACAGCAGTACAAAAATTAAAAAACCTAGAATAGAAAAACTACTTCTTCTGGACTTTCTCAACAAGAACCGCATCAACTGCGCCGCATTGTCCAGGTCTGCTAGTGACCCTGCAAATACCTGCATCAGTCTTAATCAGTGCCCCTTTAGTAACGACCTTCTGCCTGATAAAATGCGGATTCGCCTTATTCTCAATAACATCAAGAACCTTGACCTTCTTAACAGACTTCGACTTTTGATCCGCAACATTCGCAACAGACACAGCCCTCAACTTCACCTTGACGTTTCCGCCACGGCATCTGACCTGCTTAACCTTTCTCTGACCGATAACCGTCTTGACTGGCTCATTACCTGCCTCATAATTCTTTGTCTTCCTGTTGTCTCTCAGCAGTCCGCCTGTTGATTTTCTTCTTGAAACTTTATGCCATTCACCCATAATCATCACCTAACTTCTATTAATCAACCGCAAACCTTTATAAAACTAACTCAAACCATATATGTAAGAACTTAACTGCATAAGTTTATTAAATTAAATCTATATAATCCTGCTGATAAATATAAATAATATATAATTCATTAAATACCAGATAATTAGTAACGGAGGAGATTAAATGGAGACAAGACCCTTGGATGTCCTGAATCGCGGACGAGACAAGCGAATAGTAATAATACTGAAAAACGGGAAAGAAATCACCGGGAAACTACAGGCATTCGATATTCACCTTAACATGTGGCTAAACGATGCTGAAGTATCAGACAATGAAGTAATAAAAAAATACGGAAAACTTCTGGTTCGCGGAGACAATATGGTCTACGCATCCCCGGAATAAAACCTATATATTAGCGAGGAGAACAAAATGACAGACGGCAAACCATCTTTCGGAAAAAGAAACAAAAGGACCCATGTACTTTGTCGCAGATGCGGTAAACACGCAATGCACCACACAGACAAAATCTGTGCAGCCTGCGGTTTCGGCAAAAGTAAGCGCATAAGAAAATACAACTGGCAGACAAAGACCGGCATGAGTGCCCCACAACGCAAATAATTCATTCTAAGCACCCCTAAGACCCTTGTATTTCGATTGCGATCGTGGTCTAGTGGTATGACTTTGGCCTTCCAAGCCAAAAGCCCGGGTTCAATTCCCGGCGATCGCATACCCTAAAAATGACTATGTCTAGTCTCGCCCGCACAAAGCGAACCTTTATATACACTACCCCCTAAACTGTATTCATTCTATAATTCCACAACATGTGAAAGAATTATTAGAAAAAGCATTAGACATAACCAAAAATCATTAGCTATGCTAATCCTTCTTCTATGACTTCAATAAATAAAGGAAGTGTTAAATTATGAAATTTTATGCAATTGGCGGCTATAACGAAGTCGGAAAAAACATGAGCGCAGTCGAGATAAACGGCGAAGTCGTCATCCTCGACATGGGCGTATACATGGACAAGATAATAACCCTTGAGGAAGAAGACCGTAAAGTACCCACAAAAGAGATGATACAATGCGGCGCCCTCCCGGATGACTATATGCTCGAAGGCAAAAACGTAGCAGCAATCGTCCTCTCCCATGGTCATCTTGACCACATCGCAGCAGTCCCCCGCATGGCAGAACGCTACAAATGCCCGATAATAGCGACCCCCTATGCCTGCGAAATTCTAAAAAACCTCCTGAAAGACGCTGGAGTCGGCTACCTCATAAAAAACCTCTTCCCACTCTCAACAGGAGAGACCGCATCAATATCACAAAACTTCGAAGTAGAATTCGTACACATGACACACAGCATCCCACACACCGCAATGATAGCACTCCACACAAAAGAAGGCATAATAGCATACCTCAACGACTACAAACTCGACAACAACCCGACACTCGGCGAAAAGCCAGACTACAAGCGCATAAAGCAGCTGGGAAAACAGGGCGTAAAAGTTCTGGTCTCAGAATGCGTCCGCGTCGCCGATGAGGCAAGGACCCCTCCGGAATATGTCGCAAAAGTACTCGTAGAAGACGCAATCGAACGCGCCTACGAGGAAAAGACCGCTGTAATCATAACAACCTTCGCATCACAGATAGCAAGAATCAACTCCATAATAAAAGCGAACAAGAACGAAAGAGAAATAGTCCTGCTTGGAAGAGCTTTCGGAAACTACCTGGTCCCTGCAAGCAAGCTCGGTCTCATAAATCTGAACAACATAAAACTCTTCAATCGCAAGAAAAGCATTACAAAAGCCCTCTCAGGCATCAGCTCAAACCCCGAAAACTATCTCATGATAGCCACCGGCAACCAGGGCGAGCCAAACGCCGTACTCTCAAGAATGTCAAGAAAAGAATATGATTTCACATTCAAGAAAGAAGATCAGGTCATCTTCTCGTCAGAAGTCATACCAAACCCCCTAAACAAATCCAACCGCTACACACTTGACCAGAACCTTCGCGAACAGGGTGTAAGAATGCTCCAGCACGTCCACGTATCCGGTCACGCGCGAAGAGAAGACCATCGCGACATGCTAAGGATGATAAACCCCGAATACGTATTCCCAAACCACGGCGAAACCGAGCGCCTCGCAAGCTACGCTGCCCTGGCAATGGACGAGGGATACAAGATGGGAGACAGTGTCAAGGTCCTTTACAACGGCGCAATAGTCGACCTCTAAACACCCATTCTTCTCCCACAGCAACAAGAAATATATAATTCACAGGAAAAAAGATAACCATGCAAAAAATAAAAGATCTCGCATCAAAACTCGCCCTAAAGAACGCAGCCCAGCACGACGGCAAAGCAAGCGCGAAAGCAGTCCTTGGAAGCCTATTAGGCACCCTCCCTGAAGCAAGAAAAGACATACCACAAACAATGAAAATAATCGAACAAACCGTCTCAGACATAAACAAGATGCCAAAAACAGAGCAGCAAAAACAGATCTCAACCCTCAAAATCTCCACACTCAAACCAAAAAAAGAAAAACAGATCATGAAAGACCTTGAAGGAGTAGAAAAAACCGTAACAATGCGCTTCGCCCCCAACCCCAACGGTCCCCTCTCTCTCGGACACTCACGCCAGGCCATCCTCAACTGGCACTACGTAAAAAAATACAAAGGAAAATTCATCCTGCGCCTCGACGACACAGACCCCCGGATAAAGACCCCCCTGAAAGAAGCATACGACTGGATACCCGAAGACCTGGAATGGCTGGGCATAAAACCAGACCTGATAGTCCGCGCATCATCCCGCTTTCCAATCTACTACGAGCATGCAGAAAAACTAATAGCCATGGGTGCTGCCTACGTCTGCACATGCCCCAAAGACACATTCGCAGAGCTAAAAAAAACAGCAAAGCCCTGTCCATGTAGAGACCTCCCGTCAAAAGAGCACATGATCCGCTGGAAAAAAATGTTCAAAGACTATCAGGACGGCGAAGCAGTCCTTCGCATAAAAACAGACATCCACCACAAAAATCCTGCAATCCGCGACTGGCCCGCAGCAAGAATAGTCACAGATCCCGCGCATCCACTGGTAACCTATAGGGTATGGCCCCTCTACGACTTCGCATCAGCCATAGACGACCACCTTCTTGGCATAACCCACCTCATAAGAGGCATAGATTTCCTGGCAACAAGCGAAAAGCAAGGCTATCTATACAAATACTTCAACTGGAAATACCCGAAAGACATACTGACAGGAAAACTCATAGTCCAGGGCATGAAAAGCACAAGCGAAGCAAGAAAGCTGATAGAACAAGGCAAACTCACAGGCTGGGACGACGTACGCCTTGCGACATTGAGATCCCTGAAAAAGCGCGGCTTCTCACCCGAAGCAATAACTGCCTTCATAACAGACATCGGCATAAAAAAATCAGACATAAGCGTATCAGAAAAAAACCTCTACGCCTACAACAAAAAAATCATAGACCCCAAAACCCCGCGCTACTTCTACACAGAAGACCCAAAAGAGATAGACCTAAGCGAAACAACATACTCAGACACAAAAATAACCATAACTCCTCCAGTAAAAACACAAAAATCACGTGAACTAAGCATCGGAACCAAAATATACATCTCAAAAAAAGACTACGACAAATACCGAAAAAAGACAGTCCGCCTAAAAGAACTAGCATACGGAACATTAGACAATAAATTCACACCAGACAACGAACAAAGCCCTGAACAAAGCAGCAAAGCAGGCATTCAGGTACTCCAATGGGTCCCAAAAAAAGACAGCATAGACATAGAACTAATAATGCCCGACAACACAAGACACACAGGCAAAGCAGAAGCAAACATAAAAACCCTCAACAACAAAACAGTCCAGTTTGAAAGAGTAGGCTTTGCAAACCTAATCCAAAAGAACAATAAAATCACAGCATACTTCACTCATTTCTGATTGCATATAGTGTCTTCCTAGGCAATCAGAAAGCTTAGGATTATCCAACACCCCGATATCCTATGATTTTTGATGTTATATATTGTCTACATCACCATCAGAAAGCTTAGGATTCCCCAACATCTCGACATCCTATGATTTCTGATGTTATATATTGTCTACATCCTCATCAAAAAGCTTAGGATTCCCCAACACCCTATAATTTTCAATAGTATATACTATATAGTATATACCGCACACCCCATAACTAATATAAAGAAAGAAAACAAAAATCTACCTACTATTAAAGGTGATATTCATGGCAGAAACAGATTCAAAAAATGTAACAATACAAAAAGACATTCCATCAGGCAAAACATTGACTTCAGATCCAGAACGTATACCTCTTGAAATGCCGCCACCACCCCAACCAGATATAATGTCAAAGGCAATGCAAAAAGAATCTAAAGAACTCAACCCTGAACTGGGACTGCCTCCGCTGCCAGACCCACTGACTAACAAACAAAAACCAAGAACCTTAAACGCCGTGCCAACACCAACAAAACCAGCATCCTATACTTCACAAGCAGAGCAGCCACCCGCAATGCTTAGGACAGCCCCACCAGCACAACAACCATCTGCGCAAAACATCCCTGAAAAACAAGAGACAATTGAAGTCCCAATAACCCCAGTTCATGACCCTCTCCAAAAAGAAGTAAAACACAGGATGTCTCAGGTAAAAGGTCCTGTCTTCATAAGTCTCGAAAGATACAGGGAAGTAAAAGAAATTCTATACTCCCTAAAAGGGAACTCACGCAGCCTAAGAGCAATCATGGACGAATTCAAAGGCAACAAAAAAGAAGGTGCAGAACTCCTCACCCAAAGCGTAGACAAACTTGAGCACATAGAAGAAGACATAGAAAACATCAACTCCACATTAAGGATATGAAATTCCCGATTCACTCACAATAGTAAACTATTTAAAACTATTCGAACGAATAAATCCTGTTGAATCATATCTTAACTCATCACAATGAATTCTACCAATGAAAACATTAAGTTGATGACGGCACAGCCGAGATTTAATATGAGGTGTTACACATGGCAAAATTAATCGATTTTGAAGTAAGTAAAGATATTGCAGAAAAAGTATATGAAGCTCTCGAAGCAGTGAAAGGCTCAGGCAGCATAAGAAAAGGCACAAACGAAGCAACCAAGGCAATCGAGCGCAGTCTTGCAAAACTCGTAGTCATCGCAGAAGACGTAAGCCCAATTGAAGTAGTCATGCACATACCAATGATCTGCAAAGAGAAAGATGTACCTGTAATAACAGTTCCAAGCAAGCAGGAACTAGGCGCTGCATGCGGCATAGAAGTACCGACCGGCGCAGTAGCTGTAGTTGACGAAGGCAAAGGAAAAAAGCAGATTGAAGACATAATCAAAAAAATAGGGGAACTGAAAAAGTAAACCCCTGCACAAGAGGAAGATTAATATGGCATTACCAGCAAAAGTGATTCACATCATGGGTCGTAGCGGTGCAAAAGGCGTCACAAGAGTACGATGTACAACAATCAGCGAATCAAAACGCAACAAAGTACTCGTAAGAAACGTAATCGGATCAGTCCGTATCGGCGACATACTGATGGTAAAAGAATCAGACATGGAAGATTCAGGAGTAATAGAATAATAACACGGTGTGATTTATGACTATGAACTGTACATTTTGCGAAAAACCACTCGCAACAGGCAAAGGTCTTATTTCCGTAAAATCAGACGGAACAATAAGCTACTACTGCACATCCAAATGTGAAAGAAACTCCAAAATCAGGCTTGCAAAAAAAGTCAAATGGACTACACTTTACAGGAAGCGCAAAAGCGAAAGACTAGCCAAAAAATAATCTAATATTCTGTGATTTATCATGAAAATAGAAAGAACCCTCGTTCTGCTAAAACCCGATGCTGTACAAAGAGGTTTCATTGGCGACATAATCTCGCGATTCGAGCACAAGGGACTAAAACTCGCAGGATTACGAATGCTGTGGATATCACACAAGCTAGCTGAAACCCATTACAGTGAACATTCAGGCAAAGGTTTCTACGCAGGTCTTGTCGACTTCATCAAATCCGGTCCCGTAGTGGCAATGATAATTGAAGGCGAAGATGCGATAGCGACAATAAGAAAGATGGTCGGCTCAACAAACCCAAAAGATGCGGTTCCGGGCACAATAAGACATGATTTCGGCATGCACACAGGAAGAAACCTCATACATGCTTCAGATTCAGCAAAATCATCAGAAAAAGAAATCAGCTTATTCTTTGACATCGATGAGATAGTCGAGTACGATAAGAACGAAGATTCATGGATTTACGAAAAATAATGGGATATTCGTAGCAATTAGAGAATCCTAAGTGATTTTATTATCCGTTCATACTTTGCATACAGCGAAAAATCATAAAAATACACTTTCCTGCAAAGAATTTTCAAATATTCTACAATATAATACTTTCAATAAAATATCCCAGTAGAAATAGAGAGCATTTTTAGATTGAGACCGGAAAAATCACAAAACAACACCCCAAGACCATTTGAATACGAATAATGCATCCCGCACTTCATCTTCCAAAGACACAAAATTATATAAAATTACATTATGAATAAGATATGCAATAGTCATGTCATCTAAAAAGCAAAACTTTCACCATACTATTGCATTCTTAATAAAAAAAGACAGACTATAGACAAAAAACATCTATTTACTAAAAAGGAGGATTGATAACATGAACGGACAAGGACAACAGCCCATCTTCATATTACCGGAAGGTGCTCTAAGAGATACAGGAAAAACAGCGCAGCGCGCAAACATCGCAGCTGCAAAAGCAGTCGCAGACGCTGTAAGGACAACACTCGGACCAAAAGGCATGGACAAGATGCTGACAGACAGCCTGGGTGACGTTGTAATAACAAACGATGGAGTAACCATCCTTGAAGAGATGGAAATACAGCACCCTGCAGCAAAAATGATTGTAGAGGTAGCAAAGACAATGGACGACGAAGTAGGCGACGGGACAACAACAGCAACAGTAG
>DAOWAN010000065.1 GCA_030634545.1 Candidatus Nanohalarchaeota archaeon
AGTTTAGTTATTTTTATAATGATTTGGCTATCTCCATATTATGGGTGTCTCTATTATGAATATTCTCTTTGTTTCAAATTATTTTTGGGAAAAAGACAAGATGAACTTTGGTCCGTATCCTTTGATTTATAATATTGTCGAGAGGATAGCTAAGACTGAAAATGTTACTGTTTTAGCGGGAGGCTGGCCGAAATACTCAAAAACTCAAGATATTGGTAATATCAGAGTAGTCAGGACTTTTTCTCCAAGCATCAAACCACTTTCTCTGGAATATTTTTTTCTTGGGACGTCTGGATTGAAGAGTGTTCTTCGTGAGAAGCCGGATATTGTTAATTCACAGGATGTTGACGGTGCGAGTCTTTTTTGGTATTTGAATAAGTTGAAGGTTTCTGTTCCCCGTGTTTTGTCTTTTAAAGGGCTTTGGGGTGGTTGGCTGGATAAGATTCCAATAGATGATAAGTATTTGGAGTTCAGGGTTAAGACCAATCTTCTTTTCCCGAAAATGTGGGAAAATGTTTGTCTAAGAAATTCTGATAGGATTATTGTTCCAAGCAAGTATGTGGAAGATGAGACATCCAGAATTTATGAGATTGAAAAAGCAAAAATATCTGTTATTAATAATGGTGTTGATTTAGGTGTTTTTAAACCAATGGATGACTGTGATCATCCTTTGACAATCCTTTTTATGGGTGGTATTTCTATACGTAAGGGGGCAGATGTTGCAATCGAAGTCTATGTGAAACTGAAAAAAAAATTTCCATCTTTGAGATTGCTGGTTGCAGGTACTAAAACAATGGGTCGATTTTCTAATGTTTTTGATAAGGAAGGTATTGTTATTGGGAAGGATGTAATCCTTTTAGGTGTTGTGCCATATGCGGATATGCCTCGTGTGTACAATTCGTGCGATGTTTTGTTTCATCCGTCTTATTTTGAGACGTTTGGTTCTGTAATTGCTGAGGCTATGGCTTGTGGGAAGCCTGTTGTGGTGACTAATGATACTGGTATGCCTGAGGTTGCAGGTGATTGCGGCTATCTTGTGGCTCCAGGTGATGTTGATGGTTTTGTTGGTGCTATATTCAAATTACTTGATGATTCAAGGTTAAGGAGGAAAATCGGACAGAGGGCACGCAGGAGGGCAGAAGCGTTTTTTTCTATTGACAGAGTTGTTAAGGATTATCTGAAGTTTTTCAGGGCGCTTGTTTGATGGCGGTTGTGCTTACGTTGTTGTGAGGGTGTCTTAAAACTGGATTTTTATGTGATTTTTATGTCTGAGAAGATACAATATCTGAAGAGCGGAATTTTTTCGTATTCCGGTAGAGTTATTACTATTTTCTCTGGTTTGGTTTATACTTTTTTGATTGCTAATTATCTGGGACCTGAAAAATATGGTCTTGTTAGTTACTATATTTCTTTTACTTTGGGATTGATAGGGACCTTTGGAATTTATTATTTTGGTGGTATTATTAGTGTTTTTATGCCGCGGTGGAAATCCAGAAGGTTCTTTAGATATAATTTTGTTGGTGTGTTTGTTATTTCTGTTTTACTTTTTTTAGGTCTTTATGTGTTTTCAGATGATATTGTGTTTCGTCTTGGTAGAAGTAATTATGAGCTTTTGCAGATTACATCTTTTTTGCTTTTAGTTATTCCTTTTACATTGTTTTATACATGGATTTTCAGTTCATTTAAAATGTTTGGGAAGAATTTAAAGTTTAATCTTATTGTTGCTGTTCTTAATCTGTCGCTTGCTTTTTTGCTTGTGGTTATCTTAGGATATGGTCTTTTTGGTGTTGTTTATGCGATGATTTTTTCAAATATATGCGGTCTAGTTTTTCTTGCTTATCATTTAAAAGGTCTGAAGTTTCTTAATGCTCCTATTGATTTTTTGGAACTAAAGAAATATAGTATCTTTGGAATTCCTACCACATTGTTGAACAGGATTGAAAATCAAATTAGTCTGGTTTTTATGGGTATTTTTCTTCTTGATAATGAGCTTGGTATGTATTATATTGCTTTTAAAATAGTGTCTGTTGTGCTTTCAACACCTATCGTCTCATTGTCTGAGGTTCTTTTGCCTTATATGTCCGGGTTTTCAACTGATAAGCGAAAGATTTCTAGGTACTTTTCATTGACTATTAAGTTCTCTTTGATTGTTACTATGATTTTGTCTGTTCTGGTTATTCTTTTTTCAAAGTATGTCTTGATATTATTATTTCCCAGCTATGTTGGGGCATATGTTTTCATTGTTCTGTTGACTGTTTTGTTTGTTATATCTTCGCTTGATCCACTGCATAGTTTGTTTATGTCTTTGAATCGAATGGATGTAGTCGCGAGGTCTAAATTGGCTTCGTTGATGTCTACGATTGTTTTTGGGTTGCTGTTTATACCTTTGTTCGGTGTTTATGGTTTAATTCTTGCGCAAACACTTAGCGTGTTTGTTTCTAGGGGGGTGTTGGTATATTATCTAAGATATATTGATGTGCACGTGGAGATAATCCCTAGAAAACGTGATGTTCTGTATTTTTGTGATTCTTTAAAAACAGTATTTATTCTGAAGTTTAATCGTGGGAAATGATGTTTTGTTTGTTAAGGAATGGAGAGATATGATTTTAGAATGGATTGGTGATTAAGCGGTTACTATGGTGTTGTTATTATTTTCTTGAGTTGCTGTCCTATTTTTTAATGATATATTTTTATATATTTAGTATTTTAATTTAGGGTATGTCTTTTATGAATGAGTGTGTTTTTCCATTTGAAACCAAGTGGAATCGGAAAGATTATCTTGAAATGCTTGAAGTATGTAAGTTGTGGTTTAGTAATCGTAATATATTAGATATCGGATGTGGACGTGGTGAAAGTACGTCTTATTTTAATGCTATTGGTTTTGAGTTGAAGCCAGTTTCAACGTGGAGGCAACTTGATGCTACTTTTTTGGTTGCAGATGGCGTTTGTTTGCCTTTTGATGATTCTTCTTTTGATGGTGTGTTGTTAAATAATGTATTGGAGCACATACCAGATAAAAGGATGTTGGTGTCTGAATTGAAGAGAGTAACTAAACCGAATTCAGTTTTTGTTTTCATTTTACCGACGCCGTTGCGGAAGCTCTGTCTGTTCTTTGAATTACCTAAAAATTTTATCCGTGTTTTGCGGGGTTATAAGCCGATTGACTGGTGGGTTCATGCGCCAGAGGTTCATGGTTATAATTGGATTTCTGAGTTTAATGATTTCAGAAATTGGGAAAAGTTTTTGTCAACGCATTTTTGTGTTGAGGAGAAAATCTATAAGCGTAATGGTTTTCAGGTGTTGTTCAAGTGTTTGAATAAATGACTGACGTTTGATTTTGGAATTATCGGCTGAAGTTCTCTGTGATTATTTTCTTGAGTTGCTGTCCTATTTTTGTTGTTGTGAAGTTGTTTTTGAATAAATCATAACCCTTTTTGCTTATTTTTTCTCTTAATTTTGGATTGTTTTTAAGTAATAGTATCGAGTCTTTTATTGATTCTGCGCTTCCTGTTTTGCATAGGATTGCGTTTTCTTTGTCTTTTAGAAATGTTCTTGATGCTTTTGTGTCTCCTGTGATGACTGCTTTTTGCATTGCAAGTGCTTCATATACTTTGTTTGGGATTGCGTTTTGTGCTTTAATGCTTGTTCCGAAGATGCCAAGGCAGACATCTGCGTTCGTGATATGTTTTATAATCTCTTTGTATGGTATGGGATTTTTGAATATTACATTTTTTAGATTCTTGTTTTTGTCTCTTATGTCTCTGAACCATCTATTGCCTCCGATGAAGATGAATTCAATGTCTTTTTCGTTTTGGAGAAGTCTTGCTGCATCGACGATGTGAGGGAATCCATGGAGAGGTTGTACATGACTGTAGTATAGTACCTGAAATTTATCTGTTTTTCTTGTTTTTTTGCGTGGGAATAATTTACTTTCGTCTGTGCCAACAGGAATCCATCTGAGTTTATTTTTTTTGATTTTGAATTCTTTTACAAAGTAGTCTATGTGCTGTTCTGTGTCTATCAGTATCATGTCTGCCATGCTGCATGATATCTTGTCCAGCCAATGATAGTACGTTCCTTTGATGCTGTGTCGTGTGCCGTAGTTCCATTCATTTATCATTGTGTCATATGTTGATATGAATGCATCAAATATTATTGGTTTTCTTTTTATTATAGAAATAATTTTTGCCGGGAACATGTCGAGGTGACCTGGGTAGGCGACGAATAGCATGTCGTATTTTGAAGTTAATCCTTTTGAGATTAGTTTGAAGAATCGGAAGATGTGCTTGTTTTTCGAGTTACATTCTATTATTTTTATTCCATTTTTTTTGAGACCGCTAATTATTACACTATTTCTTGTATAGTTTTTGTCATATGATCCAAAGTAACAAATTCTCATTGTAGTCTCATCGCGTCTTGTTTTTATGGTTTCAGTGATATGTTGTTCTGTCTTTAATCTGTTTTTTTAGAGCTTATAAACAAATAAGGTAATTTCTTTTTAGGTAAGATGTCTAATTTTCGGCAGGCAAAGTAGTTCGGATAGTAAAATAGTTTTCTGTGTGTTTTAATATGTTTGAATTCTCTCTTTTTTAGTTCAGTTATTAGTTCTTCATAATCGAATTCCTTTATGTGTACAATGTCGAAGTCTTTCTTATTTTCTTTGAATTTTTTTGATTTTCTGAAAATGCTGTGGTTTGGGGTCTCTATGAGTAGGTTTCCATTTTTTTTCAGGACGCGGTGCATCTCATTAAGGGAGTTGCTCCAATCTGGGATGTGTTCGATGCTGCCTATGCTGATTACATGGTCGAAATATGAGTCTTTGTATGGGTATTTCTTGCTTGCGTCATGTTGTATTACGTTCAGTCCCTTTCTTTTGCATTCGTCTGTTTCGTACTTGGTTGCTACAAGTCCATAAACTTCAAATCCAAATTCTCGCAAAACGGCTATTAGCTCGCCAAAACCACATCCTACATCCAGGATTTTTCCTTTTTTGAATTTATAAATGATGTAATTTACGTATGCCATGTCCAGTGGTCTTTGCTTATTTTCCCATCTTTTAGTGTAATATTTTTCAATTTTTTTCAAGTTCATGAGTAATACCTTATCTGAGTTTAGTGGATTAAGTATTTATTTTTATTGAGGGTATTGTAATATTATAATTGTTGGTGGATTATATGGGGTCTGATATTTCTGGTGTGGTTGTTAAAAAGCTTGTAAAGCATCCGGATGAGCGCGGTTATTTTATGGAGATTTTGCGCGATGATGATAATCTGCTTTCGAAGTTTGGGCAGACTGCTGTGTCTTTGACCTATCCTGGGGTTATAAAGGCGTTCCATTGGCATAAGATGCAGGATGATTTCTTTTTTGTGGCTTGCGGGGATGCGATGGTTGTTCTTTACGATAGGCGAAAGGGGTCTTCTACTTATGGTAAGACGCAGGTTATACTTGCCTGTGAGAATGAGCCGATGTTGATATTTATTCCGAAGGAAATTGCTCATGGTTATAAGGTTCTTGGAAATAAGCCTGTTTTGATGTTTTACCATATGACTGAGAGTTATGATGCGAAAAATCCAGATGAAGAAAGAATAGATCCTTATGATAAGGGCATAGGTTTTGATTGGAGCCGGGCGTAGGTGTCTTTTTGTCGGTGCTGAATGATGAATTGTTCATTCATAGTCTTTTGATGTCACAACTTTTACTTCCGGGACAGGTACTATGTATTTGCCGCCTTTTTCTTCAAAATCGCTTGTTTTTCTGATTAATTCCTTTGCGAAGTTCCATGCTAGAAGCATGAGATAATCCGGGTTTTCTCTTTCGATTGCGCTGGATTCTAATATAGGTATGTGGCTTCCGGGTGCGAAATGGTTCTGTTTTTCTGGTGTGTCATCTGCAATGAATTCTATGTTGTCGCTTTTTATGTTGAAGTAGTTCAGGAGTGTGTTTCCCTTTGCTGATGCTCCGTATGCTGCTACTTTTTTTCCTTCTTTTTTTATTTCGTCGAGAAGTTCCAGGAGGTCTTTTTTTGTTTTTTCGACTCTTTTTGAGAATTCGTTGTATCCTTCGATGTTATAGAGAGTTTCGTTTTTTTCCTGCTCTATTATTTTGTCGACTGATGCTTCTTTTGTGTGTTCTGCGTTGTTGTGGCATACGAATACTCTTATTGTTCCACCGTGTATGGGTGTTTCGTCAACTCTGAATATTCGCATTTCGTGTTCTGTGAACAGGTGTTTGAGTGGGTTGATCAGGAGGTATGATAGGTGCTCATGGTATATTGTGTCGAATTCGGTGTGCTTTATCATCTGAAGGGCGTGCGGGGCTTCTATCATGAATATTCCGTCTTTGTCCAGAACTGTTTTTACGCCTTCTACGAATTCGTTGAGGTCGTTGACATGCGCGAAGACGTTTGTTGCTGTGATTATTTTTGCGTGTCCTTTTGTGTTGAGTATGTCTTGTGCAATTGGTATGCTCCAGAATTTATTTATGGTTTCGATTCCGTTGTTGTTTGCTATATCTGCAAGGTTTGTTGCTGGGTCTATGCCAAGGACTTTGAAGTTCATTTCTTTGAATTGCTGCAGCATGCATCCGTCGTTGCTTGCTATGTCTATTACCAGATTGTTTTCTTTGAAGTCAAATGATTTTTTGAAGATTTCTGCAATCTCTTTGCAGTGTTCTATGAATGTTTTTGATATGGAAGATCTGTATGGGTAATTTGAGAACATGATTTTTGGGTTTACTATTACGCTTAGTTGGGACAGGTGACATTGCGGGCAATACATTACTTCGAGCGGGAATGTTTTCTCTTCTTTGTCAATGTCGTCTTTTTTTACAATTGCGTTTGCGAGTGGTGTTTTTCCGAGATCGAGGTATTTTATTAATGATGTATTTTTGCATATTCTGCATGCTTTTAGTGGTTCCATGTCTTCCATATATGTCACACTCCTTTGTTTTTCTGTTCTTTTTAATTGTGTATGAGGTATGACCTGACAATTAAAAAGCTTGGGATTCTCCAATATTTCATGATTTTTAATTTCTGAGGATTATTTTTATCTTTATGGGGTCTTTTTCTGGTTTTTTTCTTCCAGGTAATCGTTGAGGGCATCTTTCCAGTGTCTCATTTTCAGGTTGTGTTTTTCGAGGCTGGTGCTTTTGAGTGCGCTGAATGTTGGTCTTTTTGTTCCTGTGGTGTTTTTTTCTGCTTTTGTTGCTTTTATGTTTGTGTTGAGGTTTGTTTTTTCAATGATTGATTTTGCGAATTGGTGCCATGAGCAATAGCTACTGTTTGTGATGTGGTATGTGCCGTATGGCAGTTGATTTTCCAGTATGGTCTTTATCATGTCGGCTGCGTCTTTTGCGTAGGTGGGAGAGGTTATTATGTCTTCTACGACTTTTATTTCTTTTTCTTCCTGTGCTTTTTTTATTATTGTGTCTATGAAGTTGCTTCCTTTTCCACGTGGAGGGTTGATTCCGAAAAGGCTTGATGTTCTTATTATGTAGTGTTTTTCTGCAAGTCTTGTGTATTGCTCTCCTGCAAGTTTTGAAATTCCGTAGGTGTTTATTGGGTTTGGTGTGTCTGTTTCTGTGTATGGTGTGTTTTTTGTGCCGTCAAATACATAGTCTGTGCTTATGTATACTGATGTTGCGCCAATTTTTTTGCAGATGTCGGTGATGTTTTTTGCACCGATTGCGTTTATGGAGAAAGCTTCTTTTGGGTTGTCTTCGCATGCGTCTGTTTTGTGGTATGCTGCTGTGTTTATGACGATGTCGGGTTTTTTTTCCTGTATGATGTTGCAGGAGTTTCTGTCTGATACTTCGATGATGTCGTGGTCTATAGGTATTGTTTCGTGTCTGTTTAATGCTTTTTTTAGTTCAGAACCTAGTTGTCCTTTTGATCCTATGATGACTATTTTCATAGTACTTTCCCGTCAATCTTGATGTTTTTTAGAAAATTGTCCATGTCTATCAGGTTTTTGTACCATTTTACGGTTGAGGTTTTCATGGAGTCTGTCACTTCTTTGTTTTCCAGTGCATTGTATATTTCTTTTGCTCCTTCTTTCGGGGTGTTGTCTGGCTTGAATTTCAGGATGTTTTTGGCTTTATCGAAGTTGATTTTGTAGGACCGTGTGTCTGGTGAGCCGTACCATTCGTAGTTGAATGGAATTCCTATGGATTTGGCGACAAGTTCTGCGAGTGGGAATATCTGATAGTTTTGTTCGTTTGAGCCGATGTTGAATATTTCTTTTTGAATTAATTCTATTTCTGTTTCCATGGTCTGGATGAATGCCTTGCTTGTGTCTTTTACATGGACGAAGGGTCTCCATTGTGTTCCGTCCCGCATGATTGGTATCTTCTTGTTTTTGTAGAATCCCAGGGTCATGCCGTTGATGGCCAGGTCGAATCTCATCTTTGGAGAGAGACCGTAGACTGTTGCCTGTCTTAGTACTGTTACTGTGAACTCGTTGTCTGATAGGGCGAGTGTGTCTTTTTCAGCCATATAGTTTGCTTTTGCGTATGTTGTGAGTGGGTTTGCCGGTGTGTTTTCGTCGAGTATGCCTTCTCTGAAGCCATAGATGCTGCATGATGAGGCGAGTATGTATCTTTTGACTGCGTGTTTTTTCGCGAGTTCTGCTACGCGTGCCCTGCCCTTGTAATTTATGTTCATGGTGCTTTCGGGGTTAAGGTCGCCTGATGGGTCGTTTGAGAGGGCTGCCATGTCTATTACTGTGTCGATGTTGTCGAGTATTTTTCCGTCGAATCGCCGGATGTCGTCTTTGATGATTTCCAGGTTCTTGTTGCCTGATATTTCTTTCAGGGATTCGTCTCCGAAGAAAATTCTGTCGAGGCATTTGACTTTGTGTCCTCTGTCGAGCATGAGCCGTGTGAGGACTGAGCCTATATATCCTGCGCCGCCTGTGATTAGTACGTTCATGTTAACACTTTTGTTGGGTGTTCTTTATGTGTATAAATTAATAAATTTACCTGCTTAAGTCTTTTTAGGATTTGGTTTTTATGAAAGGAGTTATTCTTGCGGGCGGGACAGGTGAGCGGCTGATGCCACTTACAAAGGTCACTAATAAGCATCTTTTGCCGCTTTATGATGAGCCGATGATCTATTATCCTTTGAGGAGCATGATTGCTGCGGGTGTGAAGGAGATTATGATTGTTTCAGGGAAGGGGCATGCCGGTCATTTTTTGGAGCTTCTTGGTTCCGGTAAGGAGTTTGGCGTGAGGTTGAGTTATGCTGTCCAGGATGAGGCAGGGGGGATTGCTCAGGCATTGGCTCTTGCAGAGGAGTTCGCAGATGGCGGTTCGGTGTCTGTTGTTCTTGGGGATAATGTATTTGAGGATGTGTTTGTTGTTTCGGATTTTTCTGATGGGGCAAGGATTTATCTTAAGGATGTTCCTGATCCAGAGCGTTTTGGTGTTCCTACTATGAGTGATGGGAAAGTTGTTGCGATTACAGAAAAACCAAAGAAGCCTGCTTCGGGTTATGCTGTGACCGGGTTTTATGTCTATGATAATACTGTTTTTGATAGGATACGAAAGCTTAAGTTTTCAAAGCGGGGAGAGTTGGAGATTACTGAGGTGAATGATGGTTATATAAAGGAGGGCAAGATGGATGTTTGTTATGTGAAGGGTTTCTGGTCTGATGCCGGTACTTTCGAGAGTCTGTTTAGGGCGTCTGAGCTTGTCAGGAAGTTGAAGCAAGGCAGTGATTGAGTTTTGGGTATATTTAAATAAGTATTTGTTGCTATTTGTTTTATGATGCATAAGTTTTTTTTATGGTTTGTGTCTTTTTTCGGGATGCTTTCTGTTTTCGGGATATATCTTGGATATCTGCATTTGATTAGTGCGCAGTTGAGTTTTTTTGTGATTGTTTTTTGCGGTGTTGGTTCGTATTTTGTTGTCAGGAGGGTCAAGGGGGTTAAGGTCAGGTATTTGCGTGAGATTGGTTTGATTCTTTTGGTTTTGCTTTTGCTTGATGTTTATGTTTCTTTGCCTTATATGATATATCCTCATTCTTATGTTGATTTTGGGCTGAATGTTGCACAAAGTAGGCTGGTTACGCAGATGCAGGGCTTTCCTAGTTTTTCTCATGTATATCCTAATATCTATTATGGTGTTTTTGCGATTTTTAATTCGATTGTTCTTCATGCGTATTCTGTGTCTTCTGTTATTGCTATTGTTATGCAGGTCATGACTGCGTTTGGTGTTTTTTTGATCGGCAGGGAGGTTTTTGATGAGAAGGCGGGGTTGATTGCATCGTTTCTTTATGGGTTCAGTCTTGTCAATGTTATGCTTCTTGAGCAGGGGTATCTTGTGCAGAGTTTTGCTACGTTCTTTTTTGTTTCGTCTATGTATTTAGTTATTCTCTGTGCTAAAAATAAGGGTTCTGCTCTTCCTTTAGTGTTGTCTCTGGTTGCGTTGATGTCTTATCCGCATTATTTTGCGATTATGTTTCTTGCGATTCTGGTTTATTTCAGGGGGAGTTTGAAGTATATGATGGCTGCTCTTCTTGTGGGTTCGGTTGAGGTAGTCGGGTTGGTTCTTCATTATGTTACACATGAGTCTACATTGTTGAATTCTTTTGTGATGCATGGGGGTATACTTGTTCCAAATTTGTTTGTTTTGTGTATTTTTGTTTTTGCTGTTTTGGGGTATTTCAGGCTTGTTTCTCTTGGGAGGGCGGTGAGTTTGATTGCTTTTGCGAATGCTGTTGCTTTTGTTATCTCTGTTTTTGTTTTGCTTTTTTTGGTGAATTATTTTATTTTTTCTATTTCTACTATTGCGGAGAGGACTGTGCTTCAGCTTTATACGCCGATTAAGATGTTGTATCTCTTTTTTGTGCCTGTGTCTTTGCTTGCGGCGTTTCAGTTGAGAAGGTTTGCGAAGAATGGGTGGCGGTTTGCGATTGTTTTTTTTGTGTTGTATTTTTCTTTTTTTGCAGGGTATCTGCTGGTTTTGCCGGAGAAAAATAATCTGCCTTCTGAGGTGTATTATATGTCTGAATATTTGACTGAGTTGAATAAGGGTAATGCTCTTGGGTTTGATGAGTGTATGCTTCAGGATAGCTGGGTGCAGCCATGGATGTATGATACGTTATATGGCAGACCTGATAATTATACTGTTTTTTCGGTAGCTGAGTTTGGGTTTTTGTTGCAATCGCAGTTGGTTGAAAAGGCAGGTGTAGATCATTCGCGTGGTGGTGATGGTACTTCTGTGAGTTTTGCACGGGAGGATGTTGATTATTTTGTGACTACATGTGGTGA
>DAOWAN010000054.1 GCA_030634545.1 Candidatus Nanohalarchaeota archaeon
ATTAATGTTGGTTGATATAAATTCATTGAAGTCCCCTCCTGTTGTTTTTGGTGAGTAATAGTTGGGTGACTTCACTCTTATTCTTTTCTAATATCGCATATTCTTTAGAATTAATCTATCACGGAAAAAATCTCTATACCCTAAAATATATTTCCGTGAAAAGTGCATTTTTTTGATGACTTCAAATGCTTATTTTGATTGCTAAAACGAGATTTTGGACAGACCATGTACTGTAAGTGATGGTTGATGGATAACTTATAGTAATGGAAAAAATATCCTGACACCCTATCACAAAACATATAAATCTTCGCGCACCATAAGAAACATCTAATGGTGAGTCTTATGACTGGTGGACGTGTTTGCATCAATAATTGAAAGAGAACCATTTTCAATTAATCCTAAAAATAAACACAGATTATTTCTTTTTGATAAATTTTATCACTCTTTTTATCCGGAGGTAACTATCACACTCATCAATCCCGCTTATAATCATAAAAATTGGATGAAATTCTAGACGTGACCAAAATGCTGAAACTCTATAACACCATGGAAAGAAAAAAAGAGGTCTTCAGACCGATAAACGAAGGCGCAGTAGCAATCTACGCATGCGGTCCGACTGTATACAACATGCCCCATATCGGAAACTATCGATCTTTCCTCATGACCGACAACTTACGCAGAGTTCTGGAATACCTCGGCTACAAAGTAAACCTTGTCATGAACCTGACAGACATAGACGACAAGACAATCCGTGACTCAAAAAAAGCAGGAATGTCATTAAAAGGATTCACAGAAAAATACACAAAAGAATTCTTCCGCGGTCTTGATATGCTGAACATAAAGCGCGCATCATCCTACCCCAAAGCCACAGGGAACGTAAAAGACATGATTAGCCTCACAAAAAAATTAGTGGATAAAGGCATGGCCTACGAAAAAGGCGGGTCAGTCTATTTCAGGATATCATCATTCAAAGACTACGGCAGACTATCAAAAATAGATCTCGGCAAGATAAAGATAGGTGCATCAGTAGATGTCGACGAATACGAAAAAGACAATCCGCAGGACTTTGCACTCCTGAAATCATCGTCAGAAGACGAGATAGAGCGCGGTATATATTACGAAAGCCCCTGGGGCAATGTAAGACCGGGATGGCATATCGAATGCTCAGCCATGGCCATGAACGCTTTCGGTCCGACATTGGACATCCACACAGGCGGCGTAGACCTCATATTTCCACATCACGAGAACGAGATAGCCCAGTCCGTTGGCGCAACAGGAAAAACATTCGTCAAATACTGGGTACACGGCGAACATCTCATAGTGGGCGGCGAAAAGATGAGCAAATCCAAAGGCAACTACTTCACGCTCCCTGAAGTCGTCGAAAAATACGGCGGCGACGTAGTACGATACATGTTCATATCATCACACTACAGGAAACAGCTGGATTACACAGACGCCTTTGCACAGAACGCAAAAAACAACTACCAGAAACTCAAAGAGACACTTGAAAACCTCCGGTTCGCCCTAAAAGAAAAAGACAGCAAATCCTATCCGAAAGACAAAGAGACACTTAAAGCACTCTCAAAAATCCGAAAAAAATTCAGGGACGCCCTGAGTAACGACCTTGACAACCCTGAAGCAATAAAAGCCTTCCATGAGCTTGTACATCTTGCAAACAAATACCTGCGGGCTGGCAAAAACAGTAGCGTCCTCAAAAAAATGCACGCACTTTACCGCGAGTTTGCAGATGTCCTTGGTCTGTTTTCAAAAGTAAAAGACGAAAAGATACCGGAAAATATATTGAATTTAGCAGAAGAGCGCGAACTTGCAAGAAAAAAGAAGGACTGGCAGAAATCAGACGAACTCAGAGAAATAATCAGAGAATCAGGCTACATCATACAAGACTCACATGATGGTCCAAAGATAAAAATTGTATAGTTAATGTCGTTACTAAATAGACAAATTTAACCAAAAACCAAGAGGCGTTAACTATCCGGGCAAACGAAGTTTGCTGGATCCTAAAAATCACAAAGTGATTTTTAAGGATATGGAAAAGTCATATCGTCTATTTTGAAGACAATAGTCTTCGAAAGCGTGGCATGTAATGCCATGAAATAGTTATGACTTTTACGATACATTAAAATTCAGAAATACACGATTTCCATAAAATGTTTATGCGGGGGTCGCCTAGCGGCTTGGCGTGGGACTGCAAATCCCATTACGAGTGTTCGAATCACTCCCTCCGCTCCATAACATAATATCTTTTGTATGAAGTTATCCGAAAAGGTTCATGAGCCACGGCATTATAAGGCTGAACAAGAGCAGGAAGAGAGTCATTTTGGATATCATCTCCGCGGTCTTCTTTCTCTTTTTGATATTTGCGCCAATAAGTACTTCCTCAAGCATAAGCCCGCCGTCAAGTGGGCGCAGTGGAAATAGATTTGCAAGAGCAATACCTATATTGAGCAGGATTATCCATGTGACTAAGCTTGTTATAAATGCACCGGAACCCATTTCACGCATCTGTTCTACTTTGATGCCAATGATGCCTCTTGTCTTGTTTTGCGGATCTTCTACAAGACTCAGTTCATATTCATTGTCATCAATAGTGAGAATTACCTTATCTCCAACAGATTTAGTACCCATTATACTGACAAATTCAGAGATATTTGTGATATTGATTCCATCTACTAAAGTTAATTGAGACCCGATAGTCGTATTCGGAAGCACGCCAGCAGGCATGCCTGCATCTACAGAAGTTATTATGATTCCGCTGTTCTGGTAATTGATTGCCCCGGAGGATATACCGGCAGTCATTGTGCCAATAAATATTATGAGCAGAATCACTGCTGCAATTATATTTGAAAATGAGCCTGCGCCGAATATTCTGGTTTTAGTAAGAGACTTGGCTTTTTTAATCTCTTCTTCATCCGGTTCTGCAAATCCGAGCGGCATAGGTCCAAAAAATCCATAGCCAAGAGATTTAACTTTTATGCCTTCGACACGTGCAACAATCGCATGTGAGAACTCATGGACTACAAGTATAAACAATATCGATATGAGCCATTCGATAATTGGTACATAGAAAATCGGTACTGTAGACTCTTCCTGAGGCACCCCCGAACCATCAGACAGATCTATTGGCAAGACAAGCTTTATTGACCCGGACATGGTTAACGCACCGAAAAGGAGAGTCATGAATCCATAGCCAGACACCCCAAAGAGGAATGTGGAAGCAATCAGTATGAATACAACTATGCTTGAAAATGCAGCAGGTATCTTGAATGCCTCTATTAGACCCAGAAAAAACACAGGGTATATTATATATGCGATCAGTGTAAAGATGAGGAGATATGTTGCATAATGGCGCACTCTTTTAAGTCCTTCAATTTTTTTCTGGATGAATAGGTATCTTAATCCTATGAGACCGAATGAGAACACTATGCCTGCATCCGCAAGAAACGTTATTATCCGCGGGTGCCTTTTTGCAATACTGTCAATTATTTCAAGACCTCTTTTTGTTCTTCTTAAAAAGACAATGCCTTCGCGAGTGAAATTTTTCCTGTCAAATATATATACAATCAATGCGATGAACAGAAGAATAGCCAGTGACTCGTAGTTTCCCATGGGCACTTATTTGAGTCCAGTATTTTATATATTCATTAGTTTCTTAAATTTAATACTCTGTATTATTACGTTATGGAGTATTGTTTGCTTGTTGACTATTATAGAAAGCTTGAAGAGACCAGCCTGAAGACTGAGAAGACAAGAATTGTTTCTGAACTGCTTGTCCTGACACCGCGCGAGGATATTGAAGTGATTGCGCAGCTTGTTATGGGGCGCGCTTTTCCTTTATGGAGTGAGGAGGTTATAGGTATTGCCTCAAATCTTATGATCAAAGCTATATCAAAAGCAGACGGCGTCAGGGAAGATGAGATTATCGCGAAATGGAAAGATTGCGGTGATCTTGGGACTGTTGCCGAGGAGTTTGCTAAAAAGAAAAGTCAGAGACTGCTTTTTCAAAAGGCGCTCCCTGTCTCTAAGGTCTATTCCAATCTGCAAAAGATTGCAGGTCTTGAAGGGCGCAGGTCACAGGAAAAGAAACTAGTCCTGATAGCTGAGCTGCTAAGTCTTGCTTCACCCGGTGATGCGCGGTTTATTGTAAGAACAGTTCTATCAGATCTCCGTGTTGGTGTTGCCGAAGGCATCATGAGAGATGCTATCGCCAAGGCGTATTTTGCAGATGTGTACTGGAAATCGACGCTCTTTCAGAAAAACGGGAAGAAAAAGAGGTTTGAGACCCTGCTTTCGACCATGAAAGGAAAGACCATCATTGCAGAAGACAAGATAATGGATGCGCTCAGGTCAGGTGACGGAGAGATAATCGAAAGTTTCGAAAAAGAGAACACTATAATCGTGAAAGATTTAGAAGGGATTAAAAAGACAAGTAGTTTTTTCCAGAAGAATATCGGTGCCGAATATGTGTTTGTTGATGACGCTGATATCGGTAATAACCTGAAAAAGTCAATAGTTAACACAGTTGAGGAAGCTTATGAGATTGCAAATGATTACGGGATTGTTGCAAAACTAGCGCTGGATGCCGGAGAGAAAGGGCTTTCAGGACTTAAGATGAATGTCATGAGACCCATCAAAGTGATGCTTGCACGGAAAGTAGAGACAATTGCTGAGGCGTTTTCTGTAGTAGGTACACCGGCAGCACTTGAATATAAGTATGACGGCTTTCGGATGCAGATACATAAAAAAGGCGATGATATCCGGATATACACGCGAAGGCTTGAAAATGTTACAGACCAGTTTCCTGATGTTGTATCTTATGTGCGGGATGGGATTTCTGCAAAAGAATGTATCGTAGAGGGAGAGACCGTGGGGCTTGATACTGTAACCGGAAATTATCTTGCGTTCCAGAAGATTTCAAAGAGGATAAGGAGAAAATATGATATTAAGAAGACTGCATCCGAAATTCCCGTAGTTGTGAATCTTTTTGACATCAGCTATCTTGATGGGAAAATGCTTTTGAAGATGCCGTTTTTGCAGAGAAGGAGCAGCCTTCGCTCAATAGTGAAAGAGATTCCTAATAAACTGGTTGTAGCAAAGCAGAAGATTACAGATGATGTCAAAGTTGCAGATAAATTTTACGCTGAGTCATTAAGCGCAGGTAATGAGGGACTGATGTTCAAAAATCTTGAGGCTCCGTATAAACCCGGGTCCCGCGTAGGACATATGATAAAACTTAAGCCGATTATGGAAACACTTGATCTTGTGATTGTCGGTGCTGAGTGGGGCAAAGGCAAACGTTCAGGGTGGCTTTCGAGTTTTGTGCTCGCGTGCAGGGATGAAGAAACAGGCAATTTTTTGACAATCGGTAAAATGGGTACAGGAATTAAGGAAAAATCAGACACAGGAGTTAGTTTTGATGACATGACAAAAGCTCTTTCAGACCATATCTTGAGGGAGAAGAAGAATGCAGTTGATATTGCTCCGTTCCTGGTGGTTGAAGTAGCTTATGAGGAAATTCAGAAGTCATCCAATTATTCTTCGGGCTATGCATTGCGTTTTCCGCGTTTGACCAAGGTTAGGGATGACAGGGGAGTAGATGAAGTAGATTGCCTTTCAAGAGTTGAAGAGCTTTTTGGATGCCAGAGAATGAGGGGATAATTTTTATCACTAAAGGATGATTAAAACTAAAAATATATAAAGATATGTACTAAAAAAGATAATAGAAATTATAAATCTAAATTATGGACAACTGATGAGTAAGATATATAAACCTATAAGAGTCATAAATAAGTAACTGTTTTAATGACAGAACGGATTGTCGGCTATAAAGAATATATTGGTGGGTGAATTATTATGATAAGTGAACAAACGCTTGATGCATTGAAAAGTATTGGGTTAAATCTATACGAGAGAAAGTTATATAGTGCATTACTTGCCCGTGGGACTTCTACTGCTGGTGAATTGTCAGAAATGGCAACAGTACCGAGATCAAGGTCTTACGATGTTCTTGAATCACTTGCCGACAAGGGATTCGTTGTTGTCCAGCATTCAAAGCCACTAAGATATGTTGCAATTGCGCCTTCCGAAGCCATGGATCGAGCAAAGAACCGCCTGAAAGAGAAGATGGACGTATCTGTCGATAGAATCGAACAGTTTAAGACAAGTTCTGCACTGGATGAACTTGCAAAACTTCATTCTACTGGTGTTGAACTTGTTGATTCCGCTGACCTGTCCGGTGCATTGAAAGGAAGATATGCACTGCACCAGCAGATGGAAACCATGCTTAAAGGTGCATCAAAAAGTGTAGATATTATTACAACAGAGACTGGCTTAAAAGAGCTTTATACTCAGCATTCAGGACTTATCCAGTCTGCTGTAGATAAGGGTGTTAAGATAAGGATTGCTGCTCCTGTGACTGATGAGAACCGTGATGCTGCCAAGGCTCTGGGAAGTACTGTGGACGTAAAGGAACTTACTGTAGGCGCAGGACATATTCCTGCAGGTCGAATGATAGTTTCAGATGATACTGAAGTCGTGATGGCACTCACAGATGATAAAGAGACCCATTCTTCACAGGATGTATCATTTTGGACATCATCAGATCATTTCTCAGAGAAGTTTGCAAAACCAATGTTTAATCTTGTGTGGAAAAATGCCTGATTTATTTCAGGTCGTTTATTTTTCTTATGTGATTTGTCTTGACTGCGATTAGAGTTAGGTTTATTTTTTAGTTACACGATAGACCATATCGTTTCTGCGCACTTTCTTATTGACTTTTATACCCACAAGCGTATTGTTTGGCGCAGTATTCTGTTGTTTTCCAAGTGCTTCCATTGAGCCAATTTCCTGGTGGAGATATGTTGTGTGACCCTCGATTGTTATCTCATCACCGGTTTTTAATGATCCGCCAGTGAGTCTGACTGCGGCGACCATGACTTTAGGGTAGAAATTTGTGATTATACCTATTTGCGTGCGCGTATATGTCGCCTGGGAATCAGATGCATTGTAGCTGAATGCTGATGCATCCGGCTTCTTGTAGTAGAAACCCGTTGAAAATCCGCGGTTATAGACTTTAGATAGTTCTTTTTTCAGGTCTTGTGCAAGTTCCTGCGTATATTCATTGTTCATGTATGCATCCATTGCTTTGCGGTAGCATCTTGCGACTGTTTCTGTGTATAGGGGCGGTCTTAAGCGACCCTCAATTTTAAATGAGTCAATTTTTGCTTTTATGAGGTCTGGTATGTGTTCTATCATACAGAGGTCTTTTGGATTGAGCAGATATTTTCCATCGCAGATCAGCTTATTGTTTTCATCGTCTGTCAGAGTCCATGTCTTTCGGCATGGCTGGAGGCATTTTCCGCAATTGGCAGATGCACCGTAAAGATAACTTGAAAGATAGCACCGCCCGGATATTGAGACGCACATTGCCCCATGTACAAATGTTTCTGTTTCAATTCCTGTCTTTCTTTTTATTGATCTGATCTCTTTCAGCGAAAGTTCACGGGAAAGTATCAGGCGGCGCGCCCCCTGTTTTTTATAGAATTGAGAAGCTAAGCTGTTAGATATATTTGCCTGTGTTGAGATATGGAATGGCATTTTTATTGATTTTGCAAATTCAATTGCAGATGGATCCCAGATGATGAGAGCATCTACTTCAGCTTCCTGTGCTTTTGTGATTGTTTTTTGCATCTTTTCAAGATCAGTTTCATAGATAACAGTATTTACTGTAAGATATGCTTTCTGGTTGTTCTCATGAGCTTGTTTTACAACTTTTTTAATATCGCATAGCCTGAATCCGCGTCTTGCGCGCATTGTGAGATATTTAGTCCCAAAATAGATAGCATCCGCGCATTTTTTTGCAGCTTCAAGAGAAGAGAAATCTTTTACAGGGACCAGGAGCTCAGGAAGTTTCTGTTTCATGATTATTGTTTGGATAAGTTTTTTTAAAAATGATTTGGATATGTTTAGACAATTATTAAATATTAGTCATTTATATTACAACTATGCAAACAAAACAGATTCATGAAGGTGCAGCTAAAGTGCATATTTATGAAGGCAAAATCACTAAAAAAGATCCTGTCTTTTTTAACCCTGAGATGAAGTTCAACCGTGATATTTCTATCGCATGCCTGAAAGCTGTTCAGATGAGAACAGATGAAAAGATGATTATCTGTGATTTGCTCTCCGGCTGCGGCATCAGGGGCATCAGGTATCTGCTGGAAGTGCCAAGTGTGGATTATGCTCTTTTGAATGATGCAAATCCAACTGCGTTTAAGATAATTAAAAAGAATGTGGAGTTGAATAAGGTAACCGGAGCTGTCTGTGAGCATCTGGAAGGCAATATTCTTTTGTCAATGCACAATAATAAATTCAATTTTATTGATATTGATCCCTTTGGGTCGCCGGCGCCATTTCTTGACAATGCTGCGCGGGCTGTGAGGCACAACGGACTTCTGGGTATCACTGCAACAGATTTAGGTCCACTTGCAGGCACTTATCCAAAGACCTGTCTTCGAAGGTATGGTGCAATGTCTCTTAAGACCGATGTGATGCATGAAACAGGTGTGCGGATACTTACAGGACATATCATTCGTACGCTTTCGAAATATGATAAAGGGTTTTTGCCTTTGCTCTGTTTTTGTTCCCGCCATTATTACAGGATTTTTGGGAAAGTCAAAAAAAGCAGAAGCTGCGCAGACAATGCAGTTGCAGCTTTAGGGTATCTGCTTTATTGCCGTAAATGCGGGAAAAGAAAATATTCTCTCTTTAATAAAGAACTGTGTGCATGCGGCAGAGAATATGACTATGCCGGACCACTCTATACTGGCAGTTTGATAGATATTGATTTTGTGCAGATGATTGAGCCTATGGATTCGAAAATGGAGAAATTTGTTGATATTTTGCGCGAAGAATCGAAAGTAGATGGACTGCTCTATGATATTCATGAGATTTGCAGTCTAAATAAACTGGATACTCTCAAGAGAGATTATCTTGTGACTCATTTAAAAGAGAAAGGCTATAGTGCCTCAGAAAGCGCATTTGGAGGACATACTATCAGAACAGATGCTCCTCTAAATACAATAATCAAATGTATAAAAAAGAAAGAATCTATCTGACACTCATAATTGCATTTACACTTGCAATTACCCAATAGTCTACTTCTTTACCTTCCTGTACTGTACTTTTTAAATCCTTTGGAATCTGTGTTTCAAACATTTCATATGTTGACATATCCATAATTTGTGCAGTGTCCCCGGATACAGATACCACCTGACCTATGCGCTTATCTACTATAGGTGCCGGAATTTTTGCAGGACCAGGTTTCATAATCATTCTTTTTTTGTTATCTATAAGTCCAATTGCCTCTATCTTACATTTTAGATGACCGTGCTTGCCTGGCGCGGATTTCGCATTGTCTACTACGCGGCATGGAACCTCATCTATCATGATATAACTGCCTTTTTTGAAATGTTTAGCTTCAACCTGTTCTTGTGACATATAAATTACCTCATTATTATTATTCAATAGAGTGTTTTGTGAGCAAAGTTTTTTATTACTATATTTGACTCTCTCTCTACTCAATGTCTTTTCTTTTCTGAAATTGTTACAATTCTATCGTATATTCTCAGCAGCAATATGCAGATCATTATTTCGCCGCCGACAACCATCAGCATCGTCATATTCAACAGTGTAAGTATTATCTGTTGGGATATGATTCCTGCAGAGAGAAGCAGAAATTCAACTACTGTTATTATTGCTAACACTGCAACAAAGAACAACTCAATATTTTTAGGACCTAGTTTCATATCAATACCGGTTTATAATCATAGTGGAGGCGGCGCATTCTGCGGCATAGGACGCCTTCTTTGTAATATACTTGCTGCACCGCGCGCAGGAGCACTCTGATTACCCAACTGCGCAGCTTTCATCCTTTTTTCTATTGCTGCTAACGTATCTGCCATCATGGTAGTACTCTCAGCAGATTTATTAGTTGCAGTCTCAATCTGATCAACCAGTGGTTTGACAACACCCTCTATTAACTCTTTAGATAATGCTTCACCACTTTCCTGTTCTCCCGCCTCTTTAATAATTTCTATGAACTCAGACATCTTAGACTGCGAATCATCGATTTTAGAGATAAGTATAGATATATCTTCCCTCAAACCCTGGTTTGCTCCAATGACTTCATCCACAATTTTCTGATTCAACTCAACCATATCAATAATCTTATCAATAAACCTTTCAAGATGCGACATAGATTTTGTAGTCTCTATAGTCTCCATGCGCTTCTCAAGACGCCTAAGAGGCGATAACGGAATTATTTCATAATCATCTCTTTCATTTGGAATTTCTACTTCTTTTGGAGGCATATTTTTTCCACCTGTATTTGTGTATTATATTATCCGCGCCAGATTTGTAATTTCTGGTTATTCGTGGCGCTTTTGTCCTAGCTAGTTGTTTTTGTTAGCTACTATTACATTAAGATTATGGGGTAATGAGTATATATAAGTTATGGTGAGATATTGAGATGCAAGAAAGTTTTTGATGATGAAGGATAACGGAGATACATAAAAAACATATAAGGCTTGAGGGTGAGTAAATAGTTAGATAGATTTTCATTGCGTATAACTTCAGAACCCGCAATGAAACAGCTTAGGATTCTCCAATATACCCCATAATCCTATGATTTTCATTGTGTATAACTTCAGAACCCACAATGAACCCGCTCAGGATTCTCCAATATCCACCATCCTCCTCTGATTTTTCAGTTGATAGTTGGTTACATGAGTTGGAAAAAAGAGGTATGACTATGTCCAGGATGAATTTGTCAATATATCAGGAAAATGTATTTAAACGCTATAAAAGTAAATCTCAGATTGCAAGAAACCTGTCAGAGGATTGGTGTTCTAATGAAATGTATTGCCCGTCCTGCCTTAATGATAATCTCGAAAGATGTTCTAATAATAACAAAGTGATTGATTTCATCTGCGCTAAATGCACCCATGAATATCAGTTAAAATGTTCAGCTACGAAATTCAGAAGAAAAATAAATGACGGAGAATACTATACTATGAATCATTTTGTAACTTCTGATTCTGCGCCGAATTTCCTCTTAATGCATTACTCAAAAGATGACTGGTCTATCAAAAATATGTTTTTAATCCCAAGATATTTCATATCAACATCAATTATTGAAAAGCGTAATCCTTTATCCGCTAACGCAAGAAGAGCAGGATGGACAGGGTGTAATATACTATTATCTAGAATTCCTCATAATGGTAGAATCACAATCATCAAAAACGAAAAAATAGTAGATAAATCAAAAGTACACAAGATATGGGAAAGAATGAATTTTTTGAACAATAGACGACCAAATTTAAGAGGATGGACCTCCGATGTCTTGAAATGTGTTGAGGATTTAGATAAAGATGAGTTTACTCTTCAGGAAGTGTATCATTGCAAGGAATATTTAATGGAATTGCATCCCAATAATTTGCATATTGAAGCTAAAATCCGACAGCAATTGCAGTTTTTAAGAGACAATAATATTGTGCAGTTCCTTTCAAAGGGAAAGTACAAACTTCTAAAGTAAGTATGATTTCTGGAGATATAGACAATAATTGTAATGATTTCTTTTGATACAATGATCCATTATATAAAGCTTTAGGATCGATCTGATCGATCAATGCATATCGATTTTTCAAATTTCAATCTGTATTATTCCTGCGCAGATGTAAGATTATTTTCAGGAGACTGTCTAAACATACTCCCATCTCTTGACCCGCAGTCAATCGACATGATCTTCGCAGACCCCCCCTACAAATTATCCAATGGCGGATTTACATGCCGTGCAGGCAAAATGGTAAGCGTAAACAAAGCGCAGTGGGATAAATCCCGCGGGCTCATCAATGATTTCAGTTTTACTTCAAAATGGATTGATGAATGCAGGCGCGTCCTGAAGCCAAACGGCAGCATCTGGATTTCAGGAACAATGCACAATATCTATCAGGTAGGTTTCGCTCTTCAGGCGCTCAAGTTTCATATCATGAATGAGATTGCATGGTTCAAGCCAAACGCAAGCCCTAACTTGTCATGCAGGTATTTCACACACAGCCACGAAACACTTTTATGGGCAAAAAAAGAGAAAAAAGCAAAACATAAGTTCAACTATCCAATTATGAAAAACTGGGATTCAGATCAGATTAACAAAAAAGGAAAGCAGATGAGAAGCGTATGGACAATCCCGCTCACACCCCTAAAAGAGAAAATATCTGGAAAGCATCCGACACAGAAACCCATTGAATTACTCAAGCGAATCATAACTGCAAGCACAGACAAAAAAGATATCATTTTAGACCCATTCAACGGTTCCGGAACTACAGGAGTAGTTGCCAATATGCTTGGAAGAGACTATATTGGTATAGATGAAGAAGAGAAATATCTTGACCTGACACTAAACAGGTTAAATGAATTAAAAGATAATAAAAGCAGTTAGGCTACATATTACTCCGTGATTTTGCTTTCAGATTTTAACTTAGTCAAAACTCACCTGATATTCTGCAGGTTTACGAAGTTGCTCGTTAGAGCAATTTTGGGCGACCTGCGTAGCAATAAAGCTCGTAAAGCTGCTTGTTAAGTCCCCTCTAAAAATTAAACTGAAATGTCGTAGCCTTGAAGAGGCGGAGAAGTCGCTGACATAGCGTACCTTTTCCAGATAAAATTATTAATCAAATGATATGATCTCTATGGATTAGCAGGAGATATTCCATTACCTGCGTATGGGTTGTCTTGAGGTATCGAATCATATCCATGTTTTGCTGCATCAATTACCGCTATACTGTAAGGTGCAAGAGCTAGTTCTGTCGGGACTCCAACTTCATTTAGTGCCAATGCCATTGCACCAAGACCAACGACCATCCCCAAATGGTCTTCGACAGAAGTTTCAGAATTAAATTTCTCTGACAAACTCCCAAAAATATCACTTATCCCATCTTCTATCTTTGAAGGGTTTTTCTTACCATATGTACTAACTTCAGAAAAGATTTTACTGAAAACATCACCATATATACAAGACATTTTAACACCTCTTTATTACTCAATAGTTGTTACTTATTGTGGCGAATAACCTATATATAGTTTTCCATACAATAATGTGTATTTTATAGTGTTCATTTTCTCTTTCTTTTAGGCATTATTTCTTTTTGCGCCCGTAGTCTGCGATTGGATATAACAAGGAATTTTACAGCTTCGCTACGCCTCGTCCAAATGCGCCTGCTGCGAACTTCGTAAAATTCTAATGATAAAAGAGGGAAACACCCCGGCGGCGAAACCAGGGAGCGGGTAAGCATTTGTTTCCCAATTCAGCATAATTCTCCTGTAAACCCCATG